>NZ_JBHUYV010000008.1:107256-381058 GCF_042667905.1 Streptomyces sp. NPDC057287 | reverse complement strand
GCTTCCTTCGGTCCCGTTTCACCGGGCCCCTCCGGGCGCTTCCCTTCGTTCTTGCGTTTCCGACTCTATCAGACTCTTTCGTGTCCGATTCCCGGTCGAAGCGGGTTTCGCTTTCCAGTTCTTCGCTTTCGCGTTTCCCTTTCCGGCGAGTCCGACTCTATCAGATCCTTTCGGGCCTGATTCCCAGTCAGCGGGAGTCGCCTTCCCGGCCCTTGGGCCGTTCCGACGCTCAAACTCTAGCGGATTCTCCCGGCGACTCATAATCGAGTCTTCGAATTGAATTCCGGCATGCCGAAATTCTCCCCGGTGGGAGATCGTGCTGAGTTTGGTTGCCGCATTCGCGGCGGGATCGGTTGCCGCCGGACCGTACCGGCTCCGTGACAACTCGAAGAACCTTACGGAAGCGAGGGGGGTGTGTCAACCCTGCTCCTCGCCCCCTTCCCACCCCATCAGTCCAGGTCGGTGAGCCGGCCGCCGGCGTCCGGCTGCTCGTGCTCCACCCGGCGCAGGAGCCGGATCAGGATTTCCCCCAGCGCGCCGCGCTCGTCGCCGGAGAGGTCCTGGAGAAGGTCCTCCTCGAAGGTGGTGGCCATGCGCATCGCCTCGAGCCACTTCGTGCGGCCCTCGTCGGTCAGCTCGACGATGACACGCACCCGGTTGTTCTCGTCCCGGTCGCGGGTGACCAGGCCCTCGCCCGCCATGCGGTCGATGCGGTGGGTCATCGCGGCCGGGGTGAGTCCTAGGCGCTTCGCCAGTTCGCCCGGCCCCAGCCTGTAGGGGGTGCCGGACAGGACCAGGGTCTTGAGGACCTCCCATTCGGCGTTGCTGATGCCGAGGGCTGCGACCTGTCTGCCGTAGGCCACGTTCATCCGGCGGTTCAGTCGGCCCAGTGCGGAGACGATCTGCTCGACCTGCGGGTCGAGGTCCCGGAACTCGCGCTGGTAGGCCGCGATCTGCTCGTCGAGGCTCGGCTCCTGGAGCTCGGGCTGCTCGGTGGTGTCAGACATGGCGGGCAGTATCGCACGCTCTCCATCGCCTTCGAAGTCCTTCAGAGTGAAGAGTTCAGCTTCTAACTTTAGTGTTAAAGTCTACGAGTCTGTGTTCTTCAGAGTTCTTCATGTCTTGAGGTAGGTGAGTGTGACCAGGGAGATGGGTGCAGCGCTGCGGCGGATTCAGGTGGGGAGCGCGCTGAGCGCGTTCGGCCTCGGGTTCACCGTCCCGTATCTGTACGTCTACGTGGCGCAGGTCCGGGATCTCGGTGCCGGTACGGCAGGTGTCGTGCTGGCTGTCTTCGCCATGGCGGCGTTGGCGGTACTGCCGTTCACCGGCAGGGCCATCGACCGGCGCGGTCCACTGCCCGTACTGATCGTCGCCGCCGCGGCGGCGGCGGTGGGCGCCGGCGCCCTGGGCGTGGCCGACGGTGTGACCTCCACCGTCCTCTCCGCCGCCGTCCTCGGCGCGGGCACCGCCGTCATGCAGCCGGCGCTCGCGACGATGCTGGTGTGGTGCTCCAGCGCCGCGACCCGTACCCGTGCCTTCGCCATGCAGTTCTTCCTGCAGAACCTCGGGCTCGGCATCGGGGGCCTGGTGGGGGGCCAGCTGGTGGACGTCGACCGTCCGTCGAGCTTCACCCTGCTGTTCCTGATCGAGGCGGCGATGTTCCTGGTGCTCGGTGTGGTCGCGGCCACGGTGCGCATGCCCCGGGTCCCGTCACTCGCGGACGCGGTGCCCGCCGACGGCTCGGAGCCCAAAGCCGGACTGCGGATGCTGCTCTCGCACAGGGCCATGGTGCAGCTGTGCGTGCTCGGCTTCGTGATCTTCTTCGCCTGCTACGGGCAGTTCGAGTCCGGTCTCGCCGCCTACGGCACCGAGGCCGCGGGAATCGATCCGTCCACCCTGGGTATCGCGCTCGCGGCCAACACGGCGGTCATCGTCGTCGCGCAGTTCGTCGTGCTCCGTCTGGTGGAGCGGCGGCGGCGCAGCCGGGTCATCGCCTGGGTCGGTCTGATCTGGGCCTTCGCCTGGATCGTGGCGGGCTACGCCGGCCTCGGGCACGGCAGCCAGACCATGGCGACAGCCGCGATGATCTCGACGTACGCCCTGTTCGGGCTCGGTGAGGCGATGCTCTCGCCGACGGTGGCCCCGCTCGTCGCCGACCTGGCCCCGGAGGCCAGGATCGGACAGTACAACTCGGCGTTCGCCCTGGTGAAGCAGCTGGCCCTGGCCGTCGGTCCTGCCGTCGGCGGGCCCATGGGAGCGGCACTGCCCGGGCCCTACATCGTGACCTTCGTGCTGTTCTCGCTGGGCATCACCGTGCTGGCGCTCAAGCTGGGCCGTCAGCTCACGCCCGTACAGGACAAGCCGTCCCTCGTGGCGGTGCCGTCCCGAGTGGTCGCCGTGTCGCTGCCGGAGAGCGAGCCGGTCACCGCGCCCGGCGCCGTGCGCTGACGCGGATCAGCCGGGAAGGGCGAATTCGCACCAGACCGCCTTGCCGCCGCCGGGAGTGCGGCGGCTGCCCCAGGAAGTGGCGATCGTCGCGACGATGGAGATGCCGCGTCCCGCCTCGTCGGCGGGCTCGGCCCGGCGGCGGCGCGGCAGGTGGTCGTCCCCGTCCGTCACCTCGATGATCAGGCGGCGGTCGGTTCGGCGCAGGCCGAGGCGCATGGGCGGGGTGCCGTGCTGGAGGGAGTTCGCCACGAGCTCGCTCGCGGCCAGGACTCCCAGGTCGCAGAGCTCCACCGGGAAGCGCCAGGACGCCAGGACGCCGGTGGCGAAGGCGCGGGCCCTGGGCGCCGCCTCGATGCCGCCGAGCAGCTCGAGCGAGGCGTTGTGGAAGAGCTCCGCGCTCGATCCCGTGCGCGCGGGGTGCTGGACCACGAGGACCGCAACGTCGTCGTCGTGCTCCGCGGTGACGCCCAGGGAGCGGATGAGCCGGTCGCAGACCACCTGGGGCGACCCCTTGGCGCCGGACAGGGCGCGCTCCAGAGAGGCGACTCCCTCGTCGATGTCCTCGCTGCGCCGTTCGACCAGACCGTCGGTGTAGAGCACCGCCGTGGAGCCGGGCGGCAGGGCGATCGTCCCGGAGGTGTGGACCCAGCCGCCCGTGCCGAGGGGCGGGCCCGGCGGCTCCTCGGCGCGGTGCACCGTGCCGTCCTCCTCGCACACGAGGATCGGGAGGTGCCCGGCGGAGGCGTAGACGAGGTGGCCCTCGTTGGGGTCGTGGACGGCGTAGGCGCAGGTGGCGATCTGGCTCGCGTCGATCTCGGCGGCGAGCACGTCGAGGAGCTGGAGCACCTCGTGCGGCGGGAGGTCGAGACGGGCGTAGGCGCGGACCGCGGTGCGCAGTTGGCCCATGACGGCCGCGGCACGCACGCCGCGCCCCATCACGTCTCCGATGACGAGGGCGGTGCGGCCGGCGCCCAGGGTGATGACGTCGTACCAGTCGCCGCCGACCGCCGCGTCCGTGCCTCCCGGCTGATAGGTGGCGGCGATGCGCAGGTCGTCCGGCTGTTCGAGCTCCTGGGGGAGCAGGGAGCGCTGGAGGGTGACGGCCGTTTCGCGGTGGCGGCGTTCGCTGGCGCGCAGCCGCTCCGCCGCCTCGGCGTGGTCCGTGACATCGGTGGCGTAGACGAGGACACCCGCCTCGCCGTCCTCCGTGTCCGGGCCTGCGGCGGCCACCGGGGTGCAGGTCACCGTGTAGGAGCTGCCGGCCCGGACCTTGCGGGACTTGACCGTACGGGGAGTGCCGCTGCGCAGGACCTGGTCCATCAGGGGCAGCAGGCTGAGCTCGGCGAGCTCGGGCATGGCTTCGGCCGCGGGAGTGCCGCAGGGGCGTGGGCCGAAGGCCGATGTGTAGGCGGTGTTGACGTAGGTGATGCGGTGCTCGGGGCCGTGGAGCAGCGCGACGGGGGCGGGGAGACGGCCGAGGATCTCGAGGGCCGACAGGCCTTCCAGGCAGGGGCCCGCCGTGGCGTCGGAGGCTTCCGGCGTCCCGGCCGGCGGCGTGGCCTCGGGCTTCGGCCGTACGGACTCGGCGCGGGCGGCGGGTACGGAACTGTGGTCGTCCCGCGCGGCGGCTCGACGCTGCGTTCCGGGAAGGCGGGCGCTCCAGCGCGTGAAGTTCACGGAATTTCTGGCCTCGTGTGTCGGTCTGGTCCGCTCGGGCGAGCTTCTTCTGCTGGTCCTGTGCCGGCTCCCCGCCGGTCCTCATCACCGGATCGGGGTGCCGGGGCCAGGCTTCCGGGAACGCGCAGCCGGGCCACTTCGTGCTGTCGGTCGTCGCTTCCGGTCACTGTAGGTGACTGCCTGCCGGGTGACTCTGCGCAGGTGTGAGCCCACCTATGGTCACACGCCCAGTGTGACCGACCGTACTGACAGTTGGCGTACGGCAGGGGGTCCGGCCGCTGAACTGCGGCCGTTCCACGGGCATGGCGCTGCGGAGCGTACCGGTGCTCAGCCGGACGTGTCCGGTGGCCTGTCGTCCTTCGGCGGAGTCTCTTCGGGAGGCCCGGGGTGTACGTGTCCACGGGCGGCGAGGGCGAATTCGGCACGCGGGTGTTCGAGGGAGCCGAGGGAGACGATCTCTCGTTTGAAGAGCCCGGCCAGGGTCCACTCGGCAAGGACACGCGCCTTCCGGTTGAACGTGGGCACCCGGCTCAGGTGGTAGACGCGGTGCATGAGCCACGCCGGATACCCCTTGAGCTTGCGCCCGTACACGTGTGCGACGCCCTTGTGCAGGCCGAGCGAGGCGACGGATCCGGCGTAGGAGTGCCGGTAGTCCCGGGCCGGACGGCCGGCGAGGGTGGCCAGGATGTTGTCGGCGAGGACCTTGGCCTGACGCACCGCGTGCTGCGCGTTCGGCGCGGTCTCCGTGCCCGGCTCGGACGAGGTGAGGTCCGGGACGGCAGCCGCGTCACCGGCGGCCCAGGCGTGCGGGGCGCCGTCGACGGCGAGCGTGGCGGTGCAGCGGATCCGGCCGCGCTCCGTGAGCGGCAGGCCGCTGGCCGCGAGGATCGGCGCGGGCTTCACGCCGGCGGTCCACACCAGGGTGCGGGTCGGGAAGCGTGAACCGTCACTGAGGACCGCGACCCGGCCCTCACAGCTGTCCAGCCGGGTGTCGAGCCGTACGTCGATGTTGCGGCCCCTCAGCTCCCTGACCGCGTACTTCCCCATCGCCTCGCCGACCTCCGGCAGGATGCGTCCGGTCGCTTCGACCAGGATCCACCGCATGTCCGCGGGTTTGATGTTGTGGTAGTACCGCGAGGTGTAGCGGGCCATGTCCTCGAGCTCCGCGAGCGCCTCCACGCCCGCGTATCCACCGCCGACGAAGACGAAGGTGAGCGCCGCGTCACGGATGTCCGGGTCCCTCGTGGCGGAGGCGATGTCCATCTGTTCGATCACGTGGTTGCGGAGGCCGATCGCTTCCTCCACGGTCTTGAAGCCGATGCCGAAGTCGGCCAGGCCGGGAACCGGGAGGGTGCGGGACACGGATCCGGGAGCGAGTACCAGCTCGTCGTACGGGATCTCGAGCGCGCCGGTGCCGTCCTCCGCGGTGGCGAGCGTCGTGACCGTGGCGGTGCGCTTGGCGTGGTCGACGCGCTCCGCCTCGCCGATGACGATCGTGCAGTGCTTCAGGACCCGGCGCAGGGGCACGACGACGTGACGCGGCGAGATCGAGCCCGCGGCGGCCTCGGGCAGGAACGGCTGATAGGTCATGTAGGGCTCGGGCGTGACCACCACGATCTCGGCCTCGCCGCTTCTCAGTCTCTGCCGCAGCTTCCGCTGGAGACGCAGCGCGGTGTACATCCCTACGTAGCCGCCGCCGACGACGAGAATGCGCACACGTGGCCGGGTATCGGGGGACGCCCCCCGGGAATCTGGTGCCATCACCTTCCCATGACGCAACGGAGTCCGGTGTTTGTCCACAGGCCTGGCAAATTGTGTGACCGGAGTTCTTCGATCATCCGGCCGCCCGCGGCCACCGTGTCGGTGCGGAGCTGCGCAGGTCAGGTGTGGCGGAAGGCCGGGTACGCAGCGGTCGAATCGGGGCTCAACCGGTCCTTGCTCCGATCGGGGGGCGCTCCGTGCGGAACTACCCCCTTCTGAATTGAGGCGGGCTCAACTATGTTCGTACCCCGTCGGGGTGTCGGATTCGGACTGAGGTCCACACGCCGACTGACAGGGCGGGGAAGTCTCCGGGGGGAGACGTCATAACCGGGGGAAAGTTATGCACACTCAGGATCTGCATGGGCCGAGCGCTCTCACCTCTGCTGTGGAGGGCCATGGGCGGCTGAGCCCCATGGGAGCGGTCGGGACGGTCGCGGCGGTCGGACCAGTGGGGAACGCGGCACGCTCCGCTCCGCTCCGCGTGGACGCACAGCGCAATCTCGAACACGTCCTGCGCGCCGCGCGCGAGGTGTTCGGGGAGCTCGGCTACGGAGCACCGATGGAGGACGTGGCGCGCCGCGCACGGGTCGGCGTCGGCACGGTCTACCGGCGGTTCCCCAGCAAGGACGTGCTGGTGCGCCGGATAGCCGAGGAGGAGACCGCGCGGCTGACCGATCAGGCGCGCTCGGCCCTCGGACAGGAGGAGGAGCCGTGGTCGGCGCTCTCCCGCTTCCTGCGGACCTCCGTGGCATCGGGTGCGGGACGGCTGTTGCCGCCGCAGGTGCTGCGGGTCGGGGCGGAGCAGGACGAGCAGGCCGCCGCGGTGGGACCCGACGGCGACACACGCGTCCCGCACCAGCGGCAGGGCGTGGAGGCGTCCGGTCTCCAGTCGGGCGGGGCGCGCCCCGACTCCGAGGAAGGGCTCGACGACGGTCCGGGGGCGGCCGAGCTGCTCGAGGTCGTGGGCCGGCTGGTGGACCGGGCCCGTGAGTCGGGTGAGCTGCGGGGCGATGTGACGGTGGCCGATGTGCTGCTCGTCATCGCCACGGCGGCACCGGCACTGCCGGATCCCGCTCATCAGGCCGCCGCTTCGGCCCGGCTGCTGGACATCCTGCTGGAAGGCCTGCGCTCCCGTCCCGTGTAGCCGGACCGCGTAGGTGTGCCGGTCGGCGGGACCGCTCCCGCCGGCCGGACGCCTGGACGGAGAAGGGCGTCGCTCCTTCCCCGCGGGGGTGATGTCACGCCCCCCGGACGGGGGAAGACACCCCGGACGAGTGGTTGCCGCTGTTCGGGGTTCGTCGCGGCGTGGCTCTGTGGCAACCTTGCCCCGTATTCGGGTCCGAGGGTGCATACGGGGGCTTCCGCGATGAGCGGTGACGCGCAGCAGGAAGAACCGGCCGACGGTGTCGCTGCCGCGGGCAGGGGCAGCGGCACGGAGACGCAGACCGGTGGCGCGGCAGCCGCACGGATGCCCGCGCAGGCCCGGCCTCCCGGCCAGGTGGCACCGGATCGAGTGACGCCGAATCAGGTGCCGTCAGGTCAGGTGACACCGGGCGAGGTGCCGCCGGGCCGTCCGGAGCCGGAGCAGCCGCCCGTCCACGCCGAGGGCGGCACCGTCCTGCCCGGTCCCTGGCCGGCGCTCGCCGACGACGGTGTGCGGTCGGATCCCGGTCCGGCGGACGGTGCCACGTACGCCGTCCCCCTGCAGCGCGAGGGGCGCGCCGGATCCGCCGGTCCGGGCCCGTCCGACGCCCAGTTGATCCAGGGCATGCGCGCGGGCGACGACCAGGCGTACGAGGAGCTCTTCCGGCGCCATTCGGGAGCGGTGCGCCGCTACGCCCGTACCTGCTGCCGCGACGCGCACACCGCCGACGACCTGACGGCAGAGGTCTTCGCACGGACCCTGCAGGCGGTGCGCGGCGGAAAGGGGCCGGAGGAAGCGGTCCGGGCCTACCTCATGACGGCCGTCCGGCATGTCGCCGCCGCGTGGACCAGGAGTGCGAAGCGCGAGCATCTGGTCGACGACTTCGCCGTGTTCGCGGCGCAGGCCACTCGCTCCTCGGAGCTGTCGGAGGCCGACACCCTCGATCTCGGCGCCGATGTACTGGCCATGCACGAGGCGGACCGTTCGATGGCCATGCAGGCGTTCCGCAGCCTGCCGGAGCGCTGGCAGGCCGTGCTGTGGCACACCACCGTGGAGGAGGAGTCGCCGAGCGAGGTCGCCCCGCTCTTCGGCCTGACCGCCAACGCCACGGCGGTCCTGGCCGTCCGGGCCCGCGAAGGGCTCAAGCAGGCCTATCTGCAGGCCCATGTGAGCCAGTCGCTGACGTCCGGCGGCGACTGCGCCCAGTACGCCGACCGGCTCGGCGCCCATGCCCGGGGCGGCCTGCGGACCCGGGCCGAACGCGGCCTGCGCAAGCATCTGGACGAGTGCGCGAGGTGCCGCATCGCCGCCGGTGAGCTGGACCGTGTGAACGCCGGCATCCCGGCCCTGCTCCCGGTCGCCGTCATCGGCTGGTTCGCCGCCGGCTACGCGGTCAAGGCGGCCGGCATCGTGGCGGGCGGTGCGGCCGGAGCGGCCGGTGCCGGAGCCGCCGCCGCGGCCACCGGCAGCGCGTCCTCAGGGGGCGGCACGGCGGGTGGGGCCGCGGCGTCGGAGGGGCTCGGCGCTCCGCTGAAGGCCGGCATCGCCGCAGCGGTGGCCGTGGCGGCCGCCGCCGGGCTCGTGTGGGCCCTGGTCGGAGACGACCGGCCGGCGCCCGCGGAGAAGCCGGTGGCCAAGCCTCCGGCGGCTGCTCCGGCCACGCCCGCACCCACGCCCACTCCCCCGCCGGAGCCGGCGCCTGCCCCGCAGCCACCGGCCCCGCCCGCCCCGCCCGTCTCCGAAGCACCACCCGCCCCGGAGACGACACCCGCCCCGACGCCGACCCCCACGCCGTCACCGACGCCGCCCGCCCCGGACCCCACGCCCGAGCCCACCGTGCCGGAACCCGCACCGACGCCCTCTCCGGAGCCACCCCCGCCTCCGGCGCCGGAGATCTACCAGGTGAACGAGCTGGAGTACTCGGTCGCCGGTGACCACACCGGGCCCGAGATCATGCTCGCCGGGAGCAGGGGTGTGTTCTGGCAGCGCCAGGGACTGTCGATCGCCACCACGGTGTACGCCCACGGCGTGACCGCCCCCTCCCGCTCGTCCGTCGCCGTCCAGCTCAACCGCACCTGCACGCGGTACGAAGCGATGGCCGGGGTCGACGACATGACGCTGGGGCTCGGCGCCGTGCGGTTCTCCGTGTACGACGGTGACGGGGCCCGGCTCTGGCGGTCCCCCGTGGTGCGGGGCGGCGAGCCGGCGGTCCCGGTGAGCGTGGGCATCGAGGGCAGCCGGACGATCCGGCTCGTCGTGGAACCGTCGGGGGCCCTCGGCGGAGTCGCGCTCGCCGACTGGGCCGAGTCCAGGATCAGCTGCCGCTGAGCTCCCCGGCCACGCCGGCCAGGAGGGTGACGACCTCCTCCGGTGTCAGGCCGCGCCCCGAGGCGCTCTCCTCGTCGTACCGGCGGGGGCCGAGCTCCTCGCGCAGCCGTTCCACCGCGGCGGTCACGTCGGCCTCCTCCACCGCCGAGCGGGGCCCCCTCACCCGCCAGCGCTCGCAGGCACCGAGGACGCGGGCGGACGCCACGAACCGGTCCAGCTCCACCAGGACGATCGCGGCGACCTCCGCCAGGTGTGCGGTGGTGACCTCCACGCACCGGGCCTCCACCGCGAGGGTCAGCGCCTCGACCATCCCGCGCAGGCCCTCGGCGGGCCCGCCGGACGGTTCGCGGACGCTGATGCGGGCCGAGAGCCCGAGGACCGCCGCCGCGAACTGGGGCGGCCTGCTGCCGTAGGGCCGGGCGGAGCGCGCGGAGTCGGCGTACCGGCGTGCCTTCGGGACCTCGCCGGCCGCCAGCGCGACGGCGGCCCGCAGGTAGTACACGTAGGCGTAGGCGTCGGGCATGTGCCGGCGCTCCGCCTCGGCCTCCGCCTCGTCCAGCCCCTTCGTTGCCGCGTCCAGGTCCCCGGCCCGGTAGGAGAGTTCGGCGAGGCGGCCGAGGAGGAAGGGCTCCTCCCCGTGGGCGCCGACCTCCCGGGCGAGCCCGAGCGCCTCCTGGTAGGCCACGCGTGACTCCTCGTACCTCCCGCGCGTCATCCCCGCCTCCGCGACGGCGCTCGCCACCTGGGCGCGCAGATAGCGGTCCCCGACCCGGCTGCTCAGGGCGCGCAGCTCGGCGATGTCCTCGTCGATGCCGTCCATGCCCTCGGGGGTGTCCACCAGCATGTGGGTACGCGTCATCAGGGTGACGCCGTACTCCCAGTCACCTCCGTGCGTGCGGGTGTTGACGACGGCCGCGTCGAAGTGCGCCTGGACGTCGGGGGTCTCCTCACGGCGCATGTACGAGGTCATCGGCCAGAGCAGTCCGGGGAAGCGGGCGGATTCGGGGCCGCCCGAACCGAAGGCTCCGGCGACCTTGGTGATGAGGTCCTGGAGCCCTTCGTCCTCGTAGATGTTCTCCGTCGGCCGGCTCTCCACGGCGAGGAAGAACCGCAGCATGTGCAGGTGCATGCGGGGCCAGTGGCGGGGGTCTGCCGGGTCCGGCGGATCCTGGCCGAGGGCGGCCGTGCGGTCCGCCCAGACCGCGCCTTCGGTGCGGAAGTTGCGCAGCCACCAGAACCACCCCATGGCGAGCACCAGACGCAGCGCCTCCTCCTCCGAGGGGCGGGCGACGACCGTGCGGTGCAGGGCGGCGCGGATGTTGTCGAGGTCGGTCTCCAGGCGCCGGATCCACGGCAGCTGCCCGCCGGAGCGCAGTTGCGGATCGGCTTCCTCGGCCAGCGCGGTGAAGTACGCGGTGTGGGCCGCGCACGTGGCCGTCAGGACGTCCGGGGCCTCGGCGGCCCGCTCGGAGGCGTACTCGTGGATGGTCTCCAGGAGGCGGTACCGCATCTGCGAGCCGTCCGTGGGAGCCGCGACCACGAGGGACTTGTCGACGAGCGCGCCGAGCAGGTCCGCCGCGTCCGGCCCGGTCACCGCCTCGGCCGCGGTCAGGTCCCAGTCACCCGCGAAGACGGAGACCTGCCGCAGCACGGTCCGCTCCTGCGGGGACAGCAGGTCCCAGGACCAGTCGACGACCGCCCGGAGCGTCTGCTGGCGGGGCAGCACGGTGCGGCTTCCGCTGGTGAGCAGCCGGAAGCGGTCGTCGAGGCGGTCGGCGATCTGACGCGGGGTGAGCAGCCGGAGCCGGGCGGCGGCCAGCTCGATGGCGAGGGGGAGCCCGTCGAGCCTGCGGCAGATCTCTTCGACGGCCTGCGGGTCGTCGCCCGCCTCCGCCCCCGCGCCGAAGTCCGGCCGCACGGCTCGGGCGCGCTCGGCGAACAGCCGGTGCGCGGGGTCCGGCGGCAGCGGGCCGACGGGACGGACGGCCTCGCCGGGCACGCCGAGGGGCTCACGGCTGGTGGCGAGGATCCGCAGCCGCGGGCAGTGCCTGAGGAGGGTCTCGGCGAGGGCCGCCGCCGCCCCGACGACGTGCTCGCAGTTGTCGAGCACCAGGAGGAACGGGCTGTGGCGCGACCGGTGGTTGAGGTGCTCGACCAGCCGCCCCGCCGGGTCCGCGGTCAGGCGGTGCCCGTCGCGGGGGCCGCCCTGACGGAGGGTCGTCTCGCGGAGGCCCAGGGCGGAGATCACGGCCCCGGGTACGGCGGAGGGGTCGTCGAGCGGGGCGAGTTCCGCGATCCAGGCGCCCTGTCCCGCCGCGGACTCCTCGGCCAGCCTGGTCTTGCCGGAGCCGCCGGGGCCGGTGAGGGTGACCAGGCGGGCGCGGGACAGGTCGGAGCCGATGAGGCGGAGTTCGGACTCGCGCCCGACGAAGGAGGTGAGCCGGGGCCGGATGTTGCCCTCGGCGGGGAACGGATCGCCCGCGGGCCGCGCGGTGGACTCCCCGGGACGCCTGGCGGGCTCCACGGGACGCCCGGTGGGCTCCGCGGCCGCGAGGAGTTCCCGGTGGAGTGCGGCGAGCTCCGGTCCCGGATCGGTGCCCAGGCCGTCGGCGAGTGTCCGCCGGGCCTCCTCGTACGCGACGAGTGCGTCGGCCCGCCGGCCCTCGGCACGCAGAGCTCGCAGCAGTTGGGCGCGCAGCGGCTCGTGGTACGGGTGGGCGGACGTGAGTTCCCCGAGCTCGGGCACGAGGCCGGCGGTGGCCCCGAGCCGCAGGTCGGCCTCGATGCGCTGCTGGTGTGCCCGGAGCCGGTGGGCCTCGGCCTGGAGGCCGTGTCCGCGCCCGGGGAGGTCGGCGACGGCGGGGCCGCGCCACAGGGCGAGTGCGGTGCGCAGGGTGCGGGCGGCGGCCTCGGGGCTTCCGGAGTCGAGTTCGGCGGCCCCTCGGCGGGCGAGCCGTTCGAAGACGTACAGGTCGATGTCGTCGGGTCCGGCGGCGAGGCGGTAGCCGCCCGGACCTCCCACGACCGCGTCCCGGCCGAGCACGCGGCGCAGTCGGCCCACGAGCGCCTGGAGGGCGGCGGGGGCGTCCTGCGGGGGGTCGTCGGACCACACGTCGTCGATGAGCACGGCGACGGGCACGGGGCGGCCCGCGCGCAGGGCGAGCGCGGCGAGCAGGGTGCGCAGCCGTGCACCGCCGACGGGCAGCACACCGCCGTGTTCGTCTCGCGCCTCGGTGACGCCCAGGATCAGGTACCGCACGCGGCCATTGTGACCCGGTGGGCGCCCGTACGGGTGCGGTCAGAGGCGGGGGACGGTGGTCCCGGGACGTGTCACGGCTGGAGCGTGCGGCGGGCGGGGACCACTCCTCCCGCGACAGCCCGTTGCCGCGGGGCCGCCGTGCCGGTCCAGCAGGTGCCCCGGCGGGTGACCAGGCGCCGGAGCCAGAGTTCCGTGGACGCCAGCTCGGCCAGGCCGTCCAGGGGGAGGGGCTCGCCCTCGGACGCCGCGCGCAGCGCCTTGCGTACGACACGCGCCTCGACCAGGCCGGCGTCGGCGAGCAGCGGGGCGTCGAAGAGCGCGATCAGCTCCGGGAGGGCGGTGCGCAGGCCGATGCGGCCGGCCGCGGTCGAGGTGGCCTGCGAGGGGGCACCCCAGCCGGGCGGCAGGTCGTGGATGCCGGCGCCCGCGAGGACCCGGCGCAGGATCGCGGCCCGGGCTCCCGGCTGGACCCGGAGCGATTCCGGGAGTGCGCGGGCGGCCCGCACGACCTGGTTGTCGAGGAACGGGGCGTGCAGCCGCTGGCTGCGGATCTCCGCCGCCTGTTCCAGGATCCGCTGGTCGGCCGCGTGCCGGGCCAGCGCCGCGCGGGCGCGGGCCTCTCCCGGGCGCTGGACCGACCCGGGCCGGATCGCCGCCTCCTGGAGCCGAACCGATACTTCCGCGAGTGCCTCCCCGGTGAGCCAGCGCGCGGCCGGACCGGGCCGGGACCAGGCGAGGGAGGCGAGCGAGGCGTCCGCCGGGGTGTCGAGGCCGGGGGCGTCGCGGTTGGCCTCGGGCAGCAGGGACGCCGCCGTCTCCAGACCGGTGCGGTACGACGTACGGGCCAGCCGGCGCGCGGCGCGGTAGACGGCCAGCGGGACGAACAGGGAGTGCGTGGAGGGCCCTTCGGCCCTGGCGAGCGCGGCGACGGGCCGCAGGAGGTGGCGTCTGCGCCGGTCCATGAGCAGGTCGGCGAGCCGGGCGGGGTGGGCGTCCAGGACCTGTCGGGCGCCGTGCCCGACGAAGTGGTCCGCGCTGCCCGCGGCCAGCCGGCGGCGGTGGCGTTCGGCGACGACGAGGGAAGGGGCGGGTTCGTCGGTGAGCGGGCCGCTCTCCAAGGACGCGTAGGGCAGGGCCTCCTCGCCCGCCGCGACGACCACGTGGTGCAGACGCGGGTTGGCCGCGATGACCCGGGCGCGCTCCAGCTCGTCCTCGCGGCCCTGGGCCGAGAGGTCGTTGAACGTGACGGCGAGGAGGCGCTCGCCCGCCCCCGTGCCGTGGCCCAGCACCGTGCCGGGCAGCCCGGGCAGGCCTGCGGCCAGCAGGGCGAGGGTGGCGGAGGCGCTGCCGCCGGAGAGGTCCGAGCCGATTCCGGGGACGGGCGCCCCGCGGGCCGCGCGGCGTTCGGCGGGCCCCATGCCGGGTACGGGCCCGGGGTCGGGCGGCAGGGTCTCCGGTGCGTGGCGGGGCGCCGTGAGCCGGGCGCGTACGGCTTCGACCAGCGCGTCCCGTACGCCTTCGACCGCGCTCACCGGATCGGCCTGGGGAGCCGCCACGGCGAGCGAGGCCACCGCCTCGTACCCGGTGATCTCGCGCGAGCCCTCGCGGAGGATCAGCGCGTGCCCCGGCGGGATCCGTCTCACTCCCGCGTACGGCGTGCCGTCGCCCAGCGCCTCCGGGGTCTCGGGACAGGCCAGCAGAGCGGCGAGGTGGCCGATGTCGAGCTGCGCCTCGATGAGGTCGGCGAGCGGGAGGGCGGCGGTGGCGTACGCGGTGCCGTTGCCCCAGGGCGTGGGCGTGTGGAAGACGGGGCGTGCACCGGCGAGGTCTCCGGCGACGGTGACGCGGCGGCCGATCTGCACGACGGCCGTGTAACTGCCCGGCCAGGAGGTGAGATGGCGCAGCGCCCCGCCGCGGGCGGCGAGCAGCCCGACGCGGAGCTGTTCGTCGGTGGCCCCGCAGCAGCCGAGGACGGCGAGGCGGGTGGTGGGGGCGCCCTCGGGTGTCGCGACCGTGATGACGCGGATCTCGTCGGGGCGCCAGTCGCCCACGGCCCAGAGCGGATCCGGGTCGCCCCACAGGGGCTGGGAGCCCACCGGCTGGACGGTGCGCCCCTCCCCGTGGTGGCCGACCGCGCCCACGGTGCCGAAGCTCGCGGCGGCAGTGCTCCACCCCACCAACCAACGCATCGCCGCCTCCACAGGCTGTGGACGAACCGGCGCACCAGGTACGGGACGCCGTTGCGGGACATGCTGCCACGACAACGGCGCCCGGGAGGGGGTACGGGCGGCGCACACCGGATGAGCATGCGCCCCTGGCAAAAGCCTGGCCACGGCACCGCAGGCTCCCCGGCAACAGGAGTGGACCTTCCGGGAGTTGCGGCGGGATGCCCCGGAAGCGGTCCCCGCCTCGGCCGGGCCACGGACCAGACGCAATCAGGCCATAGTCGGACCACCTCGGTCCGCACGGCCCGACCGGCGCTATTCGGCCATTCTCGGCTCGCGAAGGAACCGCGCGTTTCGTCCGAGGCCGCTGTGCGGAGGGGCATGGGCGGAAGGCGCGGACCGGGTCCCCGCAGACCCGCGGCAGCCCCCTGGGACACCCTGCGGATCTGCGAGGACGTGCCGGCCGGCGCATCCCCCCGGCGCGCCGGCCGGCACGTCCTCTTCCCCTGGAACCCGCCCGTGCGGCGCACAGTCCGGGAGGTGTTCGTCACCTCCCGGACCGGTTCGCCGCCCGCGGGGATTGGGGCGGCGGTCTCCCCCAGCCCACCGAGTCCAGTTCGGCGGGCCGACCCACGCAGGACCCATCGAAGCGTTTGCACATCGGCCGGGCCAGAGCGCACGGCCGGGCGCACGGCCACACGTCCGGAGCACGATCCCCACGCCCCGCCGCGCACGGACAACATTCCCGCCATACGGAGGTCTGCCCCTTAACGGTGGGGATGCGGCGAACTACGCTGGGTTTACCGATGTTCTCAGCAGGGGGGCATATTCCACGGGGCTCGGCCAAATGCGTGTGCGGCCGGAGTGCCCGGGACCGGACCTGGGGAGAACACGGTACGAATGCCGCGCGCTTGACGGTGACGCGGCGGCCGTCTGTGTGTCGAGGGGTGACGCATGTCCAGAGAGCAACGCGGGCCGAACGAGAAGCTCGGCACGGTTCTCGCCCTCGCGGGAATCAGCAACGCCGGGCTCGCCCGGCGGGTCAACGACCTCGGAGCGCAGCGCGGTCTGACACTTCGTTACGACAAGACGTCGGTGGCCCGGTGGGTCGCCAAGGGCATGGTGCCGCAGGGCGCCGCGCCCCATCTCATCGCGGCGGCGATAGGGGCCAAACTCGGCCGTCCGGTCCCGCTGCACGAGATCGGGCTCGCCGACGCCGATCCGGCGCCCGAGGTCGGTCTGGCCTTCCCCCGTGACATCGGGGAGGCGGTGCGGTCGGCGACCGATCTGTACCGGCTGGATCTGGCGGGCCGGCGTGGCGGTGGTGGCATCTGGCAGTCGCTGGCGGGTTCCTTCGCGGTGAGCGCCTATGCGACCCCCGCGTCCCGCTGGCTCATAACGCCCGCCGACCCGTCGGTCGCCCGGGACCCGGGCGCCGCCCAGACCGCGATCCTGCGCCCCGAGGGCGCACCCGGGGCGCAGGGTGGCATCCCCCTCCAACCGGGCCCGGACACCGCCGGTCCCGCCGGCGGCGTGGACGGACCGCTGCTGCGCGTGGGCCACAGCGACGTGACCAAACTGCGCGAGGCCGCCCAGGACGCCCGCCGCTGGGACTCCAAGTACGGCGGTGGCGACTGGCGCTCGTCCATGGTCCCCGAGTGCTTACGGGTCGACGCCGCGCCGCTCCTCCTGGGGTCGTACAGCGACGAGGTCGGCCGGGCGCTCTTCGGCGCATCGGCCGAGCTGACGAGGCTCGCGGGGTGGATGGCCTTCGACACCGGCCAGCAGGAGGCCGCCCAGCGCTACTACATCCAGGCGCTGCGCCTGGCCCGCGCCGCCGCCGACGTACCGCTGGGCGGATACGTCCTGGCGTCGATGTCCCTGCAGGCGACGTACCGGGGCTTCGCCGACGAGGGTGTGGACCTCGCGCAGGCCGCGGTCGAACGCAATCGCGGGCTGGCCACCGCACGGACCATGAGCTTCTTCCGGCTGGTGGAGGCGCGCGCCCACGCGAAGGCCGGCGACGCACCGGCGGCGGGGGCCGCGCTCCGGGCCGCCGAGAGCTGGCTGGAGCGCTCCCGGACCGGCGACTCCGACCCCACGTGGCTCGGTTTCTACTCGTACGACAGGTTCGCCGCCGACGCCGCCGAGTGCTACCGGGACCTCAAGGCGCCCCGCCAGGTGCGGCGCTTCACCGAGCAGGCCCTGTCGAAGCCCACCGACGAGTTCGTCCGCTCACACGGACTGCGGCTCGTCGTCTCGGCGGTCGCCGAGCTGGAGTCGGGCAACCTCGACGCGGCCTGCGCGGCGGGGACGCGCGCGGTGGAGGTGGCGGGACGCATCTCCTCGGCGCGCACCACCGAGTACGTCCGCGACCTCCTGCACCGCCTGGAGCCGTACGGGGACGAGCCCCGCGTGGCGGAGCTGCGGGAGCGGGCCCGTCCGCTTCTCGTCGCCCCGGTGTAGAGCCCTCCGGTACGCCCCGGTATCGCCCGGTCCGGAGGCGGAACTGCCCGCCACGCACGCGCCGACCCGGGTTTGAGCCCGTTGTCAGTGGGTCAGTGCACTATCGGGGTGGGAGGTGGCGTGATGATGACGCACGCGGCGTACGACTGCGATGTGCTGGTGATCGGTGGCGGAATCGTCGGTCTGTCGACCGCGTACGCGATCACGCGCACCGCGCCCGGCACCCGGGTCACGGTGCTGGAGAAGGAGTGGGGTCCCGCCCGGCACCAGACCGGGCGCAACAGCGGCGTGATCCACAGCGGCATCTACTACCCGCCGGGCTCGCTGAAGGCGCGCTACGCGGTGCGGGGCGCCGCCGAGCTGGTCGACTTCTGCTCGGAACACGGGATCGCCCACGCGGTGACGGGCAAGCTGATCGTGGCGACCGGCAGCGGTGAGCTGCCCCGGCTGCACGCCCTGGTGCAGCGTGGCCGGGCGCACGGCCTGCCGGTCCGGGAGCTCGGCCCCGCCCAGATCTCGGAGTACGAACCCAGGGTCCGCGGCCTCGCGGCGATCCGGGTCGGGACGACGGGGGTGTGCGACTTCGCGGCGGTGGCCTCCCGCTTCGCCGCCGAGGTCGACACGGCGGGCGGCCACATCCGCTACGGGGCCGAGGTCGTCGCCGTCGACCGGCGCCCCTGGGGTGTCGCCGTCCGCACGGCCGACGGCCAGGTCGTCCGGGCCCGGGTGCTGGTCAACTGCGCGGGACTGCACAGCGACCGGGTGGCGCGGCTCGCGGGCGACGACCCCGGGGCGCGCATCGTGCCGTTCCGCGGGGAGTACTACGAGCTGGCCAGGCCGGAGCTGGTGCGCGGGCTGGTCTATCCCGTGCCGGACCCTGCGTTCCCCTTCCTCGGTGTCCATCTGACCCGGGGCGTCGACGGAACGGTCCACGTCGGGCCGAACGCGGTGCCGGCACTGGCCCGCGAGGGATACGGCCGGGCGGTCGTCCACCCGCGCGAGCTGGCCGCCACACTGGCCTGGCCGGGCTCCTGGCGGGTCGCCCGGCGGCACTGGCGGTACGGGGCCGGCGAGGTGCACAGATCGCTGTCGAAGCGCGCGTTCACCCGGGCCGTCCAGCGACTGCTGCCGGAGGTGACGGAGGCCGATCTGAGGCCGTCCCCGGCCGGAGTACGGGCCCAGGCCGTCCTGAGGGACGGCACGCTGGTGGACGACTTCCTGATCCGGGACGCGCCGCACACCGTCCACGTGCTGAACGCCCCGTCGCCCGCGGCGACCGCGTCACTGCCCATCGGGAGGGAGGTGGCGCGACGGGCCCTGCTTCGGGCTCGCACGACGGGATGGACACCGCCCGCCGTAGAATCGGGTCATTGTGTCTGAGCCTGTGAACCCCACCCCAGAGACGCCCGGCCCCGCCCCGGAGACGGACGCCGTCGTCCCGGAGACCACGCCCGGCCCCGCCCCGGAGACCGACGCGGACGCGGCGGCGCGCCGCGCCGCCTCCTTCGAGCGCCAGCGCAGGCTGCGCCAGGAGCCACGCTTCCCCGGTGGCCCGGCCGCCGACCCCGCCGGCTCGCACCACGAGCGCCGGATCCGGAGCTTCCAGCCGCGCCGCAGCCGGGTGACCGTCGGCCAGGAGGACGCCCTCCAGCGGCTGTGGCCCAAGTGGGGCCTCGACATCGACGGCCTGGGCGTCCTCGACCTCCCCACTCTCTTCGACGGCCTCCCGGTGGTCCTGGAGATCGGTTTCGGCATGGGCGAGGCCACGGCGCAGATGGCGGCCGACGACCCGGACACCGGAATTCTGGCCGTCGACGTGCACACCCCCGGCCAGGGCAATCTGCTGGGTCTCGCCGACCGGGCGGGGCTGTCCAACGTCCGCGTCGCCAACGGTGACGCGATCATCCTGCTCCGCGAGATGCTGGAGCCGGCCGCGCTGGACGGCCTCCGGGTGTACTTCCCCGACCCCTGGCCCAAGAAGCGGCACCACAAGCGGCGGCTGATCCAGCCGGACTTCCTCGACCTGGTGGCGAAGAGGCTGAGGCCGGGCGCGGTCGTCCACTGCGCGACGGACTGGGAGCCGTACGCGGAGCAGATGCTGGAAGTCCTGACGGCGCACCCCCTGTTCGAGAACACCCGGGCGGACGGCGGCTACGCGCCCCGTCCCGCGTTCCGGCCGCTGACCCGCTTCGAGGGCCAGGGCCTGGACAAGGGGCACGTCGTGCACGACGTGCTGTTCACCCGTCGCTGACCGGCCACCGGCGGGCTCCCCGGCCACCGCCCCGTGGCCAGGTGTCAGTCACCCTCGTTAGGGTCGTCAGGTGTCCGAGGGGTCCGTACAGCATCAGCAGCCGGCCGTCCCGGTGCTCGAGGAGCAGCAGCTCGACGAGTTCCTGGGCGCCGTCCCGGAGCGAGGCCAGTGGCGTTACCGGCCCCGCCGCGTCGGCATGGTCTGGCGCAGCAAGGCGTTCCGCGCCGGTGCGGTGATCACGGTGCTCGCGCTCTGCGGGCTGGTGATCCTGGCGCTGGTCCGTCAGCAGACGGGCACCGAGGGCTTCCTCGTGGGACTGGGGCTGGCCGTTCTTCCGGTGCCCCTGCTGATGGCGGCGTTCCGCTGGCTCGACCGGGTCGAACCGGGCCCGTGGCGGAATCTGCTCTTCGCCTTCGCCTGGGGTGCGTGTGCCGCCGCGCTCGTGGCGATCATCGCCAACTCCTTCGCGACGCGCTGGATAGCGACGGCCACCGCGGATCCGGCGGGCGCCGACACCCTCGGGGCCACGGTGGTCGCACCGGTGGTCGAGGAGAGCGCCAAAGCCATCGCGGTCCTGCTGATCTTCCTGTTCCGCAGACGGCAGTTCGCCGGAATCGTCGACGGCATCGTGGTCGCCGGCTTCACCGCGACCGGCTTCGCCTTCACCGAGAACATCCTGTACCTGGGCAATGCCTTCGGCGAGGACCAGCAGCTGGGGACCACCGGCTTCGCCTCCGTGACGGTGGGGACGTTCTTCGTCCGCGTGGTGATGTCGCCGTTCGCGCACCCCCTGTTCACGGTGCTGTCCGGTATCGGCTTCGGCATCGCGGCGCTCGGCGGCGCGCGTCACCGGGTGCGGCGGGTCGTCCTGCCGCTGCTCGGTCTCGCCCTGGCCATAGGCATGCACGCCCTGTGGAACGGCTCGTCGTCCTTCGGGCCGTACGGCTTCTACGCGGTGTACGGCGCCTTCATGGTGCCGTCCTTCGGCCTGGTGACCTGGCTGGCCGTCTGGTCGCGCCAACGGGAGCTGCGCACGCTCTCCACCGAACTGCCGGTCTACGCGGCGGCCGGCTGGCTGACCCCTGCCGAACCCCTCGCGCTGGCCTCCATGCGGGCACGGGGCATGGCCCGCGACATGGCCAGGCACTGGAACAGCCACCCGGACCCCGCGCGGGGCAGGGCAGCGGCACGCGCCGTCGCCGAGTACGAGTCCTTCGCGACGTCCCTGGCCATGCTCCGCCGCAGAGCCCGTCACGACGGGGCCGGCCGGGACTTCGCCCTCCGCGAGCAGGAGTTGCTGCACCACCTCTGGCACCGCAGGGACATCGCGGGCCCGGCCCTGACGTACGCCGCCCATGCGACGGGCCGGCTGCCGCGGGCGCACCGGCCGCCTCCGTTCCCCCGCCAGGTCCCCCACGGCGACGGACTTCCGCAGCAACTCCCCGCTCCGCACCGGCACTACGGCGGCCACAACCCGTACCTGGAGGACCGCTAGGGGCTCCGGCGCGGATGCCCGGCGGCTCCCGCGCCGGGCTCCCGCCGGGCCGGGGTCAGGCGGACGCTTCGGTCAGCTCCGCCAGCTGCGCCTCGGTCAGCCGCAGACCGGCGACCGCCACCAGCGCGGGCAGCTGCTCCACCGTGCGGGCGGAGGCGATCGGTGCGGCCACGGTCGGCCGGGAGGCCAGCCAGGCCAGGGCGACCGTGGCGATCTCCGCGTCGTGCTCCTGGGCGATCCTGTCGAGCGCCACGAGCACCTTCTGCCCGCGCTCGGTCTCCAGGTGCTTGGCCGCGCCTTCGGCCCGCGCGCTCTCGACGGATGCTCCCGCACGGTACTTGCCGGTCAGGAAGCCCGAGGCGAGCGCGAAGTACGGGACGGCGGCGAGACCGGCCCCGGCCGCCGTGTCCTGGAGCGCGCCCTCGTAGGTGTCGCGCGAGACGAGGTTGTAGTGCGGCTGCAGTGCCACGTAGCGGGCCAGGCCCTCGCGCTCGGAGAAGTCCAGGGACGCCCTGAGCCGCTCGGGGCTGATGTTGGAGGCGGCGATCTCCCGCACCGTGCCGGCCTTCACCAGCTGGTCGAGGGCGGTGATGATCTCCTCGACGGGGACGTTCTCGTCGTCGAAGTGCGTGTAGTAGAGATCGATGTGGTCGGTGCCGAGCCTGCGCAGCGAGGCCTCGGCCGCCGCCTTGATCGTGGTGGGCGACAGCCCCTTGTACGCCGGATGGGCGCCGACCTTGGTGGCGACGACGATGTCGTCGCGGCGGGAGCGTGCCTTCAGCCACTTGCCGATGAGGGTCTCGGACTCGCCGCCCTCGTTGCCCGGGATCCAGGCGGAGTAGGAGTCGGCGGTGTCGATGAAGTTGCCGCCGGCCGCCGCGTACGCGTCGAGGACGGCGAAGGTCCGGTCCTCGTCGGCCGTCCAGCCGAAGACGTTGCCGCCGAGAGCGAGAGGGAAGACCTTGAGGCTCGAAGTGCCGAGCGGGCGCAGAGAAGTCATACCCGGGATCAACCAGCGGACGGAGGTGCCTATTCCGCTTCGCGGGCCGCTTCCCGCACGTGCCCGGGTCCGGAGAGCCCCGCCGGCCGGAGAGACCGGCGGCCCTGACGTCGGGGGGTCGTGCGTCAGGGCCGCCGGGGTTCCGGTGCCTGGATCAGATCGAGAGGCCCTTGCCGCGGAGCCAGCTCATCGGGTCGACGCCCGAGCCGTCCGCGGTGTGGATCTCCAGGTGGAGGTGCGGGCCGGTCACGTTGCCGGTGGCACCGACGCGGCCGATGGTGTCGCCGGTGCTGACCTTCTGTCCGGCGGTGACATCCATCGAGGACTGGTGGCAGTACCAGACCTCCGTGCCGTCATCGAGCTCCAGGACCGTGCGGTAGCCGTACGAGCCGGACCAGCCCGCCGACTTCACCGTGCCGCTGTGCACGGCCTTGACCGGCGTGCCGGTCGGAGCCGCGAAGTCCAGGCCGGTGTGGTGGCCGGAGGACCACATCGAACCGGACTGCCCGAAGGTCGAGGTGATGGTGTACGAGGAGGTCGGGACGGCGTAGCTGGCGGCGAGCTTGGCGAGGCGCTCGGCCTCAGCCTTCTTCTTCGCCGCCTCCTCCGCCGCCTTCTTCTCCGCGGCGACCTCGGCCTCGGCGTCGCTCTGCTGCTTCGCGGCCTGGGCCGCGGCCGCTTCGGCCGCCGCCTGCTCCTGGGCGGCCTTGGCCTCGGCCTCGGCTCCGGCCGACTGCTGCTCGGCCTGCTGGAGGATGCGTGCGCGCAGGGCCTCGCCCGCGTCGGTGGTGCCCTGCTCGGCCTCGGCGGCGGTGATACCGGCCGTGGTGAGCGGGGAGGACGCCGCGACCGTCCCGTGGTCCGAGTCGGAGTCGCCGGCCATGAAGGCACCCACGCCGGGAAGGGACTTGGCGTCGGGGAGATTGTCCGCGATGGAATCGGGAAGAGAGATGGAGACCGGCGGCTTGCTCTGCGCGGTGGCCATGCCGCCCGCACCGACGGCCGCGATGACGCCGACGCCGAGGACGGTGGAGCTACGGGCCAGACCGCGCTGCTTGGCTACGCGATGCCGGCCGCGTACGGGACGGATGGACTCCTCTGTGGGGTTCCATTCCTCCCAAGTCCTGTCCTCATCACCGAAGCTTCCGGTCCTGAAGGATGACGGGGCCTCGGGGGCAGGCTGGTTGGACGCCACGTGGGCGCGCTCCTTTCCTTCCTTCTCGCCTACCGGGTTAGCTGACGGGTTCGGAGCAGGAAGGTCTCCTACGGGCCCCTTCGTCTCTCGCGAGACACAGGTGCCCGATTCACCCCATGTAGGTGGTTCCCCGGTTCCCTTGCGGAATTCGGCGCTGCGCACGGTGCCGTCTCTTGCGACGGCAGGTACAACCGCGCTGCGTTATCGAACGTTAATAGACACCCGGGCCCGATTCCAAGCTGTTCCCACAGATCGTTCACGACTCCGGCCTGGACTTTCAGGGGTCAAACGGGCGCAAACGGGCGACTTGAGCCCACCTGATTCGGCCAGCACTTTCTGACTGTGCGTCAAATGTTATGCGGAGCGGGGTCCTTCGACTACGGACGGTCGCAACCGGTCATTCACTGTCCCGCCCCACAATCTTCACCGTCGTCCGCCGCTCCTGCTGCCCCCGGGAAGGTCGGCCGACGGCGAGGAGCGCCAGGTCGTCGGTCGAGCGGCCGCCGGTGTGCAGCCGTACGTCGTCGGTGAGTGCGGACAGCAGTTCCTCGGGCCCGGGGAAGAGCCGGCCGCGCAGCCGGGCCGCCGGGTCGTAGAAGACGCCGTTCGCGTCCCGCGCCTCGGAGAGGCCGTCGGTGAACGCCAGGAACGTCGCCCCCGCCGGAAGCGCCCACTCGTCCGACCGGTCCGGCCACGCGTCCAGCCCCATACCCAGCGGCAGCGCGGGCGCGGTCGGAGCCAGCACGTCGAGCGCCCCGTCCGCGTGCAGCACGAGCGGCTCCGGATGGCCGCGGTTGACGACCCGCAGGGTGTCCGAACCGGCAGGGATCTCCGCGAGGACGGCGGTGACGAACCCCTCCATGGAATCGAGGCCGCCCCGCCGGGAGCCCTCACGGGCCAGCGCCCGCTCCAGCCGCTGGACCACGCCCTCCAGCGACAGCTCCTGCTCGGCGGCCTCCCGGAAGGCGCCGATCACGACGGCCACGGCCGCCACGGCGTCCAGCCCCTTGCCCCGCACGTCCCCGACCACCAGGCGGACACCGAAGGGCGTGTCCGCGACGGCGAAGAGGTCACCGCCGACGAACTCGTCCGCCTGCGCGGCCTCGTACCGCGCCGCGATGTGCAGCCCGCCGATCCGGGACTCCGGGACCGGGAGCACCGCACGCATCGCGGTCTCGGCGACGAACCGGGCCGAGGCGAGCTGCTCGTTGCCGCGGTGCACGACGCGGTTGATCACGAGGGACAGGGCCACGACGGTCATCAGCGTGAGCAGGTCGGTGACCGGCGCGACCCTGAACAGCACACCGTCCGAGAGCCGGATGGCGAGCACGATCAGGACCGCGGCGAGCCCGATGCGGACGGTGCTGCTCAGCGAGAAGAACGGGGCGGCGACGAGCGCGGCGGCGGCGAAGAGCGGGACGGCGGTGACCTCGGACGGCGTACCGAGGTCGAAGGCCACCCCGGCACAGATCAGCAGGGCGGGCAGCGCACGCACGAACCGTCGCGAACGGAAGCTCCTGGGAGCGCCCCGTCGCCGTCCGTCCCGCTTGCCCACCTGTGCACTCCTGCCCGGTCCACCCACGGCTGCGGACGGTACCGCGCCCCACCCAGGCTGGCCGGAGCCGCGCCGAGCGGCGACTCGTCATCGGCCAAAGGGAGGAGCGCGCCGGAGCCCCGTCCTCCGGAGGTCAGTCGGAGAGCCGGTGCTGCGCGTAGATCGTCAGTGCATCCCGTACGAAGACGGCGGTTCCGTCTCCGTAACGATCGTAGTTCCTCCCGAAGCGGGGATCGGCGGCGTACATCTCCGCGAGGCCGGACACGTAGGCACGCGTGGGCTCCATGGTGACCGACAGCCACTCGCAGTGCCGCCGTGCGATGTCCTGCACCTGCTCGCTGCCCGCCTCCAGGCCCGCGGCCCTGGCCTCCCCGTAGTCCCGGGCGACGGCATCGTGCACTCCCTGGAAACGGGCGCGCTCGTCCTCGTCCAGTCCGCGCCACCACCGGCCGCCCCGCTCGTACGCCTCCCGGCCCCACCGCTCGGTGACCTCCTGCTCGTACTCCGTGTGATCGAAGCCGTCGAGCGCTTCCGACGCCATGAGTTCCTCCCCTTGCCCGGTCCTGTGGAGAGTGGTCCGTACCGAGGCGATCTGCCGGCCGATGCGCTCCCGCTCCCGCTCCAGCAGGCGCAGATGCGTCCGGAGCGCGGCGGAGGTGTCCCGCTGCCCCTCCAGCACGTCCTTGATCGCGGGCAGCGACAGCCCCAGCTCCCGCAGCAGCAGAATGCGCTGGAGCCGGACCAGTGCCTCCTGGTCGTAGTAGCGGTAGCCGTTGGCACCCGTACGGCTCGGCGCCAGGAGACCGATGTCTCCGTAGTGCCGGAGCGTGCGGCTCGTGGTGCCGGCTCGCCTGGCGATTTCCTGGATGGACCACTCCATGCCGGAAACGCTAGATCTTTACGCAGCGTCAAGGTCAAGCCCGTGCGTCCGCGGCCGGGGGACGGCATACGACAGAGGCCCGGATCCTTGGAAGGATCCGGGCCTCTGTCTTTCAGTAGCGGGGACAGGATTTGAACCTGCGACCTCTGGGTTATGAGCCCAGCGAGCTACCGAGCTGCTCCACCCCGCGTCGTTGTGATTGCAACTCTACGCCATCCGGGACGGTGCTCCGACCACTTTTCGCGCCGCCTCCCCACCGGGGGCCCCTCCGGGGTGCCGGCCGCCCCCGACGCAATGCTCCAACAAGCCGTGCAGAAGGCGGAGTTGCCAGGCACAGTGACGTACTCAGGGGTGTTGCCGCACCCCCCGATCCCGTGTCTCGCCTGCCTGGAGGGCCTTCCACCATGTCCACACCGCACAGACCTGCCCCGATCCCGCCGGCCGCACCGTCGGCTCTGCGCGTGTCCCTCCTCAGCGGACTGATCGGCGCCGCGTTCGGCTCGGTGATCAGCGCCGCCGTCAACTACCTGGTCATCGGGGTGCCGGACAGCGCCCCGGTGAACGCGCTCAACCACGGGATATCAGGACTGTTCAGCGGATTCGCCGCCGGCTTCATCGGCCTCATGGTGCATCTGCGCGGCAGACAGGGGCAGCCCGCTCCCCTGGCCCCCGAGGGCGACGCCACGGTCGTGGGCCGGGGCTGACACCACGCCGTGCCCCGGCCCGGAGCGGCCGGGGCACGGCGTCCCGCGATTGCGCGGCGTGCGGAGCGGCGGGACGCTGGAGGGGCAGGTTTTTCGGTGTTCGGTCCCGTCTGCGCGGCATGCTCAGGTGCCGGCGTCGGCCCAGCAGCCTCACCCGATGCGATGGAGCCAGGGGAGGCCGGGCGCACGCGCACTAGGAGACGATCATGGACGGCACCCTCCTCGAGACGATGCGGACCGAGCTGCGAGGCCCGGTCATCGGCCCGGACGACTCCACGTACGGGCAGGCCCGTACGGTCTACAACGCCATGATCGACAAGAAGCCCGCCGCCGTGGTCATGTGCCACGACACGGCCGACGTCATGGCGGCCGTCGACTTCGTCCGCGAGCACGGCCTCGACGTGGCCGTCCGGGGCGGTGGGCACAGCGGGCCCGGCCTGGGCCTCGCCGACGACGCAGTGACGATCGACCTCTCCCCCATGCGCGGCGTACGGGTCGACCCGGCCATCCAGACCGCCCAGGCCGACGGCGGGGCGACGCTGGGCGACTTCGACCACGCCACCCACGCGTTCGGCCTCGCCACCCCGGCGGGAATCATGTCCACGACGGGCATCGGCGGGCTCGCCCTCGGCGGCGGTCACGGCTACCTCACCCGCAAGTACGGCCTCACGGCCGACAACCTGGTCTCCGCCGACGTGGTCCTGGCGGACGGCAGTTTCGTCGCCACGAACCCGAGCGAGCACCCCGACCTGTTCTGGGCGCTGCGCGGCGGCGGCGGGAACTTCGGCATCGTCACGTCCTTCGACTTCGAGCTGCACCCCGTGGACACGGTGGGGGTCGCCATCACCGTGTGGCCGCTGGACCGCTTCAAGGACGTGCTGCGCTGGTACCGCGCGTTCCTGCCGCAGGCACCGGACGATCTGTACGGCTTCTTCGCCTCGCTGACCGTCCCCCCGGGGCCGCCCTTCCCCGAGGAGATCCACGGGCAGAAGATGTGCGGCGTCATCTGGTCCTCGACGGGGGACCCCGACTCCCTGGGCGAGACCCTCGCCGCGGTGAACGAGCCCGGGCCGCCCGCGTTCCACTTCACGGCGCCCATGCCCTACCCGGCCCTGCAGTCCATGTTCGACGCGCTGATGCCGGCCGGCCTCCAGTGGTACTGGCGCGGAGACTTCTTCGACCGGGTCACGGACGACGCCGTGGACGTGCACGCCTCCTTCGCGGAGAAGCTCCCCACCGGACTGTCGACCATGCACCTGTACCCGGTCGACGGGGCCGCGGGGCGTGTCGGACCCGACGACACGGCGTGGGCCTACCGCGACGCGGTCTGGTCAGGCGTCATCGCCGGCATCGACCCCGACCCGGCCAACGCGGCGGCACTGCGGGAGTGGGCCGTCGCCTACTGGGAGGCACTGCACCCGCACTCGATGGGCGGGGGCTACGTGAACTTTCTCGGCACCGGCGAGTCCCAGGACCGTGTACGGGCCACCTACGGCGGCCACTACGACCGGCTCGCGCAGGTCAAGCAGGCCTACGACCCGCACAACCTCTTCCACGCAAACCAGAACATCGAGCCCGCCCCGCCGCGCTGACCGTCACGCCGGGCTCGCAATACCGGGGGAAAGCCGTGCTGGGAGGGTTACAGTCTGCATGCACCGCACGATGATCCGGACGCCCCCGGAGCGGCGCGGCACCGGTGGCGGCACCTCGTAGCCCCACCGGTCGGGACCAGTCCGGCATTTACCGCAGCGGCTCGGTCACGGGGCTCTCACCGCACACCTACGTACAGGACACCTGAGATGACCGACATGCCTGCCCGCACGACCACGCGGCGCCCCGACAGCACCTCCGCGGCCACGGCCCACGACACGGGCCTCGCCTCCCCGCTGCCCACGCCGCAGTACGCGGGCCTGTTCATCGAGCCCGACCTGCCGCCGGTCACCGACGAACCCGAATGACCGGGCGGCCCGTGACCGGTC
Source organism: Streptomyces sp. NPDC057287 (assembly GCF_042667905.1). Classification (NCBI taxonomy): domain Bacteria; kingdom Bacillati; phylum Actinomycetota; class Actinomycetes; order Kitasatosporales; family Streptomycetaceae; genus Streptomyces; species Streptomyces sp. NPDC057287. The sequence continues at coordinate 352,751 of NZ_JBHUYV010000008.1, read as the reverse complement.
CCGAGTGACCGCCGCGGGCGCACCGTCGTTGGGAGACCATGCGCATCCGTATCGGCGTGATCGTCCTCGCAGTGGTCCTGCTGATCGCCGCGTTCCTCTCGAACATCCCGTCCGGGGCCGAGACCGAGGCGGCCTGCCGGAGGGCCCTCGACAACACGTCGACGTGGACCAACCGGCCGGAGATCTGCCTGGACGTGTCGGCGGAGACCTACCGGACGTTCCTCCTGATGTACGAACTGCGGGAGCAGGGCCTGGACTGAGGTCCACGGACCCGGCCCTGCGTGCCCGGCCGCCCCGGACCGGCGGTCCGGGGCGGGCGCACGCGTGGGATCCGGCCCCTCAGCCCTGCTGTTCCTTCCACTCCGCCTGGGCCTCGTCGAGGTCCTCGGCGAACGAGTCCAGGAAGTCCTTCGCGCTCGTCTTGCCGAGCAGGACCTTCTGGAAGCCCGACTCGCTGTCGGCCTTGGACAGGGTGTTCCAGTCCGGCAGGTAGTAGGGGAGCTGGACGATCCTGGTGTCGCCGGAGAACAGCGCCTCGGCACCGAGCCTGGTGGTCTCCGCCTTGTCCAGCCAGGGGTCCTCGGCGGCCTCCTTGTTGGCCGGGATCAGGCCCGCGGACTCGCTGAACTTGGAGTTCGAGGCGTGGGAGGCTGCGAACTCGATGAACTTCCAGGCCGCCGCCTTGTGCTCGGACGACTTGAGCAGGCCGAGGCCGGAGACCGGGTTGGAGACCATCACCCGGGTGCCGTCGGCCAGTTCGGGCTGCGGGATCCCGCGGAACTTGTCGGCGCCAAGCGAGCTCACGTGGTCCTGGTAGGAGCCCAGGTTGTGGTTGAGCATGGCGATGCTGCCGGAGTCGAACTGGGCGACCATCTTGGTGAAGTCGTTGTTGAGGTCGGCCTCCGGGGTGGCCTTCCTGTACAGGCCGGCGTACTTCTCCAGGGCCGCGACGTTCTTCGGATCGTTGACCGTCGTCCGCGTCCCCGACTTGTTCCAGAAGGACTCGATGCCCGACTGCCCGTACATCGCGTCCAGCGCCTGGGCGATGGAGCCCGGTCCGCCGCGGATGGTGTAGCCGAACCGGTTCTTCTGCTTGTCCGTCAGCTTCGCCGCCGCGCTGTAGAACTCGTCCCAGGAGTCCGGCTCGCCCAGCCCGGCCTTCTCGAACAGGTCCGTCCGGTAGTAGAGGACGCCGTTGGTGGCGGAGATCGGCACCGTGTACGTCTCGTCCCGGCCGGCCGCGCTCTTCACGTTCTCGAGCATCGCCTCGTTGAGCTTGCCCTTGAGCGAGCTGTCCGCGATCCGGTCGTCCAGCGGCTCCAGCGCGTCCTGCGCGGTGATCCCGGCGACCATCGCGGCGCCCACACCGCCGACGTCCGGCAGGCCGCCGCCCTGGATGGCGGTGTCGTACTTGGACTGCGCCTCGGTCGAGGCGATGCCCACGTACTGCACGTCGATGTCCGGGTTCGCCTTCTCGAAGTCGGCGATGATCTCCTTCCAGATCGCCGTGCGGACGCCCCCGTTCTCGTCCCAGAACACGATCTTCCCGGCACCCGAGCCCTCGGCGCCCTTCGCGCCGGCGATGCCGCTGCCGTCGTCACCGCAGGCGGTGGCGGTGAGGGCCAGGGCCGAGACCAGGGATATCGCGGCGGCGAGACGGCTGTTGCGGGGCTTGATCATGGTCGGCTCTCTTCTCTGAGTGCTCACCGGCGGGCGCCGGAAAACGGGCGCCGCAGCGTGAAGCCGTACGGGGTGGGGTGCTTCGGGAGGGGCGGAGGAGGCCGGTGGGCCCGCCGAGCCCGGGCCGGCGGGCCGGGGCCGGCGGGCCGGGGCGTGTCCGGGCGGAGGGGGCCTCAGCGTCTCCTGCGACGCCGGGGGCGGCAGGGGAGAGGGCTCGGTGCTGACTGCATTCGGTGCTCGGCTCTCATATCGCGTCTCATATATGACATACGAAGGGCAACGCGAAGAACGTAAGTCGGCCCACACCCACGGTCAATGCCCGTGCAGCAGAAAGTTCTTGGGCCCGGACACGCCGAAGTGCCCCGTACAGGACGGGCGCGGCACCGTACAGGACGGGCGCGGCACCGGACGGGAACGCGAAAGCGCCCCGGCCCGGTCGAACCGGTCGGGGCGCTCGGGACGGTCGTGATCAGGCTTCGACCGTGACCTTGTCCGCCGTGGCGGGACCGGTCTTGTCGCCGGCCCCGGCGGGGCGGACGAGGCCCGGGATGAACGCGGCGACGACGGCGGCGACGAGGGCCACCGCGCAGCCGATGGTGAGACCGACCCGGAATCCGTCCTCGGAGGCGAGCGAGAAACCCCCGAGGTTGATGGTCATCTGCGCCAGCACCACACCGATGACGGCGGATCCGATGGTGGTGCCCAGCGAGCGCATCAGGGTGTTGAAGCCGTTGGCGGCGGCGGTCTCCGAGAGCGGGACGGAGCTCATGATCAGGGCGGGCATCGCGCCGTAGGCGAGGCCGACGCCGCTGTTGATGACGATCCCGACGATCATCAGGCCCCACGCGGAGCCCATGAGGAACAGGGAGAGTCCGTAGCCCAGGGAGATCACGAGCGCGCCGAGGACGAGGGCGATCTTGGGTCCGCGCGCGTTGATCAGCTTCCCGCCGAGCGGGGAGACGATCATCATCATCACGCCGCCGGGAGCCATCCACAGGCCGGCGGCCAGCATCGACTGCCCGAGGCCGTAGCCGGTGGCCTCCGGGAACTGGAGCAGCTGCGGGGCGATCAGCATGAAGGAGTACATGCCGACTCCGACGAGGATCGAGGAGATGTTGGTCAGCAGCACGCGGGGGCGTGCGGTGGTGCGCAGGTCGACCAGCGGGTCACGGGTGCGCAGCTCGTAGAACCCCCAGGCGCCGAGGGCCACCACCGCCACGGCGAACAGGCCGAGCGTGGTGCCCGAGCCCCAGCCCCAGTCGGCGCCCTTGGAGATGGCCAGCAGGAGGGACACCAGGCCGATGGCGAGCCCGATCGCGCCGGGAGCGTCGAAGCGCTGCCCCTTGGCGCCGGCCGGGACGTCCGGGACGAAGGACCAGATGAGCACGGCGATCATGAGCGCGAGGACCGCGGAACCCCAGAACAGCACGCGCCAGCTGGTGTATTCGGCGACGGCGGCGGAGATCGGCAGGCCGAGGGCGCCACCGATGCCCATGGAGGCGCTGACGAGGGCGATCGAGCCGCTCAGCTTCTCGGCGGGGACCACGTCACGCAGCAGTGCGATGCCCAGCGGCACCATGCCCATGCCCATGCCCTGGAGACCGCGGCCGACGATCATGGGCACGACGGACGAGGCGAGCGCGCACACCACGGAGCCGACGACCAGCGGGACCGAACAGGCCAGCAGCATCCGGCGCTTGCCGACCAGGTCGCCGAGCCGGCCGGTGACCGGCACGCACACGCCGGCGACCAGGAGGGTGACGGTGACCACCCAGGCGGCGTTGGCGGACGAGGTGTCCAGGATCCGCGGCAGCTCGGCGATGAGCGGGGTCACCAGGGTCTGCATGACCGCCGCGACGGTGCCGGCGAGTGCCAGCGTCGTGATCACACCACCTGCGCGGGCTGTGGGCTGGGGGGTGTCCATATCGCGGGTCCTCGGCTATCTGTCGGTGGAAGACTTGGCATCGTACATGCCTATTGCATCATGCACACTATGTGGCCTATGCACTTCCTCGTAAACATACGATGAAGTAAGCACGCACGACGACACACCGGCCTCGCCCGGCAGGAAGCAGGAGGTGCCCGAGCATGAGCAGGGCAACGCAGGAGGTCGAGTACGAGCAGATGCTCCTCAGCCGTCACGGGCTCCTGACCCACAGAAAGGGGCGCCGCAAGGACGGCCTCCTGGAGCGCAGCGCATACGTCCTGCTCAGCCGCATCCGCGTCCAGGGCCCCATGTCGGTCGGTGAACTCAGCGACGCCTTCGACCTCGACGCCTCCACCCTCAACCGGCAGACCGCCGCGGTCATGCGCGCCGGATTCGTGGAGCGCATCCCCGATCCGGACGGGGGCATGGCCCGCAAGTTCCGCATCACCGAGGAGGGAGCCAGAACCCTCGACGCGGAGCGGGAGGGCATGGTCGGCTCGCTGGAGCGGGTCATGGCCGACTGGCCCGACGAGGACATCTCCGCCTTCGCCGGCTACCTGCGCCGCTTCAACTCGGACATCGAACGGATCGGCGGCCGCCCCTGGCCGCGGCCCTGAGCCGGACGCACGGCAGGGGGCACCCCGGTCCGGGGCGCCCTCCCGTGTGCGCGGAGTCCGTCACGCCTTCGCGTGAAGGACCCGAACGGCAGAGCGCCCCGGCCGGCCGAAGCCGGTCGAGGCGCAAAGCCGCAGGTCGAGGAGGAACGCTCCGCCCTGCACCAGGTAGGCCGTGTGGGACTCGAACCCACAACCAACGGATTAAAAGTCCGCTGCTCTGACCAATTGAGCTAACGGCCCCTGATGGATCACCCCCCGAGCATAGCCGCACCGGGCCCGGCAGCCGATCGGGTATCGGGTGCCGGGCCTCGTCGCGCCCCGAGCGGGGCGGGTCAGCCTGTGGAATCGTCCGTGACCGCGCCCTCGCGATCCGGTGCGGCAGGCTTCAGGAACCAGTGGCGTGCCGACACCAGCCACCAGATCGCGGCGAAGCCGAGCACCACCAGGACCGCCAGAGGGGCGTAGTTGAAGCTCTCCCAGGTGACCGGCGAGACCTGGGGCAGCATGAAGAGCACCGTGATCACCCCGACCCAGGTCACGGCGACGATGCCGACGGGCCGGGACCAGCGGCCCAGGTGCCACGGCCCTCGGACGAAGTCGTCACCCCGCCGCAGCCTGAGCAGCGTGGGGATGACGTAGGCGATGTAGAGGCCGATGACGGCGATGGACGTCACGGCGGCGTACGCGGTGACGTTGATCAGATACGGGAGGCCGAGCGCCAGGGCGCCGAGGGCGGCCAGCCAGACCGCGGCGACGGGCGTGCGGGTGCGGGGGCTGACCGTGTGCCAGACGCGGGAGAAGGGGAGTGCCCCGTCGCGCGAGAAGGCGTAGATCATGCGGCTGTTCGCGGTCACGGACGCCATCCCGCAGAAGAGCTGGGCCCCGATCACGACGAGCAGCAGGAGCTTGCCCGTGGTGGCGCCGAGCGCGTCCAGGAGGATCTGGGCGGGCGGGGCGCCGGTCGGGGAGTTCAGGGCGCCGTCGTACGACTGGATGGCGAAGGTGAAGCCCAGCAGGAGGACGAAGCCGGCGATCCAGGACGTCCAGATGGACTGCACGATGCCGCGCGGCCCGGCCACGGCCGCGTCGTGGGTCTCCTCCGTCATGTGGGCGGAGGCGTCGTAGCCGGTGAAGGTGTACTGCGCCATCAGCAGACCGATCATCACGACGTAGAAGCCGCTGCCCCAGCCGGTGTTGTTGACGAACTCGGTGAAGACGTACGACGCCGACTGGTGCGAGTCCGGCACGAAGGTGAGCGCCCCCACGATGACGGCGACCCCGACCACGTGCCACCAGACGCTGACGTTGTTGAGGACGGCGACGATGCCCACACCGAAGGTGTTGAGCAGGCCGTGCAGGATCAGGATCGCCGCGAAGAGCAGGATCGTGCGGCCGGGTGTGACCTCGAAGCCGAACTGGAGGTTCAGGTACGCCCCGAGGAAGGACGCCGCGCCGAAGTCGATCCCGGCGGTGACGGCGACCTGGCCGAGCACGTTGAACCAGCCGGCGAACCAGGCCCACGCCGCGGCGGAGCGTGGCGGGGCGAGACGGTGGGCCCAGAAGTACAGGCCCGCGGACGTCGGGTACGCCGAACAGATCTCGGCCATCGCCAGGCCGACGAACAGCGTCATCAGTCCGACGCCGACCCAGCCCCAGGTGATGACGGCGGGACCGCCGGTGTTCATGCCGAACAGGTACAGCGTCAGGCAGCCCGAGAGCACCGAGATGATCGTGAACGAGACCGCGTAGTTGGAGAAGGCGGACATCCGGCGGGCGAGGACCTGGGTGTAGCCGAGTTCGGCCAGCCGCTCCTCGTCCGTCGTCGGAGCGGGCCTGCCCGGGTGTGCGTCCGGCGGTGGTGCCGCCACAGCGGCTTCGTCGTTTGTCATGCCCCCAGCGATGCCCTCGGGGACTGTCCGGAAACGCCTCGGGGCCCGTACACCACCGAAGTGTTGTACGGGCCCCGAGGACCGTTCAGTGAGTCAGCAGGACTCAGCCGTTGCGCTTCCAGCGCGGCTTGTCGTCACGGCGGCCGAAGGTGCCGGTGCCGGTACCCGTGCCGGTGCCACCGCGGTGGTCGTCACGACGGCCGGTCGGGCGGTCGCTGCCACCGGAGCGGAAGCCACCCGAGGGGCGGTCGTCACGACGGTCACGGTTGAACGGGCGGTCGCCGCCACCGGAGCGGAAGCCACCGGAGGGACGGTCGTCACGACGGTCGCGGTTGAACGACGGGCGGTCGTTGTCACGACGCTCGAACGGACGGCCACCCCGGTCGTCACGACGGTCGCCGCCACCGGAGCGGAAGCCACCGCCCACCGGACGGTCCTCGCGGCGGTCGTTGCTCCCGCGGAACGACGGACGGTCGCTGCTGCCGCGGTAGCCGTTGCTGCCGGCAGGACGGCCACTGCGCTCGCCGACCCGGTCGTTGCCACCGCGGTACCCACCGCGGTCGCCGCCCCGGTCGCCACCGCGGTCGTCACGACGGCCGTAGTTGCCACGCTCGTCACGACGGTCCTCGCGGGCTGCCGGCTGCTCCGGCACCGACGCGGCGGCCACCAGCGCGGCCTCGGCCTCGGCGGCCACCTCGGCCACCGCCGCCTCCGGGTCGTCGCCCCGCTCGCGGGCGGCACGGGCGACCAGGCGGTCGGCCTCCTCGCGCAGCTCGACGGCACGGCGCTGGATGCGCTCCAGCTGCTTGGTGAGGTCGGCGGCCTCGCGCTCGGCCTGCTTGGCCGCGTTGTTCGCGGAGTCGGCCTGGACCTCGGTCAGCGAACGGGCACCGGTGATCTCGGCGACCTCGGGCTCGAAGACGCCCGCGCCCTGCACGATGTGGCGCGAGGCGTCGACGCCCGCGTCCTCCATCAGGCGGAAGATCTGGCGGCGCTGGTGCGGGAGCGCCAGCGAGACGACGACACCGGACTTGCCGGCACGGGCGGTACGGCCCGAGCGGTGCAGGTAGTCCTTGTGGTCGCCGGCCGGGTCCACGTTCAGGACGAGGTCGATGCCGTCGACGTGGATGCCGCGGGCGGCGACGTCGGTGGCGACGAGGGCGTTGACGTAGCCCTTCTTGAAGTCCTCGAGGACGCGGGTACGGGCGCCCTGCGTCATGCCGCCGTGCAGCGCGTCGGCCTTCACGCCGGACTCGATGAGCTGCTCGGCGATGCGGTCGGCGCCCAGCTGGGTGCGGACGAAGATGATCGTGCGGCCCTTGCGGGCGGCGATGGCGGCCGTGACGGGCGCCTTGTCCTTCGGCTTCACGACGAGGACGTGGTGCGACATGGTCGAGACGTTGCCCTGGGCGCTGTCGACCTCGTGGGTGACCGGGTTGCTCAGGTAGCGCTTGACGAGCGTGCCGATCTCGTTCTCCATCGTGGCGGAGAAGAGCATGCGCTGGCCGCCACCGGGGATCTGGTCGAGCAGCTCGGTGACCTCGGGCAGGAAGCCCAGGTCCGACATCTGGTCGGCCTCGTCGAGGACCGCGACCTGGACGTTCTCCAGGGAGCAGGCGCCACGGTTGATGATGTCGCGCAGACGGCCCGGGGTGGCGACGAGGACGTCGACACCGCGCTCCAGCGCGTAGATCTGGTTGCCCATCGACGTACCGCCGCAGACGACCTTCATCTTGAGGCCGAGCACGTCGCCGTAGGGCTGCAGCGCGTCCGCGACCTGCATCGCGAGCTCGCGGGTCGGGGTGAGGATGATCGCGCGGGGCTTCTTCTTCTCGGTGTGGCCGCCGGACAGCGCGGCCAGGGTCGGAAGACCGAAGGAGAGCGTCTTGCCGGAGCCGGTACGGCCACGGCCCAGGATGTCCTTGCCTGCCAGGGCGTCCGGGATGGTCGCGGCCTGGATCGGGAAGGGGGCCGTCACACCGTTCTGCGCGAGCTTGCGGACGATGCCCTCGGGCAGTCCGAGCGAGGCGAACGTGACGCTCGGCTCGGCGTCCTCGGCGACCTCTTCGGAGGTCTCCACGACGGAGGTGTCGTCGGCGGGGGTCTCCACGACGGAGGTTTCCGCGGCGGGGGACTCCGCGGCGGGGGTCTCGTCGGTTGCCTGGGCCACTACGGCCTCGGCTGCCTCGACGACCTCGATGTTCTCGACGTCGTTCTCGGACATGACGGTGTTGTCAGAACTGGAAATTGACATGCGAAATGCGAAACCTTCCGGAGTCTCGGCACGCGCCCGTAACTCCGTGTTTTCGCAATTTCGACCGCCTCAATGCGGTCCAGCCACGGCAAGGGAGAGTACGCGCCACACGGCGCTCTTCTGTGTCGGCGCCGGGCAATGGGATCAAACGATCTACTACCATACGCACCCTCCCCCACTTCGCGCAAACCGGGCCGGTCAGGAGCCCGCTCACACCGGCGCGACCTGCGGTGATACCCGCGGGGTGGGCCACACCTCGACCCGCCCCGGAGCCCTCATCGCGTCCGTGCGGAGCTGCGCGGCCGGCGAGGCCGAGGGCTGCTCCGGCGGCGGCGAGGGCTCCGGCTCGGGCGAGGGCGGGGGCGGCTCGGGACTGGCCGCCGGAGGCGGCGGCTCGCCGGGGCCCGGAGCGCTGGGCTCGGGGGTGGGCAGAGGGCCGCCCAGGGTCGGCCGCGGGGTGCCGGGGCCGCCGGGCGCGGGCCGGGCGTCCTCGGCGCCGGCGGACGGAGCCCGCCCCGGGGCCTTGCCGTCCGGCTTCCGGGAGGAGCCCCGGTCGGACTGCGCCTCGGCCCGGCCGCCGCCGGAACCGGACCGGCCGGTGCCGGACACGGTGGTGCCGTCCGGCCGGGCCGAGGCCCCCTCCCGGCCCGCGGAACGCGAGGGTGAAGGCTCCCCGGCGTCGTCGCCGACACTCACACAGCCTGTGGACGCGGCGATCGTCAGCGCGGTGACGGCTGCCCAGCGGACGCGGGCGGACAACTGGCGCACGGGGTGGCACCTCCGGGGAGGAGAGACGGCGGACGGGAGAGCGATGTGTTCAACTCCCCCGCACCCGCCGGGGACACGCCCGCCCACAACACCCGCACACGCGCCGTCCGTCCGGATCACCCGCCGACGCCTCCGGGCCCGCCCGCCAGCTCCGCTCCCAGGAACACCGCCCCGAGCCCCACCAGCAGGGACACCAGCACATTGGCCCCGGCGAGGAAGCCGCGGCCCGTCTCGGCCAGTCGCAGGGTCTCGTAGGAGAACGTCGAATACGTCGTCAGCGCCCCGCACAGGCCGGTGCCCAGCAGCGCGTACAGAGGCGTGGACACCGCGGCCCCGGTGAGGACCCCGAGCAGCAGACTGCCCGCCGCGTTGACGGTGAGGGTCCCCCACGGGAAGACGTACGGCAGCCCGGCGCCGTGCCGCGCCTGCACCGCACGGTCCGTCAGATAGCGCAAGGGGGCCCCGACGGCGGCACCGAGGACGACCAGCAGCCAGTTCACGACGTCCGCCCCCTCCTGTCCACCAGCGCCCGGGTGAGCACGGCCGCCCCCCACACCGCGCCGAGCGCCGCCACGGTGGTCGCCGCCGCGTACGCCATGGCCGTCGCCGCCTCCTGACGCGCCAGCAGACGGGACACGTCACCGGCGTACGCCGAGAACGTGGTGAACCCGCCGAGCACGCCCACCCCCAGGAAAGGCCGCGCCAGGGGATGCTTCACCACGCCCCGTTCGGCGGTCAGCACCATCAGTACGCCGATCAGGGCACAGCCCGTGACATTGACGGCGAAGACCGCCCAGGGGAAGCCGCCCTCGGCCGCCGGCCAGGCGAGGGAGGCCGCGTACCGCGCGGTCGCCCCCAGGGCTCCGCCCGCGGCGATCACGGCCAGGACCCGCCACCGCCCGGCGCCCGCGGTCCCGGCACGCCGGGCGGGTACGGAGAGGTCGGGGCCGGCGGACGGCCGGGCGGGCGGCGGCTCCTGGGTGCTCACCCGTATCCCAGCTCGTGCAGCCGCTCGTCGTCGATGCCGAAGTGGTGGGCGATCTCGTGGACCACGGTGATCTCGGTCTCGGCGACCACGTCCTCGCGGGTCTCGCACATCCGCAGCGTCGGCCCCCGGTAGATGGTGATCCGGTCCGGCAGGACCCCCGCGTACCACTCACCGCGTTCGGTGAGCGGTGTGCCCTCGTAGAGGCCGAGCAGCTCCCGGTCCTCCGGGTCCTCCGGCTCCTCCTCCACGAACACCGCGACGTTGTCCATCAGCCGCATCAGCTCCGGCGGGACCCGGTCAAGAGCCAGGCTCACCAGCTCTTCGAACTCCTCGCGCGTCATCTCCAGCACCCCGCCATTGTCACGCACCCCCGGCCCGGACGGGCGGGCCGTACCCACCGCGGGGGCACCCGCCCGGCCCACAGCGGCACGTCCGCCCGCATGCCCGCCGCCCGAACGGGGCATACGCGCCCAATGGCACGCCCGTTCCACGCCGCAGCCGCCCGTGTCCGCCGCCTCCGCCGCCCGCGCGCCACCGCCCCCGCCGGCGGGCTCGTCCCCGCCACGCACCCCTGGCGACGCGCGTTCGGCCTGCTGGCCGTCGTCGTCCTGGGCGCCTGGCTCGGGCTCCTGGTCGTCGGCAGCGTGCGTACGCCGGTGGGGCCCATGGACACCACCATGACCCTGCGGCCGTCCGTGAGCGGCGGCACCAAGATCAACGTGTCACCGCTCGGCGCCCTGGAGCTGGACTCCCACCACGCCCCGGTGCGCCTGGACGTGGACGTCGATCAGCTGGACCCTGAGCGTTCGCAGGCCCTGGTCAAACACCCCGAGCGCATCTCCGGTCTCCAGGACGAGGTCACCGAGGACGTCGCCGCGGGTACCCGGGAGCTGGCCGTCCGTTCCTGCGTGGCTGTCGTCTCCGGCGCCACCGCCCTCGGCCTCGTCGTCTACCGGCGTCCGCGCCGCGCCCTGGCCGCCGGAGGCCTCGCCCTGGCGCTGCTGGCCGCCTCGGGCGTCAGCGCCTACGCCACCTGGAACCCGAAGTCCGTCCTGGAGCCGAAGTTCTCGGGGCTGCTCTCCAGCGCCCCGTCGGTCGTCGGGGACGCCCGCTCGATCGTCACCGAATTCGACGTCTACCAGCAGGAACTGGCCCGGCTCGTCACCAACGTCACCAAGCTGTACGACGCCACGTCCACGCTCCCCGTGTACAAGCCCGATCCGGCGACCATCCGGGTCCTGCAGGTCTCCGACATCCATCTCAACCCCGCCGCCTGGCACATCATCGGCTCGCTCGTCGAGCAGTACGAGATCGACGTGATCATCGACTCCGGGGACACGATGGACCACGGGACGGCCGCGGAGAACGGTTTCCTCGACCCGGCCCGCAGCCTCGGCGCCCCCTACGTCTGGGTGCGGGGCAACCACGACTCGAAGGAGACCCAGGCCTACCTGGAGAAGATGAAGAACGTGCACGTCCTGGACGAGGGGGCCGCGGTGACCGTGGCCGGTGTGCGTATCGCGGGCACCGGGGACCCCCAGTTCACGCCGGACCGCACGCGCCCCACGGGCGGCAGGGCGGCCGAGCAGCTCGCCGGCATGCGCCTCGCCTCGGCGCTGCGCGACCAGAGGCGGGCGGGCACCCCGGTGGACATCGCGGTCGCCCACGACCCGAACGCGGCACGGGAGACGGACGGAACGGTTCCGCTGGTCCTGGCCGGCCATGTGCACCACCGGGTGAACGAACTGCTGCCGCTGGGGACGCGGCTGAAGGTCGAGGGTTCCGCGGGCGGTGGCGGACTGCGCGCCGTGCAGAACGAGAAGCCCGAGAAGGTGCGCGCCTCGGTGCTCTATCTGGACCGCTCCACCCGGCATCTGCAGGCCTGGGACGAGATCACCCTCGGGGGTCTCGGCCTGACGACGGCCGAGGTCAGCCGCCATCTTCCGGAGGAGAACCTGAAGAGCCCGTCCCCTTCGCCGAGCGCCTCGACGACCTCCCCGTAAACCGTTTTGGCGATACCTCCCCGCATCCCATATGCTTCTCACGTCCCCGACGCGCTGGAAAGCGCGCAGGTGGGCCCTTAGCCCTCATCGTCTAGTGGCCCAGGACGCCGCCCTTTCAAGGCGGTAGCACGGGTTCGAATCCCGTTGGGGGCACGCTTTACCGTGTGCGAGACTTGTCTCGCACACTAGCTAGGTCCTGTGGAGCAGTTTGGAGTGCTCGCCACCCTGTCAAGGTGGAGGCCGCGGGTTCAAATCCCGTCAGGACCGCTGCAGCCCGTATGAGCTGCGTGGCTGGGTAGCTCAGTTGGTACGAGCGATCGCCTGAAAAGCGATAGGTCGCCGGTTCGATCCCGGCCCCAGCCACCACCCGAAGGCCCCGTCCACGGACGGGGCCTTCGTCGTGCTCAGGCCGCCCCTTCCTCCTTTCGGCCGGTACGCCTCCGCCACACCTGCACCGCGAGAATCAGCAGCACCACTGCCACCACGGCCCCCAGCATCGCCCCGTCCGACACCTGCTCGCCGACGCGCCGGGCCCACTGCTCGACGGCGAACGAATCGTCCACGTCCAGGAGTCCGGGGAGCGCGGTCGTCCCGTCGTACACGAGGAAGAGCACACCGAGCCCGGCGAAGAAGAGGCCCGAGAGCAGCGAGGTGCTGTGCACCGCGAAGCGGCCGGCACGCAGCGGCCTGCCGCGCAGCCAGGCCCTGCGGCCGAGGTCGAAGCGTTCCCAGAGCAGGGCGAGCACGAACAGTGGGACGGCCATGCCGAGGGCGTAGACGGCGAGCAGCAGACCGCCGTAGACGGGGCTGCCGCTGACGGCCGCCACCGTGAGGACGCTGCCGAGGACGGGACCGGCGCAGAAGCCCGCCAGCCCGTAGACCGCGCCCAGGGCGTAGACGGAGAACGCCGTCGTGGGCCGGATCCGGCCACTGAGCTCCGTCATCCGCCGGAAGGCGAAGCCCCGCCCCGCGATCTGGGCGAGACCGAGCCCGATGATCAGCCAGCCCGCACCCAGGACGAGGGCGTCCCGGTGCCCGTAGAAGAGCCGGCCTGCGTAGGAGCCGGCGGCCCCGAGCGGGACGAGGGTGGTGGCGAGACCGGTGTAGAAGATGCACGTGCGCGCCAGGAGCCGTGAGGCCGAGTCCACCGAGTAGGCGAGGAAGGCCGGGAGCAGCAGGGCGCTGCACGGGCTGACCAGGGCGAGCAGGCCACCGAGCAGGGCGGCGAAGTAACCGATGCCCGGGGTCACTTCGCCGGGTCCCCGGCGCTGCCGACGTTCGCTTCCTCCGCGGCCGCCGCTTCGATGGCCTGGGTGAAGACCGCCATGGGCTGGGCCCCGGCCAGGGGGCGGCCGTTGATCAGGAAGGACGGGGTGGACGTGGCCCCGATCCCGTACGCCTGTTCCCTGTCCTCGGCGACCGCGGCGGTGGCCGCCGCGCTGCCGGCGTCGCGTGCGAAGCGGTCGAGGTCCTTCACTCCGGCCTGCCGGGCGAGGGCCCTGAGGCGGTCCGCGCCGAACCCCTTCTCCTTGGCGTCCTCGGCGTAGGCGGCCCGGTGGAAGGCCCAGAAACGGTCCTGCCGCCCCGCGGCCCAGGAGGCACGGGCGGCTGCCTCGGAGGCCTTGCCGAAGATCGGGAAGTTCCGCCACTCGATGCGCAGGGTGCCGTCGTCGACGTACCTCTTGATCAGTTCGGGTTCGGTGTCCCGGGCGAACTTCCCGCAGTAGCCGCACTGGAAGTCGGCGTACTCGATCAGGACGACCGGGGCGTCGGTGCTCCCCCGGGCCAGCTTGTCGCCGGCGTCGCGGCGGGCGAGCTCCGCCAGCTCCCGGTAGACGTCCGGGTCCGGCCCGGTGGCCGTGGCGGCGGCCGGGGTGCCGGAGGGGGACGCGTCCGGGGCGGTCGCCCGGTAGGAGACGAAGCCGAGCAGCCCGGCGGCGACCGCGACGACGAGGCCGTAGAGCAGCGGCTTCCTCACGGAGGACGGTTCTTTCGCCGAGGGCGGGGGACGGCGGGCAGGCATGGTCATGCGGCGCTCCGTGCGAGTGCGTGGGGGGTGAGCAGGACGTTGCGGGTACGTGGGGCCCGCCTGCGCCCCCGGCGCGGAGCGTTCGGCGGCAGCGGTCGTCTCCCGGAACGTGGAGCCGCCCAGCAGGGGACGGGTGGTCGGTTGCCCGGAATGGTACGTGCTGTGACCCTCGGTGCCGCTCCGTCACCACCGTCGTCCGCGGAGCACTCGCGGAGCCGTCGGGGACGCGGTGCGACGCGGCCAGGGCGAAATACGTTCGCCACTCCTCGCGCCCGGGTGAGATCCTGGGATCCGTATGTCTACTTCCTTCGCCGATCTCCAGACCCAGCTCGGGCAGCTCTCGCTCCGCGACGCGCACCGGCTCGGCCGTCGTCTCGAGGGTGCCCGCCGCATCCGCAAGCCCGAGGCCCGTCAGTCCGTGGTGGACGAGATCTCGGCCGAGGCCGGGAAGGCAGCCGAGCGGCTCGCCGGACGCGCCGCGCGGATGCCTGCCCTGTCGTACCCGGAACAGCTTCCGGTCAGCCAGAAGAAGGACGAGATCCTGGAGGCGATACGCGACCACCAGGTCGTGATCGTCGCGGGTGAGACCGGCTCGGGCAAGACCACGCAGATCCCCAAGATCTGCATGGAGCTGGGGCGCGGCGTCCGGGGCATGATCGGGCACACCCAGCCCCGCCGGATCGCGGCCCGCACCGTCGCCGAGCGCGTCGCGGACGAGCTGAAGACCCCGCTCGGCGAGGCCGTCGGCTGGAAGGTGCGCTTCACCGACCAGGTGAATCCGGACGCGACCTTCGTGAAGCTGATGACGGACGGCATCCTGCTGGCCGAGATCCAGACGGACCGCGAGCTCCTCGCCTACGACACGATCATCATCGACGAGGCCCACGAGCGTTCGCTGAACATCGACTTCCTGCTGGGCTATCTGGCCCGGCTGCTGCCCAAGCGCCCCGATCTGAAGGTCGTCATCACCTCGGCGACCATCGACCCGGAGCGCTTCGCCAAGCACTTCGGCGCGGCGCCGATCGTGGAGGTCAGCGGGCGCACGTACCCGGTGGAGGTGCGCTACCGGCCTCTCCTGGAGGACGACACAGATGACTCCGACCGCGACCAGATCACCGCGATCTGCGACGCCGTCGACGAGCTGGACCGCGAGGCCCCCGGCGACGTCCTGGTCTTCCTCTCCGGGGAGCGGGAGATCCGTGACACCGCGGACGCCCTGAACAAACGCAACCTCAGACACACCGAGGTGCTCCCCCTCTACGCCCGGCTCTCGCACGCCGAGCAGCACCGGGTGTTCCAGCGCCACACGGGGCGCAGGATCGTTCTGGCGACGAACGTCGCCGAGACCTCCCTGACCGTCCCCGGCATCAAGTACGTGATCGACCCGGGCAACGCCCGCATCTCCCGCTACAGCCACCGCACCAAGGTCCAGCGGCTGCCGATCGAGCGGATCTCGCAGGCCAGCGCCAACCAGCGCAAGGGCCGCTGCGGCCGTACGTCGGACGGCATCTGCATCCGGCTGTACTCCGAGGACGACTTCCTGACCCGCCCGGAGTTCACCGACCCCGAGATCCTGCGGACCAACCTCGCCTCCGTCATCCTCCAGATGACCGCGGCCGGCCTCGGCGACATCGAGAAGTTCCCCTTCATCGACCCGCCGGACCACCGCAACATCCGCGACGGCGTCCAGCTGCTCCAGGAGCTCGGCGCGCTCGACCCGGAGGAGAAGGATCCGAAGAAGCGGCTCACCCCGCTGGGCCGCAAGCTCTCGCAGCTGCCCGTGGACCCCCGCCTGGCCCGCATGGTCCTGGAGGCCGACAAGAACGGCTGTGCCCGTGAGGTCATGGTCATCGCCGCGGCGCTCTCCATCCAGGACCCGCGTGAGCGCCCTTCCGAGAAGCAGACGCAGGCCGACCAGAACCACGCCCGGTTCAAGGACGAGACGTCCGACTTCCTGGCGTACCTGAATCTCTGGCGCTACGTCCGCGAGCAGCAGAAGGAGCGCGGCTCGTCCTCCTTCCGCCGGATGTGCAAGCAGGAGTACCTGAACTTCCTGCGGATCCGTGAGTGGCAGGACATCTACGCGCAGCTGCGCACGGTCGCCAAGCAGATGGGCATCGCCGTCGAGGAGCCCCGGGGCGACGAGGGCGTACCCGAGCAGGCGGTGCACACCTCGCTGCTGGCGGGGCTGCTGTCGCACATCGGGCTGAAGGACACCGAGAAGAACGAGTACGTCGGCGCGCGCAGCGCCAAGTTCGCGATCTTCCCGGGCTCCGCGCTCTTCAAGAAGCAGCCGCGCTTCGTGATGTCGGCCGAGCTGGTCGAGACGTCCCGGCTGTGGGCCCGGGTCAACGCGAAGGTCGAACCGGAGTGGATCGAGCCGCTCGCCCAGCACCTGCTGAAGCGGACCTACAGCGAACCGCACTGGGAGAAGGACCAGGCCGCGGTGATGGCGTACGAGCGGGTCACGCTCTACGGAGTACCGATCGTCGCCCAGCGCAAGATCAATTTCGGCCGAATCGACCAGGAGGCGTCGCGCGATCTGTTCATCCGCAACGCCCTGGTCGAGGGCGACTGGCGCACGCACCACCAGTTCTTCCACGACAACCGCAAACTGCTGGGCGAGGTGGAGGAGCTGGAGCACCGCGCCCGGCGCCGCGACATCCTCGTGGACGACGAGACGCTCTTCGACTTCTACGATCAGCGGATTCCGGAGCACATCGTCTCCGGGGCGCACTTCGACTCCTGGTGGAAGCACAAGCGCCGCGACGAGCCGGACACGCTCGACTTCGAGCGCTCCATGCTCATCAACGAGAAGGCCTCGGCGGTCACCAAGGACGACTACCCCGACTCCTGGCGGCAGGGGAAGCTCAAGTTCCGGGTGACCTACCAGTTCGAGCCGGGCGCGGACGCCGACGGGGTGACCGTCCACATCCCGCTCCAGGTGCTCAACCAGGTCACCTCCGAGGGCTTCGACTGGCAGATCCCGGGCCTGCGCGAAGAGGTGGTCACCGAGCTGATCCGCTCGCTGCCCAAGCCGATCCGCCGGCACTACGTGCCCGCCCCGAACTACGCGGACAAGTTCCTCGACCGGGCCGTTCCGCTCCAGGAGCCGCTCCCGTTCACGCTCGCCCGCGAGCTCCAGCGGATGGTCGGTGTCCCGGTCACGGCCGACGACTTCGACCTGTCCCGGATCCCGGACCACTTGAAGATCACCTTCCGGATCACCGACGAACGGCGCCGCAAGGTCGCCGAGGACAAGGACCTGGAGGCGCTGAAGATCCAGCTGCGCCCCAAGGCCCGCCAGGCCCTCTCCCAGGCCGCCGCGGCGACCGCGGGGCCGTCGGGCGAGTCCATCGAGCGCTCGGGCCTCACCGACTGGACGATCGGCACCCTGAACCGCGTCTTCGAGACCCGGCGGGCGGGCCAGCCGGTGAAGGCGTATCCGGCCCTCGCCGACCAGGGCGAGACCGTCGCCGTACGCCTCTTCGACACGGAGGCCGAGCAGCAGCAGGCGATGTGGCGCGGCACCCGGAAGCTGATCCTGCTGAACATCCCGGTGAACCCGGCCAAGTTCGCCTCGGACAAGCTCACCAACCAGCAGAAGCTGGCCCTGTCCCGCAATCCGCACGGCTCCATCCAGGCGCTGTTCGACGACTGCGCGACCGCGGCTGCCGACCGGCTGATCGCCGCGCACGGAGGCCCGGCCTGGGACGAGGCGTCCTTCCGGAAGCTCTACGACAAGGTGCGCGCCGACCTGGTGGACCTCACCGTCCGCACGATCGGCCAGGTGCAGCAGATCCTGGCCGCCTGGCAGGCCTGCGAGCGCCGCCTGAAGTCGACGAACAGCCTGGTCCTGATCAACAACGTCACCGACGTACGGGACCACCTGGCACGCCTCGTACCTCCCGGGTTCGTCACGGCGACCGGGCTGCGCAGGCTGCCCGACCTGATGCGCTACCTCGTCGCCGAGGACCGCCGGCTGCAGCAGATGCCGACGAACGTCCAGCGCGACACCACGCGCATGGAGAAGGTCCACGAGATGCAGGACGAGTACGCCTGGCTGCTCGAACAGCTGCCGCAGGGACGGCCCGTGCCCCAGGAGGTCCTGGACATCAGCTGGATGATCGAGGAGCTCCGGGTGAGCTATTTCGCGCACGCGCTGGGCACCGCACAGCCCGTCTCCGACAAGCGGATCGTGAAGGCGATCGACGCGGCCGCACCGTGAAGTCGGCGCGGCCGCACCGTGGAACGACCCCCCACCGGGCGGTGACGGCCTCCGCACGGTGAGTGAGTTCGACCTGGCCCTCGGACCTCCTGTAGTGTCTGTCTTCGCAGCCCGCCGCAAGGCAGGAAGCGAAAACCTGGTCCTGTGGAGCAGTTTGGAGTGCTCGCCACCCTGTCAAGGTGGAGGCCGCGGGTTCAAATCCCGTCAGGACCGCAGTAGACGAAAGCCCGGATCCCCTGGATCCGGGCTTTCGTGCGTCTTGACGCCGGCTCCCGCCGCGGGTAACTCCGTAGGACGGAGTCCGCCCCTGTTTCCCTCGGCCCGGGGCGGCGGGTCCACCGGGAGGCCGCACGCATGCCTGCGCCCACGGAAAGGCACGAGACCCGCGCGCTGCTGCGCGCCCACCTGGCGGCCGCCTCCGGCTACCGCCACCTCACCCGGCACTGTCCGATCTGCCATCGCCTGCTGCGGCTCGCCATGGAGCCCCTGACGGCCCCACAGGCCCCTCGTACGCCCGTGGAGCCCGGCAACTCGACGGAGGCGGCGCGCGCCCCGGAGACGGGCGCCGGGGACCCCGCAGCGGACGCCGGGGCGGCACCCCTCCCGCTTCGGCGGCCGGCGGGCGACGGGGCGACCGGAACGGACTGCCGCGCGGGCCGCCCCGAGACCCTCCTCGAAGCCCGGCCGGAGGCCCGCCCCGGGGACGAAAGTCCTCCCGCGACATGACCATCTCCCGCAGCCGGGCGCCCCCATGCAGTGGCAGGCTCGTAGTTGGCAAGACCATGCCGGTGTGACGGGAGTCACCGAATCAGTTTTGCGCAGGGGGGACCTTACGCACTTCCTACAACTGGCGAATTTAATATGTGCAATTGCACTGCCTTGGACGTACATCCCGGACCGTTCCGCCCGAGCCCTCCCACGGCATCCGGGACCCGGGCGAACAGCCCCGAACAGGCCCGCCCGGAGTCGCACACGAACCCACCCGCAAACCGACCCGTCGGCTGGTTCGGGCAGCCACCCGCACCGTTCGGGCACCTGCCGCGCCCCGGCGGGCGCACCCCCAGGTCGCCCTGCGCACCTGTCCGGGCACAAAAAAATCGCGCTGGACCCGGCGGAGTCCAGCGCGATCGAACGACGAACCCGCATGTCACAGGCATGGCACCCGTTGGGGCGGGCACCCGTCGTATGGAGCTATGAGTGGGACACCGGGGGTTGGGGGACCCACCAGCGCCCTGTTGTGGCTGCGGCGACAGGGGTGTGTCAGGCCTCGCTGCGCTGCTGCGGAATACCCGCAAGCAGTGCGCGGACCTCTGCCTCGCGGTACCGGCGATGTCCACCGAGCGTGCGGATGGACGTGAGCTTGCCGGCCTTTGCCCACCGGGTGACCGTCTTCGGGTCCACGCGGAACATCGTGGCAACCTCAGCCGGGGTCAGCAGCGGCTCGGCATCAGGGGTGCGAGCGGTCATGAGCGGCCTCCTCGGGAGAACCGAACCATCTCGGTTCTTTCCTCTAAATTCTGCACCTTGACCCGCGTTGCCCGAAATGGCGGACGCGGGCCGAGTCGGTTATAGGACGAACGGCTTGTCCTCGGCACTACAACTACACCATCCGTCCAGCCACGTCGGCCAAACCGATGGAATTGCCCTCCCAGGTGTTCATCAGCGACGGAAGCCGATGGACCATGCCATAGCGGACAGTCACGCCCCAGTAACGATCAGTCACAGGACAATCAGGAGTCGTCAGAAGTCATCAGACCCCCCATAGCGTGCAATGCTGAGCATTCCACCCATAGTTGGGCGGACAGAGTCCTCCCCGGACTCCTTGTCCTATTTTGGCATGAGGAGTAGGGAAGGGCGCAAGGGCCCCGTTAGTGCTGTCCGTCACGCTTGAGGCAAAGGCCCGGTTCGGGACGTAGGTCCCGGCCCTCACGGGTGGACTCCCGTCCCACCTGTCGCACGCGTCACATCGGGCGTGGGTTCATGACCCGTCAGTTCCCCTCATGACATCCCCGTTCACCTCCGCCGGGCTCCCGCGGCGCCGACCGATGTCGGACACCTCACAGGATGTCTCTTCCCTGCGGATAGCCCCTCTATGCGGCGGTGCGTTCCAATTCACACCGCTTCGGGCTAGTTGGAGGACTGCAGGTCGCGCACCGCCCGCCAGCGGTCGGCGAGGCGTCCGTACGCGACACCCGCGGCGTCGCTGTCGCCGGAGCGCAGCGCCGCGATGCCCTCGGCCACGTCCGCGGCCGACCGGTCCCCCGCGAGCTGCTCGCCGCTGAGGGCATGGACCAGGCCGCCGTAGTCCAGCTCGACCATGGCGCGCGGGTGGAACTCCTCCAGCCAGCGCCCCACCTCCACGAGCCCCTCGGTGAGCGGCCCTTCGTCGACGGTCTCCCGCAGCGTCCGCAGCGCCCTCGCCAGCCGGCGGCGCGCCTGCACCATCGGCGTCCGGTACCGCAGCAGGGGGCGCTCCACGCCGGCGCCCGCGGCGACGTACTCCCGCTCCTCGTCGTCGAAGAGGACGAACCAGCGCACCGGCACGTGCCACACCGTGGTCCGGATCCAGGGACGGGCGTCCGGGTTCCGCTCGGCCCACCGCTCGTAGTCCGCCTCCGCCTGCCCGCGCACCACCGGGGGCAGCACCGCGTCCAGCACAGTGGCCGGAAACAGACCCCCCAGTTCGCCCATGGCCAGCCAGCCGCGCATCCGGGTCCGCCACGGGCAGACACAGATCGCGCCGTCGACCACCGCGACGAAGGCGTCCGCACTCTCGTGCACCGGCACCGCCACCGGCGGAGTGGGGACCAGGTCGGCGAGCGAACGGCGCAGCTCGTCCTGGGCCGTGGGGAGCTCCGAGCGCCGCGCGTAACGCGTCCAGTGACTCCGTTCGGGTTCGCGGAAGGCGGCGAGTGGCTCGTACACCCGCAGGTAGGACGCGTAAGGGACGAGCACCGAAGACACCACCGACATGCGGTAAATCGTGTCACGCCCGTACTCCACAGGGGGGTGATCCCGGGCACGGGAACAGATCTACGTGCCACGAGGACTTACGCTCGTGCCCAGTCGGACCGGCCGGAGCCGGTCGGTCCGAGGCCCTCCCCACCTTCAGGAGGGTCTTCCGCCGCTTCGTACTTGGGAGTCACCACAGTGACCGATGTGACCGGCGTGCCCGTCCAGGCCGATGTCCTGCGCACCCTGTTCCACTCGGATCAGGGGGGTCACGAGCAAGTCGTGATCTGCCAGGACCGTGCGAGCGGCCTCAAGGCCGTCATCGCCCTCCACTCCACCGCCCTGGGCCCGGCCCTCGGCGGGACCCGCTTCTATCCGTACGCCTCCGAGGCGGAGGCGGTCGCGGACGCGCTGAACCTGTCGCGCGGCATGTCCTACAAGAACGCCATGGCCGGCCTCGACCACGGAGGCGGCAAGGCCGTCATCATCGGCGACCCGGACCTGGTCAAGTCCGAGGAACTGCTGCTCGCCTACGGCCGGTTCGTGGCCTCGCTCGGCGGACGCTACGTGACCGCCTGCGACGTCGGCACCTACGTCGCCGACATGGACGTCGTCGCCCGGGAGTGCCGCTGGACCACCGGCCGCTCCCCGGAGAACGGCGGCGCCGGCGACTCCTCCGTGCTCACCGCGTTCGGTGTCTTCCAGGGGATGCGGGCCTCGGCCCAGCACCTGTGGGGCGATCCCACCCTGCGCGGCCGCAAGGTCGGTGTCGCGGGCGTCGGCAAGGTCGGCCACCACCTGGTCGAGCACCTGCTGAGCGACGGCGCCGAAGTCGTCGTTACGGACGTGCGCGAGGAGTCCGTGCGCCGGGTCACCGACCTGCACCCCGAGGTGTCCGTGGCCGTGGACACGGACGCGCTGATCCGCACCGAGGGCCTCGACATCTACGCCCCGTGCGCACTCGGCGGCGCGCTGAACGACGAGAGCGTCCCCGTACTCACCGCCAAGGTGGTGTGCGGCGCGGCCAACAACCAGCTCGCGCACCCCGGCGTCGAGAAGGACCTCGCCGACCGCTCGGTCCTGTACGCACCGGACTACGTGGTGAACGCCGGTGGCGTGATCCAGGTCGCGGACGAGCTCCACGGGTTCGACTTCGACCGGTGCAAGGCCAAGGCCACAAAGATCTTCGACACCACGCTGGCCATATTCGCACGTGCGAAGGCGGATGGTATTCCGCCGGCCGCCGCCGCCGACCGGATCGCCGAGCAGCGGATGGCGGACGCCCGCCGCCGCTGAACGCCTCGGCCGCCGTGCCGAGCACCGCGCCCCCGCCACCGGTCCGCGAGGAGGACCCGGTGGCGGGGGCGTTCGCGCAGGCGGCGGGGACGCCGGCGGGCCGCAGGGAGACAAGACTCACTCCGGTCGGCGGGTCGGCCGTCCTCAAGAGGTTAAAATCGGGGTTGACCAGCGAGGACGGGCTCCTCTGCGGTCCTGCACCGAGGCACGTGATGCGGGCGGCGTACCGTATGGCCGAGGAAGCAGGTACCGTTAAAGCCACGGGCGCGGTCTCTCTACCGAGAGTCCGTCCTGAAACATGAACGCGTGTCAAGACTCTGGGGCCGTCGAGCCCCGTCACCGAGGGGGTCGAGCCATGGGGCGCGGCCGGGCAAAGGCCAAGCAGACCAAGGTCGCCCGTCAGCTGAAGTACAGCAGCGGCGGGACAGACCTGTCGCGTCTGGCCAATGAGCTGGGCGCATCACCTTCGAGTCAACCACCGAACGCCGAGCCGTTCGAGGACGACGACGAGGAAGATGACCCGTACGCACAGTACGCGGATCAGTACAACGACGACGAGGACGCGGACGGGGACGACCAGTCCGGTCCGTCGTCACAGCGCCGCGGCGCTTGACCTCGCGCTGACACATCAACCCGGTCCGGGCCTGCCCGGACCGGGTTCTGTGCTGTCCCGGCACGCACGGGCGAGGTGCCACCGTGATCGGCGCGGAAGGCTCCGTCGCCGGTCCGGGGCCGTACCGGACCGGCGGTGGCGGCGTCCTACCGTGCGTAGCTGCCCGTCAGCTCGGCGCCCGTCGCGTGGTCCCCGCGCTCGGTGATCTCACCGGCGACCCAGGAGTCGACACCCCGGTCGGCCAGCGTCGTCAGGGCCGCGTCCACCGAATCGGCCGGGACGACCGCGATCATGCCGACACCCATGTTGAGCGTCTTCTCGAGCTCCAGCTGCTCGACCTGTCCGGCCTTGCCGACCAGGTCGAAGACGGCGCCCGGCGTCCAGGTGGCGCGGTCGACCGTGGCGTGCAGCCCGTCCGGGATCACCCGGGCCAGATTGTTGGCCAGGCCGCCACCGGTGACGTGGCTGAAGCCGTGCACCTCGGTCGTACGGGTCAGTGCCAGGCAGTCCAGGGAGTAGATCCTGGTGGGCTCCAGGAGCTCCTCACCGAGCGTCCTGCCGAACTCCTCGACCTGACGGTCCAGGGTCCAGCCGGCCCGGTCGAAGACCACGTGGCGCACGAGCGAGTACCCGTTGGAGTGAAGACCGGACGACGCCATCGCGATCACGGCGTCACCCTTACGGATACGGTCCGGGCCGAGCAGGCGGTCGGCCTCGACCACGCCCGTACCGGCGCCCGCGACGTCGAAGTCGTCCGGACCCAGCAGGCCCGGGTGCTCGGCCGTCTCGCCGCCGACGAGGGCGCAGCCCGCGAGGACACAGCCCTCGGCGATGCCCTTCACGATGGCCGCGACACGCTCGGGATGCACCTTGCCGACACAGATGTAGTCGGTCATGAAGAGCGGCTCGGCGCCGCAGACGACCAGGTCGTCGACGACCATGCCGACGAGGTCGTGGCCGATGGTGTCGTACACGCCCATCTGACGGGCCAGATCGACCTTCGTGCCGACGCCGTCGGTGGCCGAGGCGAGCAGCGGGCGCTCGTAGCGCTTGAGCGCCGAGGCGTCGAAGAGGCCGGCGAATCCGCCGAGACCGCCGAGGCCGGCGACCTCGGGGCGCTGCGTCTTCTTCACCCACTCCTTCATCAGCTCGACGGCGCGGTCACCGGCTTCGATGTCGACGCCCGCCGCAGCGTAGGAAGCACCTGTTGTCTCAGACATGGCCCGGGATCTTTCGTGTGGGAATACGGGGCTGGTGGAGCAGCGACCGGTCGGTCCGGATCACGGACGACGCAGTGCGTCGGCCGCCGCGGTCGCGGCGGGACCGGCCGCCAGCTCCGTCTCCAGCAGCTGCTTGCCGAGCAGTTCCGGGTCCGGAAGCTCCATCGGGTATTCGCCGTCGAAGCAGGCGCGGCAGAGGTTCGGCTTGTCGATCGTCGTCGCCTCGATCATCGCGTCGATCGAGATGTACGAGAGCGAGTCGGCACCCATGGAGGTGGCGATCTCGTCGACCGACATGCCGTTGGCGATCAGCTCGGCCCGCGTCGCGAAGTCGATGCCGAAGAAGCAGGGCCACTTCACTGGCGGGGAGGAGATCCGGATGTGGATCTCGGCTGCTCCCGCCTCGCGGAGCATCCTCACCAGGGCGCGCTGGGTGTTGCCGCGGACGATCGAGTCGTCGACGACCACCAGGCGCTTGCCCTTGATGACTTCCTTGAGCGGGTTCAGCTTGAGCCTGATGCCCAGCTGGCGAATGGTCTGCGAGGGCTGGATGAAGGTCCGGCCGACGTAGGCGTTCTTGACCAGTCCGGCCCCGAACGGAATTCCGCTCGCCTCGGCGTAGCCGATGGCCGCGGGGGTTCCGGATTCCGGCGTCGCTATGACCAGATCGGCCTCGGCCGGAGCCTCGGCCGCCAGCTTCCGGCCCATCTCCACGCGGGAGAGGTAGACGTTCCGACCGGCGATGTCGGTGTCGGGGCGGGCCAGGTAGACGTACTCGAAGACACAGCCCTTGGGCTTCGCTTCCGCGAAGCGTGAGGTGCGCAGGCCGTTCTCGTCGATGGCGACGAGCTCGCCCGGCTCGATCTCGCGGACGAAGCTGGCGCCGCAGATGTCGAGGGCTGCGGACTCGGAGGCCACCACCCAGCCACGCTCGAGACGGCCGAGGACCAGGGGGCGGATGCCCTGCGGGTCACGGGCCGCGTAGAGCGTGTGCTCGTCCATGAAGACGAGCGAGAAGGCGCCCTTGACCTCGGGGAGCACCTTTGCGGCGGCCTCCTCGATGGTGAGCGGCTTGTCGTCGTCGTCTCTCTGGCCGGCGAGCAGCGCGGTCACCAGATCGGTGTCGTTGGTCGCCGCGACCTGGGTGGCACGCCCGTCCTTGCGAGGAAGGTCGGCGACCATCTCGGCGAGCTGAGCCGTGTTGACCAGGTTGCCGTTGTGACCCAGGGCGATCGAGCCGTGCGCGGTGGCACGGAACGTCGGCTGCGCGTTCTCCCACACCGAGGCACCGGTGGTGGAGTAGCGGGCATGACCGACCGCGATGTGGCCCTGGAGCGATCCCAGAGACGTTTCGTCGAAGACCTGCGAGACCAGTCCCATGTCCTTGAAGACCAGGATCTGGGACCCGTTGCTCACTGCGATGCCCGCGGACTCCTGTCCACGGTGCTGCAGGGCATACAGTCCGAAATAGGTGAGCTTGGCGACCTCTTCGCCGGGAGCCCAGACACCGAAGACGCCGCAAGCGTCTTGGGGGCCTTTCTCTCCGGGGAGCAGGTCGTGGTTGAGTCGTCCATCACCACGAGGCACGGCACCGAGTGTAGGCGAGATCGACCACCGGTCCGAATTGGACGACCGCCCGGCACGGGCCGCGGGCACGACGGCGGCGCCCTTCCGGCGGGCGCCGGACCCGGCGTCGGACGATCACTCCGGGTGACCCCGGCGCGGTTCGCCCTTCGGGCCCGGTGCCCCTCGGGCCGCCGAGGACCGGGATGGAGGGCGGTTACCGACGGGTCGGGCAGGACGGGGGCCGTGACCCGCGACCGCCCCTCCCGAGGCCCGGATCGGGCCGGGACCAGTGGCGGATCGGGCGATGGCCGAACGCCCGTATCGTGGCGAGCCTCACACCGCGGGGCCCCGGCCGGGACCCCGCAGGCGGCTCCGGCGGGTCGACGGTCCGCACCCGCCCGCCCCGTCCGGGCGGAAGATCGGCGGGCGGGTCCGTTGTCACGTGAGACGGCTGTCCGCAGTGCGAGACCACCGTTGACAGGCTCATGGCCCGTTGGCAGGCTCCATCCCCATGCAGCCCCTCGGTGATCATTCGGTCACGCTCGTGGAGCGCCGCCACGTCGATCTGGGACGTGTCGCGAGCGCCATCTGTCGCTGCGCCTGAGCCTGTCGCACCCCCGGAACCCTTCGAGGGCATTCGCCTCGAACTCCGGCACGCGCACACGCGTTTCCGCCTCTCCTCCTTTCCGCCCCTCATGACCGGGCCTGCCACCGTGCGTACCCGCTCCTGACGGGCACCGCCGCGTTCTTCCCCCTCGCGCCCCACCCCCGACCGACGGCCGGGGCCCGCCCAGGAGACCTCATGACCTCTCGTGATTCGAACATGCATGCGGATACGCGTTCCGGTTCGCCGCTGAGCCGCCGCACTTTCACCACCGCCGTCGGCGCGACCGCCGCCGCGGCCGCCGCGGGGATACAGGCCGCCGCCCCGGCGGCGGCCGCCCCCGTGACGACGCCCGGCGAACGGCCCTTCCGCGCCGCCCGCGGCAAGCACGCGCGCCGTCCCAACATCCTGTTCATCCTCGGCGACGACCTCGGTTGGGCGGATCTCTCCTCGTACGGCGCCCCGCACATCCGGACCCCCAACCTGGACAAGCTGGGGCGCCAGGGCGTGCGGTTCACCGATGCCTACGCCGGGTCCGCGACCTGCTCCCCCACCCGCTTCAGCCTCTACACCGGGCGCTACCCGGGGCGGACGAAGGGCGGGCTCTCCGAGCCCATCGCCGACAGGTCCGTGGGGCTGGAGCCCACCCACCCGACGCTGGCGTCCCTGCTGCGCGGTGCCGGCTACGCGACCGCGCTCATCGGCAAGTGGCACTGCGGATACCTGCCGGACTACAGCCCGACCAAGTCGGGCTGGGACGAGTTCTTCGGGAACTTCGGCGGAGCCCTGGAGTACTACTCCAAGCTCGGTCTGGGGGGCGAGTACGACCTGTACGAGGGCGATGCCGAGTACAAGGACCTGCGCTACTACACGCGGATCCTGACGGAGCGCGCGAGCGAGTACGTGCAGCGCGACCACGACAAGCCGTGGCTGCTCAATCTGAACTTCACCACCCCGCACTGGCCGTGGATCGCGGACGGGGACACGGAGGCGAGTGCCGAGATCGTCCGCCGGATCGAGGCAGGTGACCGGGGTGCCCTCTGGAACGCCGACGGCGGTTCGGTCGAGAAGTACACCGAGATGGTCGAGGACCTGGACCGCTCGGTCGGCGAGGTGCTGAAGGCGCTGAAGCGGTCCGGTCAGGAGGAGGACACCCTGGTCTTCTTCGCCAGCGACAACGGCGGCGAGCGCTTCTCCTACAACTGGCCGCTCTCCGGCAACAAGAGCTCGCTCCAGGAGGGCGGCATCCGGGTCCCCTCCGTGCTGCGCTGGCCGGCGCGCATCGACGGCCACCAGGTCAGCGACCTCCCGGTGTTCTCGCCCGACTGGACGGCGACCCTGCTGGAGCTCGGCGGAGCGCGGCCCGACCCCGCTCACCCGCTCGACGGCGTCAGCCTCGCCGGGTATCTGCTGCGGGACGAAGTGCCCGAGGAGCGCGACCTGTTCTGGCGGGTGCGGGGCGAACGGGCGCTGCGGCGCGGCGACTGGAAGTACTACCGGGGGAAGGGCGGCGCCGACCAGCTGTTCAACCTGGCCGACGACCAGCGCGAACAGGCCGACCGCGCGGCGGCCGAACCGAAGCGGCTGGCCGGGCTGAGGGCTTCGTGGGAGAGGACGAACTCGGGCCTGCTCCCCTATCCGACGGGTTCATGAGGCCCCGGCGGAGCGGATCAGCCCCGGTCGGCCGGTTCCCGGCCGCCGGGGCGGTCGTCCCACCCGGTCACTTCCCCGCGGCCGGGGCGGTCGCGTCGAGTCCCTTGCCGCTCTTGGCCTCGATCGACAGGGAGCGGTGATCGATCGCGTACGTCGTCCTGCCCTCCAGCACACCGAGCAGCGCGCGCTCCAGCTCCATCTCGGGACCGGGGCACATCTTCCTGGTGGTGACGAGCGGACCGAAGGCGAGGGTGAAGCCGGAGACCGCCGCCTTGCCGTGGAAGGAGTTGCAGCCGAGGCTGCCCTCCACCGATCCGTCCTTCGCGAAGGTGAGGTGCGCCTTGTCCTCCGTGCCGGCGGGCAGGGACGCCGCGGTGCTGCCGGACGCCAGACCGGTGACCTTCCAGGTGGTGCCGGTGAGGGGGGCGGGCGGCTCGGAGGCGAGGGCGATCGAGTCGCCTCCCGCTGTGGTCAGGGTCAGGGTCTGCTCGTCGCCCCGGCCCGCCACAGCGGCCTCGAGCTCGCCGTGGAAGGCCTTGCCCATCGCGTTCTCGAACTGCTGGACGTCCTTCTCGCACGCCATCCCGGTGGTGGTGCTCCGGCCGACCGTGACCTTGTCGCCGTCCAGGCGGACGTCGGAGGTGAACCGGTTGCAGCCGAGGTTGCCCGTGGCCTTCCCCTCGGAGTCGATCCGGACGTGGGCGCCCTCGGGTGCGGCGGTCTTCTTCCCGCCGACGGTCAGGGAGGACACGTTCCAGTGGACACCGGTCACGTGCGACTCGGTCCGTACGGTGCCGCTTCCGTCCCCGGAGTCCCCGGATCCCCCTCCGGAACCCGACTCCGTGCCGCAGGCGGCAAGGGTGAAGAGGGCCAGGGCGCTGACAGTCATACGTTGTGTGCGCATGGCGTTGGGACGGATCGAGTAGCCGATCCGGTTCCCCTTCAGCCCATCAGCGGAAGGAGCGGGGCGAGGTCGGCGCGCTCACCACTGGCGCTGACCTGCGCCGCTTCGAGCGCGTCGGCCCACCGCGTCCGTCCGGTGGCCAGCCGGATCCAGGTGAGCGGGTCTGTCTCGACGACATTGGGTGGCGTACCCCTGGTGTGCTTGGGGCCCCCGATGCACTGGACGACGGCGAACGGCGGGACACGCACCTCGACCGAGCCGCCGGGCGCCTTGTCCGCGAGGGCGTCGGCGAGCAGCCGGGTACAGGCGGCGAGCGCCTGACGGTCGTAGGGGATGTCGAGTCCGGTCGCCCGGTGGAGGTCGTCGGTGTGGACGACCAGTTCGACCGTGCGGGTGACCAGGAAATCGCCCAGCCGCATCGACCCCGCCCGGGTCGTCACCAGCCGGTCCCCGGCGTCGTCGGGCACCAGCTCCCCGAATCGGGCCGCCGTCTCCTCGTAGAGCGCGTCGAGGCCCGGCCTTGCCTCGGCAAGATCCCGGGCGCTGCCGGCGATTCCCGGGGCGTTCAGCGCCGTGGAGAACGGCCACTCCAGCAGGGCGATCTCCGGCCTGGGCCCTCCGGGCGCCGGCAGTTCCATGGCCCGGCTGACCCGCTCCAGGGCCATGGCCAGGTGCGCGGCGAGCTCCCGCACCGTCCACTCCCCCGGCCCCGGCCGGGCGAGCTGCTCGGGCGTCAGGGCACGAACGGCCTCCCGCACGTGGGCGAACTGGGCCAGGACGGCTGTCCGGGTCCGGGTGACGTCATAGGCGCGGGGGCGCTTCCTGGCCGGGGGCATGGGGGCGAGACTAACCGTCGCCTCTGACAGCGCCACTCGGCTCCTGGTGAGGTCCGCCGCTCACGCCGATGGCCCGCCGCGGCGAGAACGCACAGCCGTGCTTCGCATGCTCGTCGTCAGCCGCTGCCGACGGCCCCCTCGGCCGTGAACGCCTCGCCGTTGGCCGGTACGCCGATGCCCCGCCAGGTGAAGGGGATTCCGCGGGCCGCGTCGAGGTCCGGGTGGTCCATCAGCTGGAAGTGCACATGCGGCTCGGTGGAGTTGCCGGAGTTCCCGCAGTGGGCGAGCAGCTGTCCCGCCCTGACGGTGTCCCCGGCCTTCACCTGGAGGGAGCCGCGGCGGAGATGGGCGTACGCGGCGTACGTCCCGTCGCCGAGGTCGAGAACGATGTGGTTGCCGAAGACCTGGCGGGGGCCTGCCATGTCACGCACGGACGCCTCCACCACCATCAGGTACGCCAGCGCGGGGCCGGAGTTCCGGCTGAGGTGATCGCGTCGGCCGTCGCTCGCGTGCACGACGGTGGCGTCCGCCACCGCGACGAGCGGGGCGCCGAAGGCGGGGAAGTCGCGGTTGGGCCGGGCGACCGGCCACAGCGGGCGGAAGGGGGGACGGTCGCCTTCCTCAGGCTCGGCGACGATGTCGATCGCGTAGGTCTGCCCGTAGCCGTGCGTGCCGTGGCTGGGGGCCTTGTCCGCCGGGCTGTTGAGCGCGATCCAGCGCCCGGTCACCGGCGGGCCCACCTCGACGGCCGGCCGGTCCGCCGCGCGGTCCGCGCGGCTGCGGCCCACCAGGAGACCGATGAGGATCGCGGCCGCCGCGGGCACGAAGACCAGCCCGAACGGGACCAGCGACTCGGCAAGGACGTCGACCAGCACCAGTGCGACGAAGGCGAGCCAGCAGCAGCGGTAGAGGATCATCGCGACCTTGCGAACGGACATGGCCCCCCTCGGTCTCGGCGTGCGGGCTCAGGGCCGGGCGGCCGTGAGCACCACCAGCAGCGGCACGACCCGCGCGCCGGGCACCTCGTGGCGCCCGCGCCCGGTCGTGTGCAGCCAGCCCGCGCCCGTGAGCAGGCGCAGATGGTGGTAGATCTGGCCGGTCGTGCCCATGTCGGCCAGTTCGGCCAGCTCGGCGGCCGTACGCCGGCCGCCCAGGATCTCGCGGAGCAGCCGCAGCCGGACCGGGTGGCCGAGCGCGGCCAGGGGTTCGGCGGCTTCCGCCCAGTCGGGGCGGTCCTCGTCGGTGCGCCCCAGGAGCCCCGCGGTGAGCGCCCCGTACTGCCACTCGTACCGTTCGCCGGCCGGCAGCCTCACCGCGCCCGTGAACAGCACCCCGCCGTCGGCCGCAGCGGCTCCGACCTGGTCGAGCTGGTCCTTCAGCCCGTCCAGCGCCCAGAAGTCCCCGACGCCCAGCTCCGGCTTCCCGCTCCCGGAGGCCGACTCCAGCACCGCGAGGCGGCGCTCCAGCTCGGCGACACGCTCCTCGAGCTCCATGACATCCACCTTACGTAATTACGTAACATCATTCAAACTTCTGGTACGGAAACGCCGAAGCCCCCGGCCGGTCGACCCGGACGGGGGCTTCGGTACAGGCAGAACCTAGGCGAACAGACCCTTCAGGGTCCCCTCGTGAGCCACGCTCAGCTCGCTCAGCGGGATGCTGAACTCACCCTGGATCTCGATCTCGTCGCCGTCCACGACACCGATCCGGACCACGGGCAGACCCCGCGCACCGCACATGTCGTTGAAGCGGAGCTCCTCGCTGCGCGGGATCGACACGACCGCGCGGCCCGCCGACTCCGAGAACAGGAAGGTGAACGCGTCCAGACCGTCCGGGACGACCAGCCGGGCGCCCTTCCCGCCGCGCAGGCAGGACTCGGTGACCGCCTGGATCAGGCCGCCGTCCGAGAGGTCGTGCGCCGCGTCGATCATGCCGTCGCGGGAGGCCGAGATCAGGATCTCGCCGAGC
The DNA here is from genome assembly GCF_042667905.1 of Streptomyces sp. NPDC057287. Classification (NCBI taxonomy): domain Bacteria; kingdom Bacillati; phylum Actinomycetota; class Actinomycetes; order Kitasatosporales; family Streptomycetaceae; genus Streptomyces; species Streptomyces sp. NPDC057287. The sequence goes on along the minus strand of NZ_JBHUYV010000008.1, from coordinate 320,756 downwards.
AGCTTCTCGCGGCCCAGGTCGACCTTGGGCGGCATGCCGCCGAGGTGCTGGTGGACGACCTCGGACCAGGCGGAGCCCCCGAACTCCTCGGCGGTGTCGCCCAGGAGGTAGAGCAGCTGGCCCTCTTCGGCGAACGCGACCGGCGTGCGCCGGGTGACGTCGTCGATCACGCCGAGGACGGCCACGACCGGCGTCGGGTGGATCGCCGTCTCGCCGGTCTGGTTGTACAGCGAGACGTTGCCGCCGGTGACCGGCGTCCCCAGCTCCAGGCAGCCGTCCGCGAGACCGCGGGTGGCCTCGGCGAACTGCCACATGACGTCCGGGTCCTCGGGCGAACCGAAGTTCAGGCAGTCGGAGATGGCGAGCGGCTTGGCGCCGGACGCCGCGACGTTGCGGTAGGACTCGGCCAGCGCGAGCTGTGCGCCCGTGTACGGGTCGAGCTTGGCGTAACGGCCGTTGCCGTCGGTCGCCATCGCCACGCCCAGATTCGACTCCTCGTCGATCCGGACCATGCCCGCGTCCTCGGGCATCGCCAGCACGGTGTTGCCCTGCACGAAGCGGTCGTACTGGTCGGTGATCCAGGACTTCGAGGCCTGGTTCGGGGAGCTGACCAGCTTGAGGACCTGCTCGCGCAGCTCCGCGCCGTTCGCCGGACGGGCCAGCTTTCCGGCGTCGTCCGCCTGCAGCGCGTCCTGCCAGGAGGGACGGGCGAAGGGCCGGTGGTACGTCGGGCCCTCGTGGGCGACGGACCGCGGCGGCACGTCCACGATCTGCTCGCCGTGCCAGAAGATCTCCAGCTGCGAACCCTCCGTCACCTCACCGATGACGGTGGCGATGACGTCCCACTTCTCGCAGATCTCCATGAAGCGGTCCACGTGCTGCGGCTCGACGATCGCGCACATGCGCTCCTGCGACTCGCTCATGAGGATTTCCTCGGGCGAGAGGGAGGAGTCGCGCAGCGGCACGGTGTCCAGCTCGACGCGCATGCCGCCGGAGCCCGCGGAGGCCAGCTCGCTCGTGGCGCAGGAGAGCCCGGCGCCGCCGAGGTCCTGGATGCCCGCGACGAGCTTCTCCTTGAAGATCTCCAGGGTGCACTCGATGAGGAGCTTCTCCTGGAACGGGTCGCCGACCTGGACGGCGGGGCGCTTGGTGGGCTTGGTGTCGTCGAACGTCTCCGAGGCCAGCACGGAGACGCCGCCGATGCCGTCGCCGCCGGTGCGGGCGCCGTAGAGGATCACCTTGTTGCCGGGGCCGGAGGCCTGGGCGAGGTGGATGTCCTCGTGCTTCATCACGCCGATGCAGCCGGCGTTGACGAGCGGGTTGCCCTGGTAGCAGGAGTCGAAGACGACCTCGCCGCCGATGTTCGGCAGGCCGAGGCAGTTCCCGTAACCGCCGATGCCCGCGACGATGCCCGGCAGGACCCGCCGGGTGTCGGGGTGGTCGGCCGCACCGAAGCGCAGCGGGTCGACGACCGCGATCGGGCGGGCACCCATGGCCAGGATGTCGCGGACGATGCCGCCGACGCCGGTGGCCGCGCCCTGGTAGGGCTCGATGTACGAGGGGTGGTTGTGCGACTCCACCTTGAAGGTGACCGCGTACCCCTGGCCGACGTCGACCACACCGGCGTTCTCGCCGATGCCGACGAGCATCGCGTCGTTGGCGGGGACCTTCTCGCCGAACTGCTTGAGGTGGACCTTGCTGCTCTTGTAGGAGCAGTGCTCGGACCACATCACGGAGTACATGGCGAGCTCGGCGCCGGTGGGACGGCGGCCCAGGATCTCGCGGATCCGGGCGTACTCGTCCTCCTTGAGGCCGAGCTCCTTCCAGGGCTGTCCGGCGTCCGGGGTTTCGGCCGCGTGCTTGACCGTGTCCAGGCTCATGCGTTGACCAGCTTCTTGATGATCGAGGTGAAGAAACCCAGGCCGTCGGTGCGACCGGTGCCGATCAGCGGCTCGACGGCGTGCTCCGGGTGCGGCATCAGACCGACGACGTTGCCCGCGGCGTTGGTGATGCCGGCGATGTCGCGCAGCGAGCCGTTCGGGTTGACGTCGGCGTAACGGAAGGCGACGCGGCCCTCGGCCTCCAGCTCGTCGAGCGTGCGCTCGTCGGCGGTGTAGCGGCCGTCCACGTTCTTCAGCGGTACGGAGATCTCCTGGCCCGCCGTGTAGTCCGAGGTCCAGGCGGTCTCCGCGTTCTCCACCCGCAGCTTCTGGTCGCGGCAGATGAAGTGGAGGTGGTTGTTGCGCAGCATCGCGCCGGGCAGCAGGTGCGCCTCGGTCAGGATCTGGAAACCGTTGCAGATGCCGAGGACCGGCATGCCGGCCTTCGCCTGCTCGATGACGGTCTCCATGACCGGCGAGAAACGCGAGATGGCACCGGCCCGCAGATAGTCGCCGTAACTGAATCCGCCCGCCAGGATGACCGCGTCGACCTGGTGGAGGTCCTTGTCGCGGTGCCAGAGGGATACGGGTTCGGCGCCCGCGATCCGTACGGCCCGCAGGCTGTCCTGGTCGTCGAGCGTGCCGGGAAAAGTGACGACGCCGATACGGGTGGTCACTTCTCCTCCTCCACCTTGACGGTGAAGTCCTCGATGACGGTGTTGGCGAGGAAGGTCTCGGCGATCTCGTTAATACGGGCGAGGGCGGCGTCGTCGACCGGCCCCTCGACCTCGAGCTCGAAACGCTTTCCCTGACGAACGTCCGCGATTCCGTCGAACCCGAGACGGGGCAGCGCGCGCTGCACAGCCTGTCCCTGCGGGTCGAGGATCTCCGGCTTGAGCATGACGTCGACTACGACGCGTGCCACTGGCACTCCCGATGTGGTGTGGTGCGGCTGTGTCTCCGAGGGGTTCCCCAGATCCCCGCGGGTCCACTCAGCGTACCTGGCCAGAAATTCTACGCGGGTAGATATCGGGCGGGCCTGATCACGGCGGGATATCGGGACGCGACGGCCCCGGGAAAAGTGCTGGGAAAAAATCTTCACCCCGATTCCACTCGGGCACACGGAGGCAACACGCGGATGCAATTGGCCGGGCTTCACAATGCGGCTCCCGCCGCTGTACAAATGAATACCGGGGAAAGCACGATTGCCCCGGAACAGTCGACACCAGTCGATCCGTATCCGCCCAGCCGCCGGAAGGCCGGCATCAGCGCATGTCAGGCGCGACGATGCCGCAGGAAAGGACCGATATCCGTGGCTCAGCGCGTCGTGGTCACACTCTCCGACGACATCGACGGGGGAGAAGCGGCGGAAACGGTCACCTTCGCCCTGGACGGGAAGTCGTACGAGATCGACCTCAATCCCGCCAATGCAAAGAAGCTGCGTAAGACGCTGGCGCCGTACGTATCGGCCGGCCGAAAGCAGACAAATACCGGCAAGCGCGGCAAGGCTCCGGTGGCTTACCACCACACATCCCTCGCACCCGACCCGGCGGCCGTGCGCGCCTGGGCCCGTTCGCACCGGATGGAGGTGCCGGCCCGCGGCCGGATCCCCAAGAAGGTCTACGAGGCGTTCAACGCCGCCAGTTGAGGGCGGCGCCCGGAATGTTCCGTTCCGATACGGCGTCCGCAGGCACCGCGGGCGACACCTCGGGGAGCCGACTTGCACAACACCCCTGCAGGTCGGCTAGAGTCTGGAGCACGCCGAAGGGCAAGGCCGAAAAGCCGGGTCCGACGCAGCGTGCGGGTGTAGTTCAGTAGTAGAACATCCCCCTTCCAGGGGGAAGGCGCAGTGTGCAATTCCTGTCACCCGCTCTGCACCGCCTTACCGGGCCACCATGTGGATCAGGTAGAGTGGTGAGCGCTCCACCGGTGAAAGCCGAGTGGTGGCAATGCGGACGTAGCTCAGTTGGTAGAGCGCAACCTTGCCAAGGTTGAGGTCGCCAGTTCGAACCTGGTCGTCCGCTCTTGATTCAAAGGCCCCGGTCGATATCGACCGGGGCCTTTGACGTTTCCCGATATCGACGCATGACGTTTGTCATGAGCAGTGATGACACCGCGCACTGCCCGCAGCCGGCGTCGGGCGGAAGTCTTGAACCATGACCAACGACGACTTTCTCCCTGCCGAGACCGGCGGGTCCGGCGGACCCGGCGCGGTGATCGAGGCGAACGGGGCCCGGCGGCTCTACGCGGGGGGCTTCGAAGCAGTGCGCGGAGTCTCGTTCTCCGTGGGACGCGGTGAGCTCTTCGCCCTGCTCGGGACCAACGGAGCCGGAAAGACCTCCACCGTCGAACTGCTGGAAGGGCTGGCACGCCCCGACAGCGGTACGGTCCGCGTCCTCGGCCACGATCCCTACCGCGAGCGGGCGGCCGTCCGGCCCCGCACCGGCGTGATGCTCCAGGAGGGCGGCTTCCCGTCCGACCTGACCGTCACCGAGACCCTGCGGATGTGGGCCGGCTGCACCAGCGGGGCGAGGCCGCCCGGCGAGGCGCTCGACCTGGTGGGCCTCACGGCCAGGGCCCGGGTCCGGGTCAAGCAGCTCTCCGGCGGGGAGCGCCGCCGCCTCGATCTGGCGCTCGCCCTGCTCGGCAGGCCGGAGGTCCTCTTCCTGGACGAGCCGACGACAGGACTCGACGCCGAGGGCAGGCGTGAGACGTGGCGGCTGGTGCGGGAGCTGCGGGACGGCGGCACGACCGTCCTGCTGACCACGCACTATCTGGAGGAGGCCGAGGCCCTCGCCGACCGGCTGGCGATCATGCACCAGGGACGCGTCGTCACCTCGGGCACGATCGCCGACGTGACGGCGGCCCGGCCCGCCCGGATCCGTTTCGAGCTCCCGGCCGGGCTGTCGGCGGACCGGCTCCCCCCGGTGCTGGGCGGACGCTCCGACGGACGGCACGTCGACATCCGTACGCGGACCCTCCAGGAGTCCCTGCACACCCTGCTGAGCTGGGCCCGCGAGTCGGACGTGGAGCTGCTGGGGCTCGATGCCCGCTCCGCCTCGCTGGAAGAGGCGTTCCTCGAGATCGCGAAGACGCAGACGGAGGCGGAGAAGGTGGCGGCGGCATGACGGGAACCACGGTCGCTGGGCGGCTGGGCGCACTCGGACGGGCCGAGGTGACGCTCCTCGTGCGGAACAGGACGGCCGTCTTCGTCGCCCTGCTGATGCCTGTGGCGCTGATCCTCGTGATGAGGTCCACGCTGGAGCAGATCGATCTCGGCGGATCGGGCGTGACCGTCGCCGGGGCGTCCCTGAGCGGTGGCATCGGCATGGTGCTGCTCCAGGTCGTCTACATGAACCTGGTCGCCGCCTACGTGGCGCGGCGCGAGGAACTCGTCCTGAAGCGGCTCCGTACGGGGGAGGTCTCCGATCACGAGATCCTCACCGGTACGGCGCTCCCGGCCGCCCTCCTCGCGCTCGTCCAGTCCGTGCTGATCGTGGTGGCCGGCACGGCGGCCTTCGGCCTGTCGGCGCCGCTCCGGCCCGAACTGCTGGTCCTCGGACTGCTCCTGGGCCTCGTGCTGATGACCGTTCTGGCCGCGGCGACGTCGGTCCTGACCCGCTCGGTGCAGACCGCCCAGCTGACCACGCTGCCGCTCTTCCTCGTCTCGCTCCTGGGCTCCGGGCTCTTCGTACCCCTGGAGATCCTCCCCGGCCCGGCCGCCTCACTGTGCGAACTGCTGCCGTTGACCGGGGTCATGACGCTCGTCCGGGCCGGCTGGCTGGGCGGTGTGCCGGGCGGCGACGTGCTCGGCGCGGCCGTGGCGGCCCTGGCATGGACGGGGCTCGCGGTGTTTGCTGTGCAGCGGTGGTTCCGATGGGATCCGCGGAGCTGAGCCGGACGGGGCCGAGGGGGATGCGGGCTGTGTGGGTGCGGGGACAGGTGCGGAGCTGGAAGCGCCGCAGCGGATTCGACAAGATCGATCTCTACACGCGCGGCTCCCTGCACTTCCTGGTGTGGATGGCGCTGGTGTGCCCGGTGCTGATGTCGGTGGCGCAGCCGGTGCGGCATTCCGGTGCACCCGTCGCGCTGATCGCCGCGACGGTGCTGGCCGCGGTCGCCCAGGGGTGCTGCTCGGTCCCCCTGGTGGGCGGGGCCCTGGACAGCTACCTGGGCCGCCGGACGCTCGGGCCGCCGCTGCCGGCGCTCGGTGCCGTCCTGATGCTCGCGCACACGGCGGGCCTGCTGGCACTCGGTGCGTACGCCGGCCCGGAGGAATTTCCCGAACTGCCCCTGTCCCTGGCCGCGGCGACCCTGCCGTTCACGGCCTCCCTCGTCCTGCTCGCGCCCGTGCGGGTGTCCGCGGTGGCCCTGCCCCTCGTGGCGGCGGGCGTGAGCGGCGGCGCCTCGCTGGCCGGAGCGAGCGGGTCCCTCGTGCTCCAGACCTTCGTCGGCGTGTGTTTCGGCACCGGAATGTTCGCCTGCACCATGCGGATCTCCGCCTGGTCCCTGGACGTGATGGCGAAACTCCGCGACGCCCAGGACGTGGAGACCCGGCTGGCCGTCGCCGAGGAACGGCTGCGGTTCGGACGCGACATGCATGACGTGCTGGGCCGGAACCTGGCGGTGATCGCCCTGAAGAGCGAACTGGCCGTAGAGCTCGCACAACGAGGCAAGCCCACCGCCATGGACCAGATGGTCGAGGTGCAGCGCATCGCGCGCACCTCCCAGCAGGAGGTCCGCGACGTCGTACGGGGCTACCGGGAGGCCGATCTCGGTACGGAACTCCTCGGCGCCCAGGGGGTCCTGCGCGCGGCCGGTATCGAGTGTGCCGTGGACGGGACCGGCGGGAAGCAGCTTCCCGCCGCGGTGCAGTCGGCGCTCGGCTGGGCCGTACGGGAGGCGGCCACCAACGTGCTGCGGCACGGCGATCCCCAGCGGTGCACCATCCGTCTGGAGACCGCGCGGGACGGGGTCCGGCTGGTGGTGGAGAACGACGGGGTGAATCCCGGGGCGGCGGCCCTCCCCGGCGGCGGCTCGGGCCTCCACGGGCTCCGGGAACGGCTGGCCGCGGTCGGCGGTTCGCTGGAGGCCGGACCGGCGGGCGACGGCCTCTTCCACCTCACCGCGGAGGTCCCGCTGCCCTCCCCACGGAAAACCGCACCCTCCCCGTTGGAGAACCGATGACACCCGTACCCGAGCCCGTCCGCGTCCTGCTCGCCGACGACGAGCACCTCATCCGGGGCGCGCTGGCCGCGCTCCTCGCGCTGGAGGACGACATCGTGCTGGTCGCCGAGGCGGCGACCGGCCCGGAGGCGCTCGCGATGGCCCTGGCCCACCGGCCCGACGTGGCCGTCCTGGACCTGGAGATGCCGGGCGCGGACGGTGTGAAGGTCGCCACATCGCTGCGGACCGGGCTGCCCGGCTGCCGGACCATGATCGTGACGAGTCACGGCCGGCCCGGACACCTGAAGCGGGCGCTGGAGGCGGGCGTCCGCGCCTTCGTCCCGAAGACCGTCAGTGCCCGGCGACTGGCCGAGATCATCCGTACCGTGCACGCGGGAAACCGCTATGTGGACCCGGAGTTGGCGGCCGACGCGATCACCGCCGGGGACTCCCCCCTGACCGCCCGTGAGGCCGAGGTCCTGGAGCTGGCGGCGGACGGGGCGCCGGTCGCGGAGATCGCGGAGCGGGCGTCGCTCTCGCAGGGCACGGTGCGCAACTACCTGTCGGCAGCCGTCTCCAAGCTCGGTGCGGAGAACCGCCATGCGGCGGTGCGTCTCGCACGCGAAAGAGGTTGGGTATAGTAGGCATCGCGCTTCGGCGCATGCGGACGTAGCTCAGTTGGTAGAGCGCAACCTTGCCAAGGTTGAGGTCGCCAGTTCGAACCTGGTCGTCCGCTCCGCACAAGAAGGCCCCGGTCCTCGTGACCGGGGCCTTCTGCTGTCACATCCCCTGGGCCGGCCAGCTCGTGCCGGTCAGGAGCTCGTACGCGTCGATGTACTTGGCCCGGGTCGCGTCGACGATCTCCTGCGGCAGCGGCGGGGGCGGCTGCTCGCCGTGGCGGTCCCAGCCGGAGGCCGGCGAGGTCAGCCAGTCGCGCACGAACTGCTTGTCGTACGAAGGCTGCGCCCTGCCCGGCTCCCAGCTCCCGGCCGGCCAGAAACGGGAGGAGTCCGGCGTCAGCACCTCGTCCGCGAGGATCAGCTCCTCGGCGCCGTCCGCGGTGGCCGCGAATCCGAACTCGAACTTCGTGTCCGCGAGGATGATGCCGCGCTCGCGGGCGATGTCCCGGGCACGGCCGTAGACGTCCAGCGTCGTGCGGCGCAGCACGGCCGCCGTCTCGGGGCCGACCTCGCGGGCGACCTCCTCGTACGAGACGTTCTCGTCGTGATCGCCGACCGCGGCCTTCGTGGCCGGGGTGAAGATCGGGGCCGGCAGCTCGGAGCCGTCGACGAGGCCTTCGGGCAGACCGAGACCGCAGACCGTACGGGTCGCGTCGTACTCGACCAGGCCGGAGCCGGTCAGATACCCGCGCGCCACGCACTCGACGGGGACCATGCGCAGCGACCGGCAGATCAGGGTGCGGCCGGCCCAGTCGGCGGGTGCGCCTGCGGGGAGCTCCGTCGACAGCACGTGGTTGGGGACGAGATCGGCGAGCTGGTCGAACCACCACAGCGACAGCTGGGTGAGCACACGGCCCTTGTCCGGGATCTCGGTGGGCAGGACCCAGTCGTACGCGGACATACGGTCGCTGGCGACCATCACGAGGTCACCCGCCTCGTTCCGGTACAGGTCGCGCACCTTGCCTGTGTGCAGGTGGGTGAGCCCCGGCACCTGCACGGGCTCGGGCTTTTCTACGAAACCGGACACGCTGCCTCCGCGTAGGTTGATCCAGGAGTCGTTCCGATTGTCCCGCATGCGAAGTCGTCATGCCGACAGGGGTCGCCCCGTGGACAGGAGCAGCGCCGCGCACCGGCCGGGCAGGGGCCCGCCGCGTGCCCGCGCACCGGGTTCCGCTTCTCAGTCCCTCTTGCAGATCCGGTCGAGCAGATTGGCCGTGGCCCGCTGGACACGGGAGTCGACATGGCCGGGGCGGTCCAGAGCGGGGGACCAGGCGAAGGTGCCCGAGGCGAAGACGAGCGCTCCCGACGGAGCGCGGTACAGCGAGGTCTCCTGGTGCCGCGTGGTCCCCTCGCTGTCGGCGTACGGGGAGTGCGCGAGCAGCATGCGGCTCTCGTGCTCGGGCAGCGCCGTGCGCGGGAAGTAGCGGTCGGCCTCGCCGGCGACCAGCCCGTCGATCTCGTCGCCCTCGGCCGCCCCGGTCGCCTCCCAGAGCCAGTGCGAGGCGTTCCGCACGACCAGGGGGTGCGGGTCGGGGACCCGGCCCGCGTACTGGATGCCGAGGAGCTGCTGTTCGGGGCGGTCGATCTCGCGCCACAGCGCGGACTTGCCCGGGCCGCGGCGCTTGCGGCAGGTGAGCAGGCGGTCGGGGACCCCGGAGGGCGACGGGCCGAGGCCGACCTGCCAGTACATGGTGTTGGCCGAGAGGAAGACGAGCGAGGTGCCGGTGTCCCGGGCGAGCTCGGCGGTGCGACGCATCGGCACCGACCAGTACTCGTCGTGGCCGGGGAAGACCAGGCCCCGGTAGCGGCTGGGGTCGACGCGGCCCGCGTGCAGGTCGCGGGCGTCGGCGTACGCGAGGTCGTAGCCGTAACGCTCGGCCCAGCGGATGAAGTCGTAGGCGTGGCCGACGTGGAGGGGCAGGCCCGCGCCCGCGTAGGGACGGTCGAAGGAGATGGTGGCCGCGGCGTCCTCCTCGCCCAGCAGCCGGCCCTGCTCGTCCCAGGCGTGGTAGAGACTCGCGCCCGTGCGGCCGTCCTCGGGGTAGAGGTTGTACGCCTGCCAGGTGACGTCCGGGAGCAGGAGCAGCAGGTCCGCCGGGTGGTCGTCGCGGACCGTGAAAGGGACGTGCGAGCGGTGGCCGTCGGCGGTGGTCAGCACGGCGACGTAGGCCCCGACCGACCAGTAGCTGGGGATCTGCAGCCGCCAGGAGAGCCACCAGTGATGGCAGGAGACCGTCCGCTCCGCGGCCAGCGGCGCGGGCTGGACGATGCCGGAGAGCCGCGGGCTGGTGGTGATCTTGGCGGCGCCGTCGCCGGCGTAGTGCCCGATGCGGTAGACGTCCACGGAGAACTGCTGGGGCGGGTCCACGGTGATGTGGAAGTCGATGGCCTCGCCGGGCGCCGCGGCCCCGGGGGACACGAACCCCTTGATCTGCTGGTGCACGTCGTCCGCGGTCCGCGTGCCGCCGCCGGACCCACTGCGGCCGAGGTCGGGGTCGGCGTACCAGGGGACGACGTGACCGGTGTCGTCGAAGTAGTTCTCGCTGCCTCGCAGCCAGGGCAGCGGGCCCTGCCCGAAGGGGTCGCTCACGGCATGCGCGAGGGCACCCGATTCCCATCGCCGGATCTGCTCCGCCCCCATCCCGCACCCCTCCCTCGTCCCCGATACATCCGGTGCGCCGGATGTGTCGGCGCCACCCCCAGCACATCACATTACGCACGCGCTCCGTCACCGTTCGTCGCGAATTGGCGCGCCCAGAGTCCAATCTTCCGGGCATCAGGGGGATATTCAGGACATTTATTGATCTAAGTGAACGGTCGGCCGTTCACTTGAGGAGCTGCCGCCCCGGGCGCACCGTTCAGCCCAGCCGTACGGCTTGTCGGTGCGCACCGTTCAGCCCAGCCGTACGGCTTGTCGGTGCGCACCGTTCAGCCCAGGCGTACGGGCTTGTCGGTGCGCACCCCCACAGCAGTGAGCCAGGAGAGCAGCGGATCCGCGTCGCCGTCCTCGACGAGGCTGAGCACGGGAGCACCGAGGTCCGACCTGCGGCCGCCGTCGACCAGCAGCGCGGGGCCGTCGAGCCAGTCGAGACCGGGAGCGGCCCCCGCCGTGTCCACCGCCGCGCAGCACACCATCGCCACGACGTGGTCGGCGAGCAGCTCCGCGCCCGTACGAGGCGGCTGGAGGGGGAAGAGCGGCAACGGGACGGGCCCCCAGAGGTCGAGGGGGTCGGTGCCCGCTGCGGCCGGCCCACCGTCCGCAGCGCTGCCGCCGGCCCGGGGCCGCGGTGCCGCCTTCTCCTCGTCACGCGCGAGAGCGGCCCCGATCCCCGCCGCGAGCGCCTCGCTGTCGGCTCCCGGGGTGGCGAGGTGGTCGATCACACGCGCCAAGGTGGGGACGGCGGAGCCGTCAGCACCCGCCGGCGCGCCCTGCACCCCCACGGAGACGCTCGTGGCCACCCCCATGGCGTCGAGCACTTGGTGCAGCCGGGCGGCCTCCGTGCGCCACTTCCGGTCCACGACCTCCTCCGGATACTGCTGCCAGTCGACGGGGGACCAGCCGGGTCCGGTCTCCGCCGGCCCGCCGTGGAAGAGCCGGGCGGCCAGCAGCGAGGCCGCCTCGTCGGCGGCGCCCGGCTCCTCGATCAGATCGCAGGCCGGGCGCTCCCCCAGCCGGGAGGTGAAGCCGTCGGCGAGCCGGTCGCGCCGGGAGAGCTCGGTGAGCGCCGAGACGACGCCGGCGTCCAGCCTGGAGGGCCAGCGCCCCATCCGCCATGCGGGCAGCGCGACCCGGGTCAGCAGCCGGTCCCAGCCCGCGTAGGCCAGCCCGACCTGCTCCTGGGCGACGATCCGCAGCCCGTAGTCCACTTCCTGGGCGCGCCCCGACGCTGCGGTGGCCACGCAGCGCTCCATCTCCGCGGCATGGCCGCGACAGCCGCGCAGCAGCACCCTGGCGATCCACCCCACGAAGGCCGAGGAGATCCGGCGCACGATCCCCTGCCCCGGCAGAACCGCGTCGGCAACCGCGGCGTCCAGACCACGGACGAAGCGGCGGGCTGCTGCTATGTCGGGGTGGGCGGACGGTCCGGTGCCCGCGACGACCGGTGCCAGCACGGCCCGGAGCTCGGCGACCCTCATCCACCACAGGAAGGGGGAGCCGATGACGAGCACGGGAGCCGCCGGGACCCTGCGCCCGCGGCGGGTCCCGGCCAGCCCCTTGAGGGCCTCGGCCTTCGGCTGGGCGGCGGGGTGCGTACGGTCCTCCAGCCAGCTGTCGCAGTCCGGGGTCAGCGCTATGGCCGACGGCGCCGGGACGTCGAGCCGGTCGGCGAGGTCCCGGACCAGCCGGTAGAGATCGGGGGCAGCGGCCTCGGTGAGGGGCACCGTCGGGCTGACCGCGGGCCTCGCGCGCGCCACCGCGACCGCGACCGCGGCGGCGAGCAGCAGCACGACGACCGCGAGGGCCGCCACCGCCCAGCTGACCGTGGACCACACGCCTGGGCCGATGTGCCCCTGGGCGCTCGCGACGAGCAGCACGACGGCCACGCCCGCCGGCAGGATCGCCAGGGCTGTGGCTCTGCTGCGGATACGCAGCAGAGCCACAGCCCTGGCCCGCGCTGCGTGCGCACCCAGCTCCTCAACCGAACCGGTACCGGACACGGCTGGACGTCACCCCCTCTGCCCCCGCGACGGTGTTGGTCACTCCCCCACTGTGGCACCCGTCACCGACATCGCAATGCCGGTGGGCCAAGTGCCGGAACGCTTGCGCCGCACCCTAGTTGGGGCCTCGGCGGGCGTCATCCGGATGGCCGAGCCGTCACCCGATGGAATGGCTTTGGGCAAAGCTGCTGACGTGTGGGTCCGGAGGCGTTCGGTGATACCGCGACCCGCCCCGCCCCCGGCGCACGGGCCGGTCCGGCTCCGGCGCACGGGCCGGTCCGCCCCGGGGTCCCCGGGCCGCCGGACACGGCCTTCCCGGGGCCTGGAGGGCTGCCGGACGCACCTGTGCCCGGCGCCTCCGCGGAGGGCCGGGCACAGGGGACGAACGGGTGTCAGGCCTCTTCGGCGGCCGTGCGGGCGATGTCCGTACGGTGCTGGGACCCGTCGAGGCGGACCCGGCCGACCGCGGTGTAGGCACGCTCCCGCGCCTGCGCGAGGTCCTTGCCGGTCGCCGTCACGGAGAGGACGCGCCCCCCGGCGCTGACGACCGCGTCGCCCTCCCGCCGGGTGCCGGCGTGCAGGACGAAGGCGTGCGGTGCATCCTTTGCCTCCACATCGGCGAGGCCCTCGATCGGATCTCCCGTGCGGGGCGTGTCCGGATAGTTGTGGGAAGCGATGACCACGGTGACGGCGGCGTCGTCGCGCCACGTCAGTGCGGGCACGACGTCCAGGGTGCCGTTGGCCGAGCCGAGCAGGATCCCGGCGAGCGGCGTCTTGAGCCGCGCCAGGACGACCTGCGTCTCCGGGTCGCCGAAGCGGGCGTTGAACTCGATGACCCGTACACCGCGCGAGGTGATCGCGAGGCCCGCGTACAGCAGGCCGGAGAACGGGGTTCCGCGGCGGCGGAGCTCGTCGACGGTCGGCTGCAGGACCGTCTGCATGACCTCGTCCACCAGCTTCGGGTCGGCCCACGGGAGCGGGGAGTAGGCACCCATGCCGCCGGTGTTCGGGCCCTCGTCGCCGTCCAGGGCCCGCTTGAAGTCCTGGGCGGGCTGGAGGGGCAGCACCGTGGTCCCGTCGGTGATCGCGAAGAGGCTCACCTCGGGGCCGTCGAGGAACTCCTCGATGACCACGCGGTCGCAGGCGAGGGCGTGGGCACGCGCGGCGTCGACGTCGTCCGTGACGACGACGCCCTTGCCGGCCGCCAGGCCGTCGTCCTTCACGACGTACGGCGCACCGAAGGCGTCCAGCGCCTCGTCGATCTCGGCAGGTGTCGTGCAGACGTAGCTGCGGGCGGTCGGCACGTTGGCACCGGCCATGACGTCCTTGGCGAACGCCTTGGAGCCCTCCAGCTGTGCTGCCTCGCCCGAGGGGCCGAAGCAGGGGATGCCGGCCGCGCGCACGGCGTCGGCGACACCGGCGACAAGCGGTGCCTCCGGGCCGACGACCACCAGCTCGGCGCCCAGCTCGGTGGCGAGGCGCGCGACGGCGTCGCCGTCGAGCGCGTCGACCGGGTGCAGTTCGGCCACCTCTGCGATTCCGGCGTTGCCGGGGGCGCAGTACAGAGCGGTGACATCGGGGTCGAGGGAGAGAGAGCGGCACAGGGCGTGTTCGCGGGCGCCGCCGCCGATGACGAGGACCTTCACGGGGTGCAGCCTAGCTGCCGGGGGCCGGGCGCCTCGACGGGCGCCGCTCCGTGGACAGCCCTCGGGCGGTCCGGGCGCGGGACAGGCGGGCGACGGGTCCGGGCGGGCGCGGGACAGGCGGGCGACGGGTCCGGGCGGGCGCGGGACGCGAAGATCCCGGGGTGCGCAGGGCCGGGGCGCGAAAGCCCGGCGCCCACAAGTCGCGGGCGCGACGGGGGCACCAGGGCTCGGGCGCGCAAAAGGCCCGGGCCGCGGCGGGCGCCAGGCGCGAGGGTTCCGGGGCGCGGAGCCCGCTACTCGTTGGTGAACTCCTCGACGACCGTGGCTCCCAGCTCGCGGACGATCAGGTCGTGGCCGGAGAGCGCGGAGTCGACCAGGTCGGGATCGTCCGCCTCGGCGGTGTCGTCCTCCGGCGCGACCGACCGCGGAGGCTCGGAGGCCCCACGGTCGTACGAGGACTGCTCGGACCGCCCGGACTGCTCCGACGGGGGCTGCTGCGAGGACGGCGGCGTCTGCGGGACGGGGGCCGCGGGCCGGGACTCGTACGACGGAGCCGGCGGCGCGGACGGGGGCTGGTACGGGGCGGCGGGGGGCCTGCCACCGCCGCCGAGCGGCGCGGGCTGCCCGCCGCCGCCCGACGGGTCGACGACCGCGTCCACCCGCCACTTGGCGTTGAACTGCTCGGCGAGTGCCTGCTTGAGCACCTCTTCGCTGCCGCTGCTCGAGAAGGTGTCACGGGCACCGGCGTTGAGGAAGCCGATCTGCAGGGTGCTGCCGTCGAACCCGGTGACCTGGGCGTTCTGGCTGAGGAGGATCCAGGTGAAGCGACGCCGGTTCTTCACGGCCTCGAGGATGTCGGGCCACATGTTCCGCACCTGCGCGGCACCCTGCGCCATGTCCTGCCCGCCCGGCGCGGGTGCCTGCGCCGCAGGGGCCGGTGCGGCCCGGACGGGGGCGGGAGCGGGAGTGGGCGCGGGCGCCTGCGGTACGCCGCTGCCCGGCGTGGACGCGGTGGGCCAGCCGCCGGGCCGGCGTGCCGCCTCGGCACCGCCCCCGCCGCCGGCTCCGGCCGCCGCGGGCCAGGCCCCGGGCCGCTGCCCTGCGGGCGCCGGAGGCTCCTGGGCCGGCGGCGCCTCCTGCGCCACGGGGGGCTGGGGCTGCTGGACCGCCGGGGGCGCCGCGGCCTCTGCGGCCACGGGTGCGGCCGGCCGTACGTCGACGGGGGCGCCGCCGCCCGGCGCCTCGCCCCGGGCCGCCGCACGGGCCGCGGCAGGTCCTCCGGCGGGCATCGCGACGCCGGCTCCATGGGCTTCCGGACCAGGCACGTATCCCACGGCGGGCCCGGGCCCGGCCGCGGCGAAGGACGCCCCGCGCTCCAGCCGGTCGAGCCGGGCCTGGAGCGAGCGCTCGTCGTCGAAGGCGGCGGGCAGCAGCACCCGGGCGCAGATCAGCTCCACCTGGAGCCGGGGCGAGGTCGCCCCGCGCATCTCGGTGAGCCCCTCGTTGACCAGGTCGGCGGCGCGGCTCAGCTCGGCGGCGCCGAACACGGACGCCTGGGCCTGCATCCGCTCGACGACATCGGCGGGCGCGTCGATGAGCCCCTTCTCCCCGGCATCCGGCACGGCGGCCAGGATCACCAGGTCACGGAGCCGCTCCAGGAGGTCGGCGACGAAGCGGCGGGGGTCGTTGCCGCCCTCGATCACCCGGTCCACGACCTCGAAGGCCGCCGCCCCGTCGCCCGCCGCGAAGGCGTCGACGACGGAGTCCAGCAGGGACCCGTCCGTGTAGCCGAGGAGCGAGGTGGCCATGGCGTATGTCACACCGTCGTCGCCCGCGCCGGCCAGCAGCTGGTCCATCACGGACATCGAGTCACGCACGGAACCCGCGCCGGCCCGCACCACGAGCGGCAGCACGCCGTCCTCGACGAAGCTGTTCTCCTTGCCGCAGACCTCCGCGAGGTAGCCGCGGAGCGTCCCGGGGGGGACCAGCCTGAAGGGGTAGTGGTGCGTACGCGACCGGATCGTGCCGATGACCTTCTCGGGCTCGGTGGTCGCGAAGATGAACTTGAGGTGCTCCGGCGGCTCCTCGACCACCTTCAGCAGGGCGTTGAACCCGGCCGGGGTGACCATGTGCGCCTCGTCGATGATGTAGATCTTGTACCGGCTCGACGCGGGCCCGAAGAACGCCTTCTCCCGCAGGTCACGGGCGTCGTCCACACCACCGTGCGACGCGGCGTCGATCTCGATGACATCGATCGATCCCGGCCCGTTGCGCGCCAGGTCCTGGCAGGACTGGCACTCACCGCAGGGGGTCGGCGTGGGCCCCTGCTCGCAGTTCAGACAGCGGGCGAGGATGCGCGCGCTGGTCGTCTTCCCGCAGCCTCGCGGCCCGCTGAACAGGTACGCGTGATTGACCCGGTTGTTCCGCAGGGCCTGCTGCAACGGGTCAGTGACATGCTCCTGACCGATGACCTCGGCGAAGGACTCGGGGCGATAGCGGCGGTACAGCGCAAGGGACGACACACATACGAGGTTATCGGGGCGGACCGACAACCGGTCCCGCCCGGGACCGAGCGCCCGGTGGGACACCACACCCCGGACACGCAAGGGCCCCCCACGCACCCGCCAGAGCCAACCTACCCTTGCTGCCTTCCGGCCCTGGGGGAGTTCAGTCAGATAGCGCCACGTGAGGGGCTGACGCCCACCTTAGCCGATCCCAGCCCCCTGCCGTCCACCCGCTCCCGGACCGGAGGGGGTCCGGGAACGATCTCCGGGGAACGTGTTCGCGAGCACCCTCCAACGTCTTGTATTGTTTGCCGCGGAGGATTCGCCTAGTGGCCTAGGGCGCACGCTTGGAAAGCGTGTTGGGGGCAACCCCTCACGAGTTCGAATCTCGTATCCTCCGCCATTGCTCTCACCGGGCAATACGTCGAAGGGCCCCACCGCTTGCGGTGGGGCCCTTCGGCGTTCTCCTGGGCCCGCAGTCTCATCTGCAGTCTCATCGAGACCCTGCGGAGCCGTCCGCGCCACTCTCGTCGGGCTCCTCGGCCACCTCCCGGATGAGCCCCCCGACCCGCTGCGCGACGTCGGCGAGGATGCCGCCTGTCACGTGCTGGTACCGGGCCGCCATCGCCCTGCAGGTCATCGCTCGCGCGCCTCTCTTCCGGGCGCCACCGGCGGGGCCGGTCGGCTCCTCCTGCATGGCCTTGTGGCCCTCGAAAACGCCCAGTTGGTGCGTATAGCCTTGGGCAACTCATGGGGGGGCACATGGCTGGGTGGAGCAGGCTCGACGGCAAGCGGGCTCTGGTGATCGGTGGTGGCGGGGCAGGGATAGGCCGGAGCATCGTCCGTGCCTGTGGGGCCGCCGGGGCGGCGGTGGCGGTGGTCGACCTGGACGCCGAGCGGGCGGCCGGGACGGCGGACGAGTTGCGGGCTGCCGGACACGTCGCCCACGCGCTGAGCGGTGACGTGCGCTCCCCGGAGCAGCTCGAGGACGTGGTCGCCGGCGCGGCCGAACGGCTCGGCGGGCTGGACATCCTGGTCACGGTGGTCGGTGGGCAGGTGGCGTTCGTACCTGCGGTCAAGCTGCATGAGATGGCCGACGAGGACTGGGACACCGTCTACGACGTGAACCTGCGCTACGTGGCTCGCGCGGTGCGCCAGGTGCTGCGGCTGTTCCTGGCGCAGGGCACCGGCGGGAGCATCGTCAGCATCGGCTCGGTCAGCGGGTTCATGGCCGCGCCGAAGCAGGCAGGTTACGGGGCCGCCAAGGCCGGCCTGTACAGCCTGGCGCGGACCGTCGCGGCCGAGTACGCGGCGGACGGCATCCGGATGAACGTCGTCGCGGGTGGGGCGATCAGCACCGCCGTCAACGCCGCCCCCTCCGACGAATGGGTCCCCGAGATCCCGGCGGGCCGCTACGGCACGTCGGAGGAGATGGCTGCCGCAGCCGTCTACCTGGCCTCGGACGAGGCGCGCTACATCACCGGTCAGCAGATCGTGCTGGACGGCGGCGTCTCGGTCCGCGGCCCGTTTCCCGAATAGCCGGACCGGCCGGGCGCCCGAGCCCCAAGCCCTCCTCGGATCAGCGGGGAGAGCGAAGCCGGGACGAGCAGGATCTGCGGGCGACGGTGGGACCGGGGTCACCGTCCCTGCCCGCGGTCGAGCGCCGGGACGGCCACCACTACGCTCGCCGACCATGGACTGGGTCGAGCGCACCGCGCGGTTGCGGCAGTGGACGAGGAGTGGGACGCGGGCTCCGCACAAGCCGTTGCTGTTCCTGTACGCGCTCAGCCGGTTCCAGCAGGACGCCGACGACGAGCTGCGGTACAGCGCGGTGGAGGAGGACCTGCGGCGGCTGCTCGCCGAGTACGGCCCCGGCAACCGGACGACACCCGCCTACCCGTTCCATCATCTGGCGAGTGACGGTGTCTGGGAGGTGCGCACCGACCGCGGGCCCGGCAGCCCCGGGACCGGGGTCAGGGAACTGCGCGGAACCAGCGCCGCCGGGCGGCTGGCGCCGGAGCTGAGGGCTGCCCTGCGGCGGGACCCGCCCCTGCTCGGCCGGATGGCGCGGATGCTGCTCGATCTGAACTTCCCGCCCTCCCTCCACGGCGAGCTGTGCGAAGCCGTCGGCCTCGGACTGGAGGAGGCCGGGACCGGGCCGCTCTCGGCCGCGCGCAGGCAGCGGGACCGGCGGATGCGGGAGATGGTCCTGACGGCGTACGAGTACCAGTGCGCCTTCTGCGGGTACGACGGCAGGATCGGCACGGTGCCGGTCGGGCTCGAGGCCGCCCATGTGCGCTGGTGGGCGTTCGACGGCCCGGACGACGTCGAGAACGGGCTGTGCCTGTGCTCTCTGCACCACAAGCTGTTCGACAAAGGCGTCCTCGGGCTCGACGAAGGCCGTGACGAGAGCCGTGACGAGGGCCGCGGCGGGCGCCACCACATCCTGGTCTCACAGAGCTTCGTCGGCCGCAGCACCGCCGCGCGCGAGCACGTCGTCGCGCTCGCCGGCCGCCCGGTGATCGGCCCTCAGCCGGGCGTCCGTCCCGTCTCGACCGCCCACCGCTCCTGGCACACCAGCCAGGTCTTCCAGGGCAGTCCACGTCCCGCAATGGCCGTCTGACCGCTGGGCCGAACGGCCGCCGGTCCGTGCCACCCGGGCGCGGACCGGCGTGCCGGGTGGCGCCGTGACGCTTCGCCGTGACGCGGCGCTCCCCGGGCTCAGGCCGCGAGCGAGACCTCGGTGCCCGGGGCTGCGCCCGGGTAGGCCTCGACGACCAGGTTGAGCTGGCGCTGCATGTACCAGGTGTTCAGGCCGAAGACGAACGCCAGCCACATGCTCGCGGCGGGGCTGCACGTCACCGGCAGACCGGCCGCGCGCTGGGCGTTCGCGATGGCCTTCCCGGTGTTGTGGAAGGAGATCAGCGGAGCGACCAGGGTCCAGCCGAGGAATATGAGGACCAGCACGCTGCCGCCCGGGCTCAGGGGCCTGCGCCGGTCGAACTGCTGCAGCTCGTTGTGGATCTTGAAGTACCAGACCAGCTGGTAGATCCCGAGGGTGATGAGGGTCAGGCCGAGCCACACGGCGACGGGGCCGCGGCGCTTCATGGCGAGACCGGTCAGCCTGACGGCGGGTGCGCCGGCCGCGGCGGGCTCCACGGTGCCCGCCGCCGCGCTCCGAACGTCCGGACCGGACGCGGTGGTGGGCTGAATGTCAGCCATGTGAGGTGCTCCATCTGCTGGTTCCGGGTTGAGCCGGAGCAGCATGACAGCAAGTGAAGGCCTTGTGAAGACAATGGGGTATTCAGTGGGTATCTCGTCACTTTTTCGTGATGATGCGCCAACCAGGCACGCCACCCGCGAAGTTGCGCGATGCGGCCACCCGCCTCTGCCGGTCCGTGCCCGGGCGCCCGGTCCCCTGCGGGGCGTGAGGCGCGGTCCAGGTCGTCACCCCGTGCCACGACCAGCCACTACAACCATCGGGCGTGACCGTGAGTCTGGCCCCGTAGCCGACAGGCCACAGGCCTCCCCCGGCACCGGGAAAGCTCCAACTCACCTCGAAGGAAAGCCCACTGATGCTCGTACGGCACCTCATACGCACGGCAGCCGTCTCGTCGGCTCTCGCGTCCACCCTGCTCATGGCCGGCGGAGCGGGCGCAGCCGAGGCATCCGGCTGGGAGGTCTCGCTCTCCGGGGACAGCCCCGCCACTTCCCTCATGTCCGTCTCCACCGTCGACGACGACCTCGCGTGGGCGGTCGGGCGCAAGGGCGGCGAGGGCGTCATCATGCGCTGGGACGGAGAGCGGTGGGCCGAGGACACCGCTCCGGGACTCCCTGCCGTCTGGCAGTGGTCGGCGGTGAGCGCCGTCTCCGCGGACGACGTCTGGGCCTACGGCTCGGTGGGCAGGGGCCAGGCGCTCGTGCACTTCGACGGCGAACGCTGGAACAGCGTCACCGCGGCGGGGCCCGCCGACGACTCCTGGCCCGAGGTACCGATCGACGCCGTCCCCGGACGGCTCTTCAAGGGCGGTAACGCGCTCTACACCTACTCCGGCGGCGCCTGGAAGACCTTCGCGCTGCCCGCACGCGTGGACATCAGGGGCATCGACGCGATCTCGGCGGACGACGCCTACGCCACCGGGATGAGGTACCCGGTCGACGGCGGCCACCCGGTGACGTACCACTGGGACGGCACCACATGGACGCTGATGGAGCAGCCGCCCCTGCTCACCGGCACGGACACCGCCAAGATCGCCGCCGAGTCCTCGGACAGCGTCTACGTCGCCGGTTGGGCCGTCGGCCCCGATGCCGCCCCGCCCGTGCCGGGCGTCGCCCACTGGAACGGCTCCGCCTGGGAGGACATCACCGGGGCGCTCTCGGCCCTGTACGTCCACGCCATCGCGCCCGACGGCCGGGGCGGTCTGTGGGTCACCGGCAACGACCAGGCCGAACCCGCCCAGGCGGACCCGGTCTTCTGGCACTACGACGGCGCCACCTGGACGAAGGAGGCCGGGGCACCCGCATCCGACGGCGACACACGGTGGCCCTCGTACGCCTTCTACGACCTGGCCCCGGCGGGCAGCTCCGGCGACTTCTGGGCCGTCGGCGACTACTCCACACCGATGGACGCGAACGGCGACCAGACGGTCAACGGCCTGATCGAGCGGTCGTCCACGGCGGCCCCGGAGGCGGCGGACAGCTGAGGGCGCCCGCCCCGCCGTCCGTGCCGAGGGCCCTCACCACGGGTGAGGGCCCTGGGTCAGGGACCTGCCTGTCCCGGCAGCGGACAGGACGTGCTCAGCGCACTTCCTTGATGCGGATCTGGTTGCCGGCCGGGTCGCGGAAGGCGCAGTCGCGCACGCCGTACGGCTGGAGGGTCGGCTCCTGGACGACCTCGGCGTCGCCGGCCTGCAGCTTCTCGAAGGTGGCGTCCAGGTCCGAGGTGGACAGGAGGATCCAGCCGTGGGTTCCCTTGGCCATCATCTCGACGACTGTGCGCCGTTCGTCCTCGGTGATGCCGGGGTCGGCGGCGGGCGGTGCCAGGAGGATGGACGTGTCCGGCTGCCCGGCGGGGCCGACCGTGATCCAGCGCATGGTGCCGGATCCGACGTCGCTGCGGACCTCGAAACCGAGGGTGTCGCGGTAGAAGGCGAGGGCTGCGTCCGGGTCGTCGTGCAGGAGGACGCTCGTGTTGATGGTGATGTCCATGCTGGTCACGCTAGCGGCGGTTCGGCAGGGTGTGCTTCTCGATTCCTGACCGGTCTGGTCACCTGTTTCGCCACGCACGGGGGCACGCCCGCCGCCCCGCTCGCCGCCCGGCGCCGGTAGGTGCTGGGCGGCATCCCGACGAGTTCGGTGAACCGCGTGCTGAAGGTGCCCAGCGAGGAGCAACCGACCGCGAAGCAGACATCGGTGACGCTGAGGTCCCCACGACGAAGCAGTGCCATCGCACGCTCGATGCGCCGGGTCATGAGATAGCCGTACGGCGATTCGCCGTAGGCGAGCCGGAACTGGCGGCTCAGGTGCCCGGCCGACATGTTGACGCCCCGGGCCAGCGCCTCGACGTCCAGCGGCTGCGCGTACTCCCGGTCCATCCGGTCGCGGACGCGGCGCAGCAGCGCCAGATCGCGCAGGTGCTGCGCTTCGGAGGGTCTGCCGGTCACATGCGCGATCGTGCCACGCGCCACGGTGCCGCGCAGCCTGTTCGGCCGGGAGGCCGGGCGGATGCGCGGCCGGGCGGTTGCGCGGCCGAGGACGGGCTGTGGCCTGCTCAGTCCGATGTCTTCTCCCACGCGAAGCCGTCCAGATCGGTGAAGGGCCCGATGTCGCTGCCGATCGCGATCCGGTGCGATCCGGTGCCGTCGGGCGCGACCCCCGCGTCCTTGGCCAGGGCGGCACGGCCGTAGAGCCCCAGGGAGACGGAGCCCGGCTTCGTGTCGAACTCGACGTACTTGCGGCCGAAGCTCTTGCCCACGGCGAGGCCGCGTTCGACGTAGAACCCCTTCGTCGCGATCACGTCGTCGACGCCCAGCAGGAGCACGAAGCGGTCGATCTGCCGGGTGGCGGGGCCCTTGTCCTTCTTCGCCGAGGAGGCGATCTTCCAGAGGGTGCCGTCAGGGGCCTGCACGACAGCGCCGTAGCCCCAGAGCGACTTCCCGGCAGGCTTCACGGACGTGGCTCCGGCTTCGAGGGCGGAGTCGACGAAGCTGTTGACGGTGGACGGCTGCGAGACCGTGAGCGACAGCGTGAAGCCGCGGAAGCCCGTGGTCGGGGCCTCGGCGGCCCGTACGCGTAGCTGGGTGCCCAGACCGAACGCGTCGGCGTAGAAGCGTTCGGCTGCGGTGGGGTCGTCCACCTCGAGGGTGACGGATGCGATGGAGGTCATGAGAAGAAGCTATTGCGGCTCCGTTCCGCGCGCTTCTCGATTCCTGACCGGTCAGGCGGAGGAGGTCCGACGGAGGAGGCCCGGTCAGGAGGAGGCCCGGTCAGGAGGAGGTCCGGGCCTCCGGGGCCGCCAGGACAGCCGGGACCGCCAGGAGCGCCGGGAGGCCTGACGTCCGGGTCGGGGGCCCGGCCGGCCCCCGGCCCGTCGACCGGCGGTCAGAGCGTGACGGCGGAGGCGGAGGCGGCGTCGAAGTAATGGCCCGCATCGAGGTCCTGGAGCAGGCCGGGCCGCGTCGGCCGCCAGCCGAGCAGCTCGCCGGTGAGGGCGTGCGACGCCGGGGCGTCCACGGCGAGGAAACCGCCCAGCCACCCGAAGTGCTCCCCCGCGGCCGACGGGTCCACGGAGGTCACCGGCACGTCGAGGTGGCGGCCGATCACCTCGGCGATGTCACGGATGGCGACGCCCTCCTCCGCGACTCCGTGCAGCACCGATCCGGCGGGTGCCTCCTCGACCGCGAGGCGGAACAGCCGCGCGGCGTCGAGGCGGTGGACCGCCGGCCACCGGTTCGCACCGTCACCGATGTACCCCGAGACTCCGCGTTCCCGGGCGACGGCCACCAGGGCCGCGGTGAAGCCGTTGTCCCCCTCGCCGTGGCAGGTGGGGGAGAGCCGCACCACGGACGAGCGGATGCCGCGCGGGGCGAGGGCGAGCGCCGCCAGGGAGGTGGCCGCCCTGACCGAGACCGGCGAGCCGTCGATCGTCGGCATGTCGCGCTCGGTCGCCACCCGCCCGGGGAGGAGGCCGGCGACGCCCGAGGCGATGACGAAGGGGCGGTCGGTGCCCGCCAGTACGTCGCCGAAGGCGTCGACCGCACGCCGGTCGGCCTCCGCGGCGCCCAGGAAGTCGCCCGAGAAGGCGATGTCGTGCTTGAAGGCGAGGTGGATGACCCCGTCCGCGGCGGCGGCCGCGTCCCGCAGGACGTCGAGGTCGTCGACGGTGCCCCGGACCACCTCCGCCCCGGCCCCGGTGAGCGCGGCCGCGGACGAGTCGGATCGGGCGAGCCCGACCACCTGGTGGCCCGCGTCGATGAGCTCGGGAACGACGGCGGACCCGATCCAGCCGGACGCGCCGGTCACGAAGATGCGCATGGGAAACTCCAACTCTGGATGTCAGTGACTGACATCCACCGTAACACCTGATGTCAGCGACTGACATGCACAATGAGGCTCGATGTCAGTCACTGCCGTCACGTAGGATCGGCCCATGGGTAGATGGGAGCCGAACGCGCGCGGGCGCCTGGCCGAGGCGGCGCTGGAGCTGTACAGCGAGCGCGGATTCGAGCAGACCACCGTCGCGGAGATCGCCAGGCGGGCCGGGCTCACGGAGCGGACCTACTTCAGGCACTACGCCGACAAGCGCGAGGTGCTCTTCGGCGGCTCCGAGCTGCGGGACCTGCTCGTCGGGGCGGTGGCCGGCGTCCCGGAGACCACGGCCCCGATCGACGCGCTCGCGGCGGGCCTCGACGCGGTGTCCGAGATGTTCGACGACCGCCGGGAGTACGCGCGGAAGCGGCAGGCCGTGATCGTCGCGAACGCCGAACTCCAGGAGCGCGAGCTGATCAAGCTCGCCTCGCTGTCGGCCGCGCTCGCCGCCACCCTGCGCGGGCGCGGCGTTCCGGAGCCGGCGGCGAGCCTGAGCGCCGAGACGGGGATCGCCGTCTTCAAGGTCGGCTTCGAGCGGTGGATCACCGAGGCCGAGGAACGCGCGATGTCCCTCGTGATGCGGGACGTGCTGGACGAGCTCAAGGCCCTCACGGCCGGCGGGCGCACCTCCTAGGGAACGCCGCGTCCCGGACTCCGGGCTTCCGCGCCCCGGACTCCCGAAGGAGGCCGCCGCTCCGGGCCGTTCTCAGCCGCCGAGGGCGATATCCCTGGTCACCCGGGCCGCCGACGACAGCAGGCTCTCGCGGACCTGGCTGGTGCGGTACATCCGGTCCGCCCGGAAGGAGACGCCGAGCGAGCCGAGCTTGTCACCGCTGCGGACGGGCACCGCGACGCACACCGTGCCGAGGTCGTACTCCTCCCGGTCCATGACCACCGGCGCCGACTGCGTCCCCTCCAGCTGCCGGATCAGCTCCTCCCGGTGCGTGATGGTGCGGGGGGTCAGGTCGGCGAGGGTGTGCCGCGAGAGGTATTCGCCGCGCGCGTCGGCGTCCAGTTCGCGCAGGACGCACTTGCCGAGCGCCGTGGCGTGCCCGGCGTCCTGGAATCCCACCCAGAGGTCGACCCTGGGCGTCTTCGGGCTGTCGACGATCTCCGCGATCCGGATCTCGCCCTCCTCGTAGAAGGTGAGGTAGGCCGCGGCCGACACGTCGTTCCGCAGGGAGGCGAGTGCGGGACGGAACCGACTGACCAGGTCCGGTGCCGGGTGCGCGCTGTGCAGCTTGTCGCCCAGGACGTAACCGCCGTCCTCGAGCATGCGCAGGTAGCCCTCCTGCGTGAGGGCCCACAGCAGCTCGTGGGCCGTGTCCGGCGGCAGCCCCGCCTGCCGCGCCAGCAGCTCGGCGGGCGCGCCGCCCTCGTGCGCCGCCACGGCTTCCATCAAGCGGAACGTGTGGTGGACAGAAGAGATGGGCGCGTGGCCCGCTCGGTCACCCATTCCACAAGCTTGGACCCGCTGCCCGGAGGCAGCAAGGCAGGACCGCCGGTCACCGGCCGGAGGGCTCCCCGGCCGGTGCGCGGCTCAGTCCTCGCCCTCCAGGTCGCCCTCGGTCTCCAGGAACACCTGGCGCAGCGCCTCGAGCACCGCCGGGTCGGGCTTGGCCCACATGCCCCGGGACTCCGCCTCCAGGAGTCGCTCCGCGATGCCGTGGAGTGCCCAGGGATTCGCCTGCTGGAGGAATTCGCGGTTCGTCGGGTCGAGGACGTACGTCTCGGTGAGCTTGTCGTACATCCAGTCCGCGACGACACCGGTCGTCGCGTCGTACCCGAACAGGTAGTCGACCGTCGCGGCGAGCTCGAAGGCGCCCTTGTACCCGTGGCGGCGCATCGCCTCGATCCACTTCGGGTTGACCACACGGGCGCGGAAGACCCGGGACGTCTCCTCGACCAGCGTGCGGGTGCGGACCGTCTCGGGGCGGGTCGAGTCGCCGATGTACGCCTCGGGGGCGGTGCCCTTCAGCGCGCGTACGGTCGCGACCATGCCGCCGTGGTACTGGAAGTAGTCGTCCGAGTCCGCGATGTCGTGCTCACGGGTGTCGGTGTTCTTCGCCGCCACCGCGATCCGCTTGTACGCGGTCTCCATCTCGTCCCGCGCCGGGCGTCCGTCCAGCTCACGGCCGTAGGCGTAGCCACCCCACACCGTGTACACCTCGGCGAGGTCGGCGTCGGTGCGCCAGTCGCGGGAGTCGATCAGCTGGAGCAGCCCGGCGCCGTACGTACCGGGACGGGAGCCGAAGATCCGGGTGGTGGCGCGCCGCTCGTCGCCGTGTTCGGCGAGGTCGGCCTGCGTGTGGGCGCGTACGAAGTTCTGCTCGGCGGGCTCGTCGAGGGAGGCCGCCAGGCGCACCGCGTCGTCGAGCAGGCCGATGGTGTGCGGGAACGCGTCGCGGAAGAAGCCGGAAATGCGCAGCGTGACGTCGATGCGGGGCCGGCCCAGCTCCTCGTACGGGATCGGCTCCAGGCCGGTGACCCGGCGGGAGGCGTCGTCCCAGACGGGACGGACACCGAGCAGGGCGAACGCCTCCGCGATGTCGTCGCCGGCGGTGCGCATGGCGCTGGTGCCCCACAGGGACAGGCCGACGGAGGTGGGCCACTCGCCGTTGTCGGCGCGGTAGCGCTCCAGGAGCGAGTCGGCGAGGGCCTGACCGGTCTCCCAGGCGAGGCGGGAGGGGACGGCCTTCGGGTCGACCGAGTAGAAGTTGCGGCCGGTCGGCAGGACGTTGACCAGGCCGCGGAGCGGGGATCCGGACGGTCCGGCGGGGACGAAGCCGCCGTTCAGCGCGTGGACCGCGTGGTCGAGCTCGTCGGTGGTCGCGGCGAGGCGGGGCACGACCTCGCGGGCGGCGAAGTCGAGGATGTCGGCGACGGCCTGAGGGTGCCCCGCGGCCACTCCGGCGACGGCGTCCGGGTCCCAGTCGGCGTCGTCCATCGCCTGGACGAGCGCGCGGGCCTTCTCCTCGGTCTCGTCGGCGGCGGTACGGGTGGCGGCCGACTCGTCGAGGCCGAGCGCCTCGCGCAGGCCGGGCAGCGAGGCCGTGCCGCCCCAGATCTGGCGGGCGCGCAGGACGGCGAGGACGAGGTTGACGCGGTTCTTGCCTGCCGGGGCGCTGCCGAGGACGTGCAGACCGTCGCGGATCTGGACGTCCTTGATCTCACAGAGCCAGCCGTCGAGATGCATGATGAATTCGTCGAAGCCCTCGTCCTCGGGCCGGTTCTCCAGGCCCAGGTCGTGGTCGAGCTTCGCGGCCTGGATGAGGGTCCAGATCTGGGCGCGGACGGCCGGCAGCTTGGCCGGGTCCATCGCGGCGATCTGGGCGTGCTCGTCCAGGAGTTGTTCGAGCCGGGCGATGTCGCCGTAACTGTCGGCGCGGGCCATCGGCGGCACCAGGTGGTCGACGAGGGTGGCGTGCACGCGGCGCTTGGCCTGGGTGCCCTCGCCCGGGTCGTTGACCAGGAACGGATAGACCAGCGGCAGGTCGCCGAGCGCCGCGTCGGGACCGCAGGCGGCTGAGAGGCCGGCGTTCTTGCCGGGCAGCCACTCCAGGTTGCCGTGCTTGCCGAGGTGGATCATCGCGTCGGCGCCGAAGCCGTTGTCGTCGGCGGACGCGGCGATCCAGCGGTACGCGGCGAGGTAGTGGTGCGAGGGCGGCAGGTCGGGGTCGTGGTAGATCGCGATCGGATTCTCGCCGAAGCCGCGCGGCGGCTGGATGAGGATCAGCAGGTTCCCGCGGCGCAGGGCGGCGAGCACGATGTCGCCCTCGGGGTTGCGGGACCGGTCGACGAACATCTCGCCGGGGGCCGGGCCCCAGTGCTCCTCGACGGACGCGCGGAGTTCGGCGGGCAGCGTGGCGAACCAGCGGCGGTAGTCGGCGGCGGGGATGCGGACGGGGTTGCGGGCCAGCTGCTCCTCGGTGAGCCACTCCTGGTCGTGGCCACCGGCCTCGATCAGCGCGTAGATCAGCTCGTCGCCGTCGCCCGAGACCAGGCCCGGGATCTCCTCCTCGGGCCCGAAGTCGTAGCCCTCCGCCCGGAGCCTGCGCAGCAGGGCGACGGCGCTGGCGGGCGTGTCGAGGCCGACCGCGTTGCCGATCCGGGAGTGCTTGGTCGGGTAGGCGGACAGGACGAGCGCTATCCGCTTCTCGGCGGCCGGGATGTGGCGCAGCCTGGCGTGCCGTACGGCGATCCCGGCGACCCGGGCGGCGCGCTCGGGGTCGGCGACGTACGCGGGCAGGCCGTCCTCGTCGATCTCCTTGAAGGAGAACGGCACGGTGATCAGGCGGCCGTCGAACTCGGGGACGGCGATCTGCGTGGCCGCGTCCAGCGGGGAGACACCCTCGTCGTTCTCCTCCCAGGCCGCGCGGGGGCTGGTGAGGCAGAGCGCCTGGAGGACCGGGACGTCGAGACCGGTGAGGGCGCCGGCGTCCCAGGACTCGTCGTCGCCGCCCGCGGACGCGGTGGCCGGCTTGGTGCCGCCCGCGGCGAGCACGGTGGTGACGATGGCGTCGGCGGCCCGGAGCTCGTCGATGAGCTCGGGCTCGGGCGTGCGGAGCGAGGCGACGTACAGCGGGAGGGGGCGCGCACCGGCGTCCTCCACGGCCCTGCAGAGCGCCTCGACGAAGTCGGTGTTCCCGCTCATGTGGTGGGCGCGGTAGTAGAGCACCGCGACCGTCGGGCCGGCGACGTCACGGGCGGTCCGCTCCAGCGGGCCCCACGCGGGGGCCGGGGCGGGCGGCTCGAAGCCGTGGCCGGTGAGCAGCACGGTGTCGGAGAGGAAGCGGGCCAGCTGCTCCAGGTTGGCGGGGCCGCCGTGCGCGAGGTAGGCGTGCGCCTCCGCCGCGATGCCGATGGGCACGGTCGACGCGGCCATCAGCTGGGCGTCGGGGGCCTGTTCACCGGTGAGGACGACGACCGGGCGGCCGGTGGCCAGCACCTGGTCGAGCCCTTCCTGCCAGGCGCGGACACCACCGAGGAGGCGTACGACGACGAGGTCCGCGCCCTCCAGGAGCCGCGGCAGGTCCTCGACGGAGAGGCGGGACGGATTCGCGTAGCGGAAGCCGACCGGGCCGCCGGAGGCACGGGCGCTGAGCAGGTCGGTGTCGGACGTCGACAGGAGCAGGATCATGCGGCGTCAGGCCTTCCTCGGGGTGTCCACGCCCCGGGCAGTGTCGGATTGGGGTCTCCCCTGCTCGAGCGAAGCCGAGAGCTTGGGGAATGGAGTTCCTGACTCGTCCGGCCGATGGGCCGGGCTCACAGTGGCGGGACCGCGCCGGATTCTCACCGGGCTTCCTCCGTGTCGCCGTCTGGCGATGGCGGACCGAACGGACCGCCGCTAGGCATAGTAGGCGGGGGGTGGGGGGTCCTGACCAGACGGCCCCCGCCCCGGCCGTGGGGGGTGTCCCGTAGGTCACAGTGACCGCAGGGGTCCGCCACGGTCACGGTCGGTATGCTCGCCGCCATGTCGGCCTCCCCCCTTACGCCCCGTCCTCCGGGCGATGCGTGCGCCCGGAGCGGCGGGGACGCGTGCCCCGGCGCACTGCGCCTGCACCGGGCGGACGACGGTGCGCTGGCGCGGATCCGCATACCCGGCGGGGTGCTGACACCCCCTCAGGCCGAGGCCCTCGGACACGCTGCCGGGCACTTCGGTGACGGTGAGCTGCATCTCACCTCCCGCGGAAACGTGCAGCTGCGCGGGCTCGCCCCGGACTGCGGAGCGGAACTGGCCGGGCTGCTGGACCGGGCCGGGCTGCTGCCCTCCGAACACCATGAACGGGTACGGAACGTGGTCGCCTCCCCGCTCTCCGGGCTCGACCGTCTCGGTGCCGCCGACGTCGGACCGTGGCTGACCCGACTGGACCGGCTCCTCTGCGGGAGCGACCGTGCGACGGAGCTCTCCGGACGCTTTCTGTTCGCGCTCGACGACGGCCGCGGTGACGTGGACGCCCTCGGCGCCGACCTCACCCTCCTGGGCCTCGGTGACGGCAGCGGCCGGCTGCGCGTCGGGGACGGCGACGCCGTCCTCCGGGTACCCGCCGGCGAAGCCCCCCGGGCCGCGCTGATCGCCGCCGAGGCCTTTCTGGACTCGGCACGGGACACCGGCGCGTGGCGGGTGAAGGACCTGCCGGGTGACGCGGCGGCGGCGCTGCCCGCCGAGGCCATGCGGCGGCTGCGCGAGGCCGGCATCCCCGTCGCCCCGGACCGGCACCCGCGCCCCCTCGAAGCGCTGCCCCCGGCGCACGGCCCCGTCCCGGGCGGCCGTCGCGAGGCCGCACTGTCCGTCGGCGTACCGCTGGGGCGGCTGGCCCAGGAGCAATGGCGGCTGTTGTCCGGAGCCGGTGGGCTGCGGCTCACCCCGTGGCGCGGAGCCGTCGTCACCGGGATCGCGCCCGACCGTGCGGCCGGCCTTCTCGCCGAGCTCTCCGCAGCCGGACTGATCACCGGTCCCGGCTCCCCGTGGGCCGGTGTGGGGGCCTGCATCGGACAGCCCGGCTGCGCGAAGTCGCTGGCCGACGTGCGGGCCGAGGCGGGGGCCGCCGTGGGACCGGCCGGACGGCTCCCTGTGTACTGGTCCGGGTGCGAACGCCGGTGCGGCCATCCGCACGGGGAGTGGATCGACGTGGTCGCCACCTCCGGCGGACACCGGATCTCCCGTGTGCGGGGGGACCGGACGACGGAGGCGGTGACGGTCCGGGACGACCCGGCCGCGCTCGCCGCCGCCGTGGCGTCGGCCCGGGGCACACACCCCTGACCAGCATGTATCACCCCCTGTTCGACCAATTCGACCTGTTCGATGAAGAAAGCGACAGCACTGTGCACCAGTACGAGAAGGACGGACCGGCGATCTACCGCCAGTCCTTCGCCACCATCCGCGCGGAGGCGGATCTGGCAGGGCTGCCCGCCGATGTGAGCCAGGTGGCCGTCCGCATGATCCACGCCTGCGGCATGGTCGACCTCGTACGCGATCTCGCCTTCTCCCCGAACGCGGTGGCCGACGCCCGCGCCGCCCTGCGCTCCGGTGCCCCGATCCTGTGCGACGTGGCGATGGTCGCCAGCGGGGTCACCCGCAAGCGGCTGCCCGCGGGCAACGACGTGATCTGCACCCTGTCCGACCCCTCCGTGCCCGAGCTGGCCGCGAAGCTCGGCACCACCCGCAGCGCCGCCGCCCTGGAGCTGTGGCGGGACCGGATGGAGGGCGCGGTCGTCGCCGTGGGCAACGCGCCCACCGCCCTCTTCAGGCTGCTGGAGATGATCGAGGAGGGCGCACCGCGCCCCGCCGCCGTCATCGGTGTGCCGGTCGGCTTCATCGGGGCCGCCGAGTCCAAGGAGGCGCTGGCCGCCCACCCGTCCGGGCTTGAGCACCTCGTCGTACGGGGCAGGCGCGGCGGTAGCGCCATCGCGGCCGCCGCCGTCAACGCCATCGCCAGCGAGGAGGAGTGAGCGTGCCCGAGCAGCAGCGGACGGAAGGCGCCGGACGGCTGTACGGGGTCGGGCTCGGCCCGGGTGACCCGGCGCTGATGACCGTGCGTGCCGTGCAGATCATCGGTGAGGCCGACGTCGTGGCCTACCACTCGGCGCGGCACGGCCGCTCCATCGCCCGCTCGATCGCGGCGCAGTACATCCGCGCCGACCACATCGAGGAGGCGCTGGTCTACCCCGTCACGACGGAGTCCACGGACCACCCCGGCGGCTACCGGGGCGCGCTGGACGAGTTCTACGCCGAGGCCGCGGCCCGCCTCGCGGTGCACCTCGACGCAGGGCGCACCGTCGCGGTGCTCGCCGAGGGCGACCCGCTCTTCTACGGCTCCTACCAGCACATGCACAAGCGGCTCGCGGACCGCTACGACACCGAGGTCATCCCCGGCGTCACATCGGTCAGCGCCGCCGCGGCCCGCCTCGGCACCCCGCTCGTGGAGGCCGAGGAGGTGCTGACGATCCTGCCGGGCACCCTGCCCGAGGAGGAGCTGACGGCACGTCTGGCGGCCACGGACTCAGCCGTGGTGATGAAGCTGGGCCGGACCTTCCCCGCCGTGCGCCGGGCGTTCGAGGCGTCGGGACGGCTGCCCGAGGCCCGGTACGTCGAGCGGGCCACCATGGCCGGGGAGCGCACCGGTGACCTGGCGGACACCGACCCGGACTCCGTCCCGTACTTCGCGGTCGCCGTGCTGCCCAGCCGGATCGACGCGCCCCGCCCCGAGCGGGCCCCCGGTTCCGGCGAGGTCGTCGTGGTGGGGACCGGGCCGGCGGGACCGCTGTGGCTGACGCCCGAGACACGGGGGGCGCTGGCCGCCGCCGACGACGTGGTCGGCTACACGACGTATCTGGACAGGGTGCCGGTCAGGCCCGGTCAGCAGCGTCACGGCTCCGACAACAAGGTCGAGTCGGAGCGCGCCGAGTTCGCCCTCGACCTCGCTCGTCGTGGGCGCCGCGTGGTCGTGGTCTCGGGCGGCGACCCCGGGGTCTTCGCGATGGCGACGGCCGTGCTGGAGGTGGCCTCCCAGGACACGTACACGGACATCCCGGTGCGGGTGCTTCCCGGGGTGACCGCGGCCAATGCCGCCGCGGCCCGCGCCGGTGCGCCGCTGGGCCACGACTACGCCACCATCTCCCTGTCGGACCGGCTCAAGCCGTGGGAGGTCATCGCCGGGCGGCTACGCGCGGCGGCGGCGGCCGACCTGGTGATGGCCCTGTACAACCCCGGTTCCCGGAGCCGGACCTGGCAGGTCGGCAAGGCCCGTGACCTGCTGCTGGAACACCGCTCCCCGGACACGCCCGTCGTACTCGGCCGGGACGTCGGAGGACCGGCGGAGAGTGTGCGGACCGTACGGCTGGCCGATCTGGACCCGATGGAGGTCGACATGCGGACGATCCTCATCGTCGGGTCCTCACAGACCCGGTGGGTGCACCGGGGCGACGGGCGGCAGATCGTCTGGACACCGCGCCGCTACCCCGAGGCCTGACAGGACGGGCGGCGCCGCACCGAGCGAGCGCCGCCCGGCCTGCGCGGTGACCGACGCGCCGTCCCGTGTCCGATAGCCGAGACCGGCTCCGGCAGTCAGCCGCGATCCCCCAGGTCCCGCAGGTCTCCCGGATCCGACAGGCCCCGCAGGCCCCGCAGGTCCCGCAGGTCCCGCAGCAGGGCGAGGGCCTCCTCCGGGGTACCGGCCACCGGCACGCCCGCCGGCACCGGCGGGCGCCCGACCACCACCACCGGGATTCCGGCCTCGCGCGCGGCGGTGAGCTTGGGTGCCGTCGCGTCACCGCCGCTGTCCTTCGTGACGAGGACGTCGATCCCATGACGCCGGACCAGCTCCCGTTCGCCCTCCAGGGTGAACGGACCCCGGTCCAGCAGGACCTCGGTCCGCGCCGGATACGGAGGCTCGGGAGCGTCCACCGAGCGCATCAGGAACCACAGCTCGTCCAGCGCGGCGAACGCCGCCAGTCCCATACGTCCCGTGGTGAGGAAGACGCGCGACCCCAGTGCCGGCAGCAGTTCCGCCGCGCCCGCGAGGGAGTCGGCGGCGTGCCAGCGGTCCCCCTCGACGGGCACCCAGCCGGGCCGCCGGAGAGCGAGCAGGGGAACATGGACAGCGGCGGCGGCCGAAGCCGCGTTGAAACTGATCGTTTCTGCGAAGGGATGGGTGGCGTCGATGACCGCATCCACACGGTGTGCGCGGAGCCACTCGGCCATGCCCTCGGCTCCGCCGAAGCCCCCGACACGCACCTCCCCGGGCGGCAGCCTCGGCCGGGCGACACGGCCGGCGAGTGAGCTGGTGACCCTGATCCCGTCCACGGCCACCAGGGACTCCGCGAGCCGGCGGGCCTCCGTCGTGCCGCCGAGGAGGAGTACGTGCAAGGACATCGGATCGGTCCATCCATGAGCAGTGAGGCGCAGGGCGGGCGCACCGCCCAACTCAAGCACACCGGTCTGCGGCCGGGATGGACGACCGGGGCGTGCGCGACAGCGGCGACCACGGCGGCGTACACGGCCCTGCTGACCGGCGAGTTCCCCGATCCGGTGACCATCACCCTGCCCAGGGGGCAGACCCCTGCCTTCGCGCTCGCGGTGGAGGAACTCGGCGACGGGCGGGCCACGGCCGGC
Organism: Streptomyces sp. NPDC057287; assembly: GCF_042667905.1. Taxonomy (NCBI): domain Bacteria; kingdom Bacillati; phylum Actinomycetota; class Actinomycetes; order Kitasatosporales; family Streptomycetaceae; genus Streptomyces; species Streptomyces sp. NPDC057287. The sequence goes on along the minus strand of NZ_JBHUYV010000008.1, from coordinate 286,520 downwards.
GTGGTCAAGGACGCGGGCGACGACCCGGACGTCACGCACGGCGCGCTGGTGCGGTCGACGGTACGGCTTCTGCCGCCGGGGTCCGGTGTGGTGTTCCGGGCGGGACCGGGCGTGGGGACCGTGACTCTCCCCGGTCTGCCCCTCGATGTCGGGGAGCCCGCGATCAACCCCGTCCCGCGCCAGATGATGCGGGACCACGTCGAGCGGGTGGCGGCGGAGAACGGCGGCACCGGCGACGTCGAGATCACGGTCTCGGTCGACGACGGCGAGGAGATCGCACGTTTCACGTGGAACATCCGGCTGGGCATCCTGGGCGGCATCTCGATCCTGGGCACGACGGGCATCGTGGTGCCGTACTCCTGCTCGGCCTGGATCGACTCGATCCGCCGCGGGGTGGACGTGGCGCTCGCGGCCGGGCACCGGCATGTCGCGGGGTGCACGGGCTCGACCTCGGAGAAGACGGTGGTGGCCGAGTACGCGCTGCCGGAGATCGCCCTGCTGGACATGGGGGACTTCGCGGGTGCCGTGCTGAAGTACGTACGCCGGCATCCGGTGGAGCGGCTGACGATCTGCGGAGGCTTCGCCAAGCTGTCCAAGCTCGCCGCCGGACATCTGGACCTGCACTCGGGCCGCTCCCAGGTCGACAAGCCGTTCCTGGCCCGGCTGGCACGGCAGGGCGGCGCCGACGAGGCGCTGGCGGCGGAGATCGAGGTCGCCAACACCGGCCTCGCGGCACTGCAGTTGTGCACGGCGGCCGGCGTGCCGCTGGGCGACCTGGTGGCGGTGGCGGCCCGGGACCAGGCCCTGTCGGTCCTGCGGGGAGCGCCGGTGACGGTGGATGTGATCTGCATCGACCGGGCGGGAGCCGTGGTGGGGCGCAGCGAGGCGCGATGAGCGGCGGGGCCCCGGCCACGCCGCGGTGAGGTCCGGAGCGGAGACGGGACGGAAGCCGCCCCGCCGGTCAGCAGGTGTGGCGGTCCCGCGCCGGGGAGTACAGGTGGCTGTCACGGAACTGCTCCGCGCCCAGCGTCCGGCCGACCATGATCACCGCGGTCCGGATCACCCCCGCCTCCTTCACCTGCTCAGCGATGGAGTCCAGCGTGCCGCGCAGGACGATCTCGTCCGGGCGCGAGGCCATGGCGACCACGGCGGCGGGGCAGTCCGCCCCGTAGTGCGGCCGCAGCTCGTCGACCACGCGGTCCACGTACCGCGCCGCGAGGTGCAGCACGATCAGCGCACCGCTACGGCCCAGCGTGGCCAGGTCCTCTCCCTCGGGCATGGCCGTGGCGCGCTGGGCGATCCGGGTGAGGATCACGGTCTGGCCGACCGTGGGCACCGTCAGCTCCCGCTTGAGCGCCGCGGCGGCCGCGGCGAAAGCGGGTACTCCCGGCACCACCTCGTACGGCACGCCGGCCTCGTCGAGCCGCCGCATCTGCTCGTTCACCGCGCTGAAGACCGACGGGTCGCCGGAGTGCAGCCTGGCCACGTCGTGGCCCGCCTCGTGGGCGCCCACCAGCTCGGCGGTGATCTGGTCGATGTCGAGCAGGGCCGTGTCCACCAGCCGGGCGTCCGGCGGGCATTCGGCCAGCAGCTCGCGCGGCACGAGGCTGCCCGCGTACAGACAGACCGGGCTGGCGGCGAGCAGCCGGGCGCCGCGCACCGTGATCAGGTCGGCGGCGCCGGGGCCCGCGCCGATGAAGTACACGGTCATCTGTCGTCTCCTGGAGCGTGCGAGGGGTCTGCAACGGGCGAGGGTTCCGGAGCGTGCGGAGGTTCCGGAGCGTGCGAGGGCTTCCGTACGGACCACTGGGTGACGGGCATGGCCTGACGCCAGCCGGTGAACCCGCCGACGGGCACGGCGTGGGATACCGCGAGGCGGACGAGGTCTCCCCCGAGCCGTCGGTACCACTCGGCGAGGAGCGCCTCCGACTCCAGCGTCACCGTGTTGGCCACCAGCCGGCCGCCCGGGGGCAGTGCGTCCCAGCAGGTGTCGAGCAGTCCGGCTGCGGTCAGCCCGCCGCCGATGAACACCGCGTCGGGCGCGGGCAGTCCGGCCAGGGCGTCCGGTGCGCGGCCGGTGACCACGCGCAGCCCGGGTACGCCGAGCCGGTCCGCGTTGCGGGCGATGCGCCCCGCCCGTGCCGGATCGCGTTCCACGGTCACGGCGCGGCAGGACGGATGGGTGCGCATCCACTCCGCGGCGATCGATCCGGAGCCTCCGCCGACGTCCCACAGGAGCTCACCGGGCGAGGGAGCGAGCACGCCGAGCGTGGCCGCCCGCACATGGCGCTTGGTGAGCTGTCCGTCGTGCTCGTAGGCCTCGTCGGGAAGCCCCGGCACGGCTCCGAGGCGCAGGGCGTCCGGGGCGCTCCGGCAGTCCACCGCGATGACGTTGAGCGGGTCCCCGGGCGGGTGCTCCCAGGTGTCGGCGGTGCCGTCCAGGCAGTCCTCGGCCGTGGAGCCGAGCTGTTCGAGCACCCGCATCCGGCTGGGCCCGAAGCCGTGCTCACGGAGCAGGGCGGCCACCGCGGCGGGTGTGGCCGCGTCCGCGGAGAGCACCAGCAGTCCGCGCCCGTCGTGCAGCGCGGCGGCCAGCCGGGCGGTGGGCCGTCCGACGAGGGTGACGGTCTCGGTGTCCTCCATCGGCCAACCGAGCCGGGCGCAGGCGTACGACACCGAGGAAGGGTGCGGCACGACGTGCAGCGCACCGGCGCCCAGCTCCTCGGTGAGGGCCCGCCCGATGCCGTAGAACATGGGATCGCCGCTGGCCAGCACGGCGGTCCTGCTCCCCGCGTGCGCGGCGAGCAGACCGCGCACGGCCGGCCGCAGCGGCGAGGGCCATGGCACGCGCCGGCCGGCGCATTCCGGCGGGAGCAGACCGAGCTGACGCTCACCGCCGATCAGGATCTCGGCGTCCAGGAGCACCGCCCGCGCGGTCCCGGGGAGGCCCGCCCAGCCGTCGGCACCGATCCCCACGACGCTCACGGCGGACGGGGCCGCCGGGACGGCGGGCAGGGGTGATGCGGGGGTCACGGCCGGTACCTCGGGGTTGGTTGGGACGACGCAGCCGAACTCTACGGGGAGCGTTTCCGGGCCCGCGCGGCGGAGTGATTCCGAGGAATCTCCCGCGTGGTGTCGAGAACCGGCCGGTGGCTCCGACGTCCCCTGTGAAAGCCGCTCGCAGGGGGCGGCGACCGGAGACGGAGGAGCGACACCATGAAGTACCTGGTCATGATTCAGGGCTCGCAGGCCGACTACGAGGCCATGTCGGGGAAGCCGTCGGCGGAGAGCCCGGCCTGGAGCGAGAAGGACATGAAGGCGATGTTCGCCTTCATGGAAGGGATCAACAACGATCTGGCGGAGTCCGGCGAGATGGTCGACGGCAACGGACTGGCCGAACCGGCCAGGACCCGCTGTGTGCTGCCCGGCGACGACGGTCGTCCCGTGGTCACGGACGGACCGTACGGGGAGACCAAGGAGCAGCTCGCCGGGTACTGGGTGCTCGACTGCGAGAGCCTGGAGAGGGTCACCGAGATCGCCGCGCGCGTCGCGCTGTGTCCGCAGCCCGAGGGAGCACCCGTCCACCCGGTGGTGATCCGGCCGATCATGGACGACGGTGGCGAGCTCACGACCTCCGGATGAGGGGCGCAGGTGAACCGTAGGGAGACAGGCGTCGAGGACCTGCTGCGCCACCACGCGCCGCAGGTCCTCGGCGCGCTCGTCCGCCGTTACGGACACTTCGACACGGCGGAGGACGCCGTGCAGGAGGCGACGCTCGCGGCGTACCGGCAGTGGCCGGCCGACGGGGTGCCCGGCAATCCGCGCGGCTGGCTCATCAGGACCGCGTCCAGGCGGCTGACCGACCAGCTGCGCAGCGACTCCGCACGGCAGCGGCGTGAGGCGAGGGCCGCCGCGCTCACCCCCCGCGACGCCTTCACCGCCCCGCCGCCCGGGGAGAGCCGGGCCCCGTCCGCCGACGACACCCTCACCCTGCTCTTCCTCTGCTGCCACCCCGGGCTCCCGCCCGCCGCCCAGGTCGCGCTGACCTTGCGCGCCGTCGGCGGGCTGACGACGGCGGAGATCGCGCGGGCCCATCTGGTGCCCGAGGCGACGATGGCACAGAGGATCAGCCGGGCCAAGCAGAAGGTACGGGGCGTGCCGTTCCGGCAGCCCGGTCCCGCCGACCGCGACCAGCGGCTCACCGCCGTGCTCCAGGTGCTCTACCTGATCTTCAACGAGGGGTACACCGCGACGTCCGGCAGCGATCTGCACCGCGCCGACCTGGCCCGGGAGGCGATCCGGCTGACCCGCGCCGTCCGCACGCTGCTGCCCCGGGACGGGCGGGTGACCGGGCTGCTGGCCCTGATGGTGCTCACCGAGGCCCGCAGCGAGGCGCGCACCGGACCGCACGGCGAGCTGATCCCGCTCGACGAGCAGGACCGCACCCGCTGGGACCGGGCGGCGATCGACGAGGGCACGGCCCTGGTGGAGGAGGCGCTGTCCGAAGGCCCGGCGGGGGCGTATCAGCTGCAGGCCGCGATTGCCGCGCTCCACGACGAGGCGGCCCGTGCCGAGGACACCGACTGGCCCCAGATCCTGGCCCTGTACGACCTCCTCGTGCACAGGACCCCGGAGCCGATGGCGGAGCTGGGCAGGGCGGTGGCCCTCGCCATGGTGCAGGGCCCGCGGGCCGGGCTGACCGCCGTCGCGGCCCTGGAGGACCGGCTGGCGGGACACCACCGGCTGGACGCGGTGCGGGCCCACCTGCTGGAGAGGGCCGGGGACCGCGAGGCGGCGCGCGCCGCCTATCGGCGGGCGGCGGGCCACACGCTCAGCGCACCCGAGGCCCGCTATCTGCGGATGCGGGCGGCACGGCTGCCGCCGCCGGACGGCGCAAGCCCCGGGTAGGCGGGCGCCGCGGCCGCGGCGGTGTACCGAGTCGCCGATCCCGGTCTCCCTCGCGATCATCGAATACATGACCAACAGCGACAACGGCAAGGCCCGCACCGTGCGGATCGCCCAGGAGCCAGACGCGGACGCCCTGCTGGCCCGCAGTCCGCTGGCCGCCCTCGTCGGCATGCTGCTGGACCAGCAGGTACCGATGGAATGGGCGTTCACCGGCCCGCTCACACTGGCGCAGCGCATGGGGTCGGACGATCTGGACGCCCGGGAGATCGCCGCGTACGACCCCGAGGCCTTCACCGGCCTGTTCACCGGAAAACCCGCCCTGCACCGGTATCCGGGCTCCATGGCCAAGCGGGTGCAGCAGCTCTGCCAGTTCCTGGTGGCGGAGTACGACGGGCGGGCCGAAGCGGTCTGGGCCGATGCCGCCACCGGGGCCGAGCTGCTGAAACGGCTCAACGCACTGCCGGGATTCGGGACCCAGAAGGCGCAGATCTTCCTGGCCCTGCTGGGCAAGCAGTTCGACGTACGTCCGACCGGCTGGCGGGAGGCCGCCGGGGCGTACGGCGAACAGGGCTCGCACCGGTCGGTGGCCGACATCACCGGCCCCGATTCGCTCGCCGAGGTGCGGGCGTTCAAGCAGCAGGCGAAGGCGGCGGCCAGAGCGGCGGGCGGGTCCACGTGAGCGGGGGGCGGCCGGCCCGGCGGGGAACGGCCCGCCCGTACAGGAGAGACCGGGCGCCGACCGGCGACGGCGCCTGTCCCGCGCCCGCACCGGTACGGAACCGGCCACGCACCTGATCAGGAACGGCCACACCTGTTCACAGACAGCGGCCGGCTCGCTAGCTTCCCCCCACATCCGTTCACACCGGAAGGACTCCTGTGCACGCACAACGTCGCAGAGCCATGGCAGTCGTGGCCGCCACCGCCCTGGCCGCACCTCTCCTCCTCGCCGCGTCGCCGGACCACGGACACACCGCGCGGGACCCGGCCAGGGACGCCGCCAGGCTCTCCCGGCAGCTGGTCGAGAGTTCCTCCGCCAAGGGCGCCCACCGGCACCTGGAGCGGTTCCAGGCCATAGCCGACTCGGCGGACGGGCACCGCGCGGCCGGATCTCCCGGTCACGACGCCTCCGCCGCCTACGTCCACCGGCTGCTCCGGAAGGCCGGATACCGGGTCGGCTACCAGACGTTCGAGTTCATCTACACCGAGACCCTCGCCGAGAAGCTCGCCGTGGTCTCCCCCACGCCCCGGGACATCTCGATCCGGGCGATGACGTACACCACCTCCACCGAGGAGGGCGGCATCACCGCCGCTCTCGTCGCCGTCCCCACCGACGACACCACCGGCTGCGAGGCGGCGGACTACGCCTCGGCCGCGTACACCGGCAGGATCGCCCTGATCAGAAGGGGCGGCTGCTCCTTCGCGGAGAAGCAGGCGGCGGCCGCGGTGGCGGGCGCTGCGGGAGCGGTGATCTACAACAACACCGAGGGGGTCCTCTCCGGGACCCTCGGCGATGCCGCGGCGGGAAAGATCCCCACCGGCGGACTCACCCGGGACGAGGGCGAGAAGCTCGTCGCGGACCTCGCGGCGGGCGAGGTGAAGGTCTCCTTCGAGATCCGCGAGTTCCAGGAGGAGCGCACCACCCGCAACGTCGTGGCCGAGACGCCCGGCGGGAACGCGAGCAGGACGGTCATGCTCGGCGCGCACCTCGACTCGGTCACCGACGGCCCCGGCATCAACGACAACGCCTCCGGCTCGGCCGGACTCCTCGAAGTCGCCCTGGAGCTGGCCAGGACCCACCGGGCTCCCGCCAACAAGGTGCGGTTCGCCTGGTGGTCCGCGGAGGAGAACGGCCTGCTGGGCTCGGAGGCGTACGTCGCGAAGCTCTCCGCGGCGGAGCGCGGGAAGATCGCGCTCTACCTCAACTTCGACATGATCGCCTCCCCGAACGGTGTGCAGTTCGTCTTCGACGGCGACGACTCCGACGGCGCCGGAGCGGGCCCCGGCCCCGAGGGATCCGCCCAACTGGAGCGTGACATCAGCGCGTTCCTGGACAGCGAGGACAAGCCGCACACCGGCACGGACTTCACGGGGCGCTCCGACTACGGCCCGTTCATCGAGGTCGGCATCCCGTCCGGAGGCACCGACACCGGCGCCGAGGGCATCAAGACGGCCGAGCAGGCCAGGACGTACGGCGGAAAGGCCGGCATCGCGTACGACCCCTGCTACCACGCCGCCTGCGACGACCTCGACAACATCGACATGAAGCACTTCGACACCAACATCGACGTGATCGCCCACGCCGTGGGCACCTACGCACACGACCTGAGCTCCCTGAGCCGCCCGGTGCCGGCCGCGTCGGCCTCCGGCGACGCCCGGAGCAGCGGCGGGCTGCGCGAGGGCCACGCGCACGGCGTCACCGAGTAGCGCGTCCGCACTCCGCGGGCCGGCTCCCCGCCCGCGGAGTGCGACGCACCCGGGCTTCACCGGGCCGCCACCGTCGGGCCGTCGCGCGTCCACCCGGGCGCCCCCACGAACCTGCTCCGCACACATGACAGACAGTGCGACGTTTTGGGACGTTTCATACCTGTTTGAACGGCAGTCCGGTCCTGTTCCGTGGCTGCGCCCGGAGGCCCTTGCCCGGTAGGCTTTCCGTGTGATCTTCAAGCGCATCGGAAATGGGCGGCCATATCCAGACCACGGCCGGGAAAGCACCCGCCAGTGGGCGGATGTCGCGCCGCGCCCGGTCCGCCTCGACCAGCTCGTGACCACCAAGGGCCAGCTGGATCTCGAAACCCTGCTCGCCGAGGACTCCACGTTCTACGGCGACCTCTTCGCCCACGTCGTGAAGTGGCAGGGCGATCTCTACCTCGAGGACGGACTGCACCGCGCCGTGCGCGCCGCACTGCAGCAGCGCCAGGTGCTGCACGCACGTGTGCTCGAGATGGGCTGAACGCGCCACACCCACCCGTGGAGCATTTCGGGCCTTTCGAGTGCTTTTATGCTCGTTCGGGTGCCATAGGTTGATCGTTTAGTAGGCATCATCACCAGGTCGCACTACGCTTCGCCCATGAGCATGCTGACCCCTCCCGGCATGGGCGGAAAGTACCGCATCACGGGTAACACCTTCCCCCGCATGCGCCGCCCCCGTCATCGCCGCAAGCTGGTCCTTTCGGCAGCCGCCGCCGTGGTGGCCCTCGGCCTGGCCGGTTGGGGCACGCTGCAGCTCATCGACGTCTTCACCGGCGGCGACAAGCAGGCCAGCGCCGCCGACCGCCCCAAAGCCTGCCCCTCCCCGAGCGCCTCGACGCCCGCGAAGGTGCTCCCCAAGCCGGCCGCCATCAAGGTCAACATCTACAACGCGACGCCCCGCAGCGGGCTGGCCAAGGCCGCGGCGGACGAGCTCAAGAAGCGCGGCTTCGCCATCGGCAAGGTGGACAACGCACCGGCCGCCTACGACAAGAAGGTCCCCGGCACCGGGATGCTGCTCGGCGGCCCGACGGCCATGAACGGCTCGTTCCCGGTGCTCGCCACGCAGCTGCCGGGGGCCGCACAGAAGACCGACGCCCGCAGGACCGCGGACGTCGATCTGATCATCGGTACGAAGTTCAAGGCGTTCAGCACGCCCGCGGCCGCCGCGTCGGCGCTCACCGCACTGACGAAGCCGGCCCCTGCTCCGTCCTCCTGCTGAGGCGGCGGGGCCGGCCCGACGGGCGTCCGGGCCGGGAGGGCCGGAGCCGTCCGGTCAGTCGACCGTGCCGTACATGCGGTCGCCGGCGTCGCCGAGCCCCGGCACGATGTAGCCGTTCTCGTTGAGCCGCTCGTCGACCGAGGCGGTGACCACCGTGACCGGCGATCCCGCCAGCTCGCGCTCCATCACCTCGACGCCCTCGGGCGCCGCCAGCAGCACGACCGCGGTGACATCGTCCGCTCCGCGCTTGATCAGCTCCCGGATGGCCGCGACGAGCGTGCCGCCGGTGGCCAGCATCGGGTCCAGGACATAGACCTGACGGCCGGAGAGGTCCTCGGGCATCCGCGTCGCGTACGTCTCCGCCTGGAGAGTCTCCTCGTTGCGGATCATGCCCAGGAAGCCGACCTCGGCGGTCGGGAGCAGGCGCACCATGCCGTCCAGCATGCCGAGACCGGCGCGCAGGATCGGGACGACCAGGGGGCGCGGGTACGACAGCTTCACGCCGGTCGTGGGCGTCACCGGGGTCTCGATGTCGACCTGCTCGGTCCGCACATCCCTGGTGGCCTCGTACGCGAGGAGGGTGACCAGTTCGTCGGCGAGCCGCCGGAAGGTCGGGGAGTCGGTGCGCTTGTCGCGCAGCGTGGTGAGTTTGTGCGCGACCAGCGGGTGGTCGACGACGTGGATCCGCATGCCGTCAACAGTAACCGGGCCCAGGAGGGGCTTTCCGCCGGTCCGCACTGGCATCAAGCACCTGTTCGGGGGGAAGGTGGGGGCATACGGACCCGGGCTTGGGGTGGTGTGTCGATTGCGCGACGGGGAGCAGCGGGATCAGCGGCAGGGCGGACGCGACGCGCGCGACCTGCCCGACGCTCAGGAGAAGGTGCCGGACGCGCAGGAGAGTGACGCGGCACGCCGGAGGCGCAGGGCGCAGTTCCTCCGTGAGCTCCACGAGGCGAAGCAGCTGCGCGACCGGGTTCAGCCGCGCCGGGCCCGCGCGGCCCGTATGCGCCAACAGATGCGGATGCGTACGTTCCGCTGGTGAGGGCGTCCGACGGAGACCACTCGGCAGCGCCGGCGGGACGCGGGTGAACAGTGTCAGCCGTCACCCGCTCCAGGAACTGATGGCCGACGCAACGGTCGAAGAGGTCTCGCATCGCGCTCGTTTCTGCCACGATGCCGATTGGGCGGGGCCCAGAGCAGCCGGATGACCGTCTGCCCTCCCGTCGGACCGATTCACCTATGACCAGTGGGAGAGTCACGGTGTACTTCGCCGCACTGCTCGCGCGCACCGAAGACGGGTGGGAAGCGAGCGATACTGAGCTCGACGATGTGGAAACCCTGTCCGACCTGACGGATCTGGCCCGTGAGGCCTCGGTGGACGAGGACACGGTCCTCGTCTACATCGAGCAGGAGGACGCCTGGTTCGGCATCCTCCGGGTGGACGGTGAGGAGGACCCCCGTATCTACATCTCGGACGCGTCCGCCGCCGCCCGCTCCTCGTACGGGGAGATCCTGCTCACCGATGAACTGCTCGGCCGCGAACCGGGGGCCGAGGACGAGATCGCCGCACTCGAGGAGCTAGTCGACCTCGACGGTACGGAGGACGGCGAGCCGGACGAGACCCAGGACAGCGCCGACGGCCGGGCCGGCGCCGCTGTCACCGAACCCGACCTGGATGACGACCCCGACGCCGTACCGGCGGGGCCGCTGGGCGATCTCGGGGTCCTCGCCGACCTCGGACTGTCCGAGAAGGACCTGCTGACCCTGCGCACCGACGCACTGGCCGAGATCGCGGACGCGCTGGGAGCGGCCGAGGTCCTGGAGGCCGTCCGTTAGGGTCCGCGGGTGAACGCCCCACCACCCACACCCTCCTCACCGCCTCCCGCCGATCCCGTACGGGACCCGTGGCAGGCATCCATGCGCCAAGCCCTGGACGAGGCCGCGCAGGCGGCGTCGGCCGGCGATGTGCCGGTCGGCGCCGTCGTCCTGGGCCCGGACGGCGCGCTGCTGTCCACCGGCCACAACGAGCGCGAGGCCACCGGCGACCCCACGGCGCACGCCGAGGTGCTGGCCCTGCGCCGTGCCGCCGCCGTCCTCGGCTCCTGGCGGCTGACCGGCTGCACGCTCGTGGTCACCCTGGAGCCCTGCACGATGTGCGCGGGCGCCCTCGTCCAGTCCCGGATCGGCCGGGTGGTCTACGGGGCACGGGACGAGAAGGCCGGCGCCGCGGGTTCGCTCTGGGACGTCGTACGCGACCGCAGGCTCAACCACCGCCCCGAGGTGATCCACGGTGTCCTGGAGGAGGCCTGCGCGGACCTGCTGACCACGTTCTTCCGGGAGCGCTGAGGCCTGCCGGCGGACACACCGGCCCGGCGCCGGGAATCGGATTTCGAACCAGGCCCGGCATGGTCTAAGCTCTCTCTCGGTAGCGTGTCCGAGCGGCCGAAGGAGCTCGCCTCGAAAGCGAGTGTGGCGTAACCCGTCACCGTGGGTTCAAATCCCACCGCTACCGCTGGTGAACGAAGGGACCGACCCTCTTGGGGGTCGGTCCCTTCACTGCGTTCCGGCCCGGTGCCCGGTGGGCCGCGTCAGCCGGCCCGGAGCGTCCTGACGCCGTGGAGCTCGAAGTCGTAGACGTCCTGATTGATGCGGAGGCCGTCGACGGCGCCGATCCACATGTGGTCGCGGCCCTTGCCCACCGCGGCCGTGAGGACGGTCGCGCGCGGTCCGCCGTCGTCGAGCAGCTCCTGCAGTTGTGCGAGGGAGCACCGGGCGGCCGGGGCGCACGCGGGGACCTCGTTGCCCGTGAGGTACCAGTAGCCGGTCGAGGTGGCGTCGATGTACCCGCTCCAGCCGTTCACCACCGGAGAGGCGTCCGGCACCCACACCAGTGTGGAGTAGTGGTCGTTGGACGCGTTCAGGTTCGGATCGATCTCGAACCTGATGTTCGGCATGTTCTCGTCGCCCCCGTAGGACACGTTCTCCCCGGTCTGGAAGACGTGGAACCCGACCTCCCGCAGGCCCTGGACCGGGTCGCCGAAGAAGTCGACCTCGTTGCCGAAGTCCACCTTCTCGCTGGGAGGGGTCAGCGAGGTGGAGTCGTCCGCCACCGCGATGCCCAGGCTGCCCCGTCCGTAGGGCGGCCGGGCGGCGGGGCCCGTGACGTCGAACGAGCCGAACGGGCCGTTCCGCAGATCGGCCACGGGGGAGCCGATCGTGTTGCGGGCGATCACGCCCCAGTGGTCCGGGCGGCGCGCGGGGTCCCCGTCGTTCCCGTCCGCGACGGCGGACACCGATCCGGAGAACGTCGAGGCGACGACCGCGGCCAGTACCGCGACCGCGAGGGCCTTCCCCCGGGTGACGCGAGAGCGAGTACTCACACTCATTTCCTTCCGAGTAGTCGAGGGGCACCCGGCATGCGACGGGCGCCCGACCGTAGCGACGCACACCACGGCATGACCCTCGGTGACGGCGCAATCACCATATGGGGGCACACGCGGGCATCACGCAACGGATGAACCCGGGGGACCCTCACTCTCCGTACCGAATCCGGGGCGGCGACGTCGGCGCCCCGGATCCGGAAGCCCGACGGGAGGCGGTCGTCCGGCCGGTACCGGCCGGACCCCGTCCGGGGGGCCACGAGGACGCCGGGCGGGTGAGGGCGTCCGCTCCCGCAGCGGGCCCGGCCCGTGAACGCGCTCTCAGGACCACCATGAAATAATTTTGCAGGATGTGCATCTTTGCCTAGCATGCACATTGTGCCGAAGACGAGGACATCCGCACCCGGGCTGCGGGAGCGCAAGAAGCAGGCCACGCGCAGAGCCATCGCGGAGGCGGCCGTACGGCTCGCCGCCGAGCACGGCGTCGAGCACGTCACCGTCGAGGCCATCAGCGAGGCCGCAGGTGTCTCGCCCAGAACGTTCTTCAACTACTTCCCCAGCCACGACGACGCCTTCGTCCTGATCGACGACGAGGTGGGCGAGCGGATCAGGGAGTCCGTGCGCGGAGCTCCCGCCGACCGGGCGCCGCTCGACGTCGTGCGCGACGCCCTCGTCACCGAGCTCGACGGGTTCGAGAGCCGCCAGGAGCTGTGGGCCCTGCAGTCCAAGGTGCTCAAGCGGTCACCGCACCTCATCCACCGCGGCCTCCAGGCACACGTCGCGGACGAGCGGGCGCTCGCCGTCGCCATCACCGACTGGCTCCAGGGCACGCGGCCGGACGGGGAAGGGGCCCCCGACGCCCGCCTCTTCGCGCGGCTCCTCGCCGCCGTCACCCAGACGGCCCTGCGGGTCGCCCTCGAGCACTGGTGCGAGCGCGCCGGCGAGATCGTACTCGCGGACGCGTTCCAGGAGGTCTTCGCCCAGCTGGCCCAGGGCCTCCCGCGGCCCACCGAGTAGCCCCGCCCGCGGCGGGCTCGCCCCGCACACCACCGACCCAGAGTTCTGCTCCGGAGTTCTGCTCCAGTACCGAAGAAGGACACAGTGACCGCTACCGAGGCGCCCGAGCAGGCGCCCACCTCCATGTCCAACCGTCAGATACTCCAGGCGATGTCCGGCCTGATGGCGGGCATGTTCGTCGCCATCCTCGCGGGCACCGTCGTCGCCAACGCCCTGCCGCGGATCATCGCCGACCTCGGCGCGAGCCAGTCCTCGTACACCTGGGTCGTGACCTCGGAGCTGCTCGCCATGACGGCCACCGTGCCGCTCTGGGGCAAGCTCGCCGACCTGTTCAACCAGAAGCTGCTGCTCCAGCTGTCACTCGGCCTGTTCGTGGTCGGTTCCCTGGTGGCCGGCTTCTCCCAGGACGTCGTCACCCTGATCATCAGCCGGGTCATCCAGGGCATCGGCGCCGGTGGCCTCACCGCGCTGGCCCAGATCGTGATGGCCGCGATCATCCCGCCGCGCCGCCTCGGCAAGTACGCCGGAATCTTCGGCGCGGTCTTCGCCGTGGGCACGGTGGCGGGGCCGCTGATCGGCGGTGTCCTCGTGGACACCTCGTGGCTCGGCTGGCGCTGGTGCTTCTTCGTCGGCGTGCCGTTCGCGCTGGCCGGGATCGTGCTGCTCCAGCGCACCCTGAAGCTGCCCACCGTGCGCCGTCAGGTCAGGATCGACTGGCTGGGAGCCTTCCTGATCGTGGCCGGCGTCTGCGCGCTGCTGATCTGGACCTCTCTCGCGGGCAACAGCTTCGACTGGGCCTCCTGGCAGACGGCCGTCCTGGTGACCGCCGGCGTGGTGCTGCTGTCGGCGGCGGTCTACGTCGAGTCCAGGGCCGCGGAGCCGATCATCCCGCTGGACATCTTCCGCAACCGCACGGTCACGCTCACGACCCTGGCGAGCTTCTTCGTCGGGATCGCGATGTTCGCCGGGACCGTGTTCCTGTCCCAGTACTTCCAGATCTCGCTGGGCAAGTCCCCGACCGTCGCCGGGCTCATGAGCCTTCCGCTGATCGGCGGTCTGCTGGTCTCCTCGACCGTCGCCGGACAGATCATCTCCGCGACCGGCAAGTGGAAGATCTACCTCGTCTCGGGTTCCGTCGTCATGACGGCCGGCCTCGGCCTGCTCTCGACCATCGACGCGGACACCCACTTCGGCCTGCTCAGCGTCTACATGGCCTTCATGGGGATCGGCGTCGGCATGCTGATGCAGAACCTCGTGCTCGCCGCGCAGAACGACGTGCCCGCGCACGAGCTGGGCGCCGCGACCTCCGTGCTGTCCTTCTTCCGCAGCCTCGGCGGCACCATCGGCACCAGTGTGCTCGGCGCGATCCTCGCCAACCGGGTGGCCAGTGAGATGGCCAAGGGCCTCGCGGAGAGCGGGATGCCCGTGGCCGGCGGCGGGCACGGCAGCGCCGTGCCCGACATGACCACGCTGCCCGAGCCGATGAGGGACATCGTCGAGCACGCGTACGGCGTGGCGACCGGCGACCTCTTCCTCATCGCCACCCCGTTCGCCTTCCTCGGACTCCTCGTGGTGCTCTTCATCAAGGAGAAGCCCCTCAAGACGACGAGCGGCATGGAACGCCTCGCCGCCGAGGAGGCCGCCGTGGTCACCGCCGTCACCGTGCCGGCTCCCCGTAGCGGTGCGGACGACGGGGTCCGGGACACCGCCCCCGGCACGGGCGGGCCGAACAAGGACTGACCCGCGGACAGCACGACACGAAGGGCCCGGCGCGGTGCGCCGGGCCCTTCGGACGTCAGGTCGGGGGAAGCGGCATCGGGGGGACAAGCCGCTTCCCCCGATGAGAACGGGGACCGTAGGCCCTCGCCGCGGTCGGGGGGAAGTCACGCGGTGGGGACCTCGTGGAGGTCCCGTTCCTCGGCCCGCGCATTCCTGTGGGTGCGACGGGCTCACTTCCCATGCTCCTCCATGCCGTAAGCCGCAGCCGCCGACAAAGGGCCCGAATCGACGGGCCTTTCGGCCCTGAAATCCGCTCGAGTGATCGGAAACGACCAGCGAATACGGCCATGCGTGCGGCTAGAATCACCCGACTGCACAGGTGATCGAAGGGGAGAGGCGGGGCCGACCGTGGCGCAAGCGAGGAAGATCGCGCTCTACATGCTGGTGGTCTTCGTGCTGTACACGATCATCACCTCGCCCAAGCGGGCCGCCGACCTCGTCGAAGTAGGGTTCGAGGGTGTTTCGAGCGCCGCGCAGGGCGTCGGAGACTTCATGTCCGAGCTCGTGAAGTAGGAGAACCCCCATGATCCGCCACCTGGTCCTGTTCAAGCTGAACGACGGCGTCGAGCGGGACGATCCGCGGGTCGTCGCGGGCGCGGAGGCCTTCCGGGAGCTCGGCGGGAAGATCCCCGAGCTGGAGTTCTGGGAGTGCGCCTGGAACATCACCGACCGGCCGATCGCCTACGACTTCGCCATCAACTCGGCGGTCGCCGACGAGGGCGCGCTCAAGCGGTACGTCGAGCACCCGGAGCACCAGGCCGCGGCCGGCCAGTGGCGCGAGTTCGCCACTTGGGTGATCGCCGACTACCCCTTCTGAGCCTTTCGGCCCCCCGGCCCCGCCGGCCCCTCCCCTACAGGAGAGGGGCTTTTCGGCATGTTTAAACCAAAACACCCTCAACACGACTCTATGCGGTGCTTGCACACAGTGGACATGTCTTGTGATGCTATGACCGCTTTTGACGGATGAGTTGACCGTAGTTGACCGCAAAGGGGTGGCGACACCGTGCCGGCCAGTACAGCGCCTCAAGTCCCGCCCCAGAACGTCCAGACGGACGACATCCAGACCGAGACCCCCGATCCGACCACGCCCGCCAGGACCCGGGGCGCGGACACCAGGGCGCTGACCCAGGTGCTGTTCGGCCGGCTCAAGGACCTCGAACCCGGCACCTCCGAGCACCACAGGGTGCGCACCGCCCTGATCGAGGCGAACCTGCCGCTCGTGCGCTACGCGGCGGCACGTTTCCGCAGCCGGAACGAGCCGATGGAGGACGTCGTCCAGGTCGGCACCATCGGCCTGATCAACGCCATCGACCGCTTCGACCCGGAACGCGGCGTCCAGTTCCCCACGTTCGCCATGCCCACCGTGGTCGGTGAGATCAAGCGCTACTTCCGGGACAACGTCCGGACCGTGCACGTGCCGCGGCGGCTGCACGAGCTCTGGGTCCAGGTCACCGGCGCCACGGAGGACCTGACGACCGCTCACGGCCGCTCACCCACCACCGGAGAGATCGCCGAGCACCTGAAGATCTCCGAGGACGAGGTCCTCGCCTGCATCGAGGCGGGCCGCTCGTACCACGCGACCTCACTGGAGGCGGCACAGGAGGGTGACGGGCTGCCCGGGCTCCTGGACCGGCTCGGCTACGAGGACCCGGCACTGGCCGGCGTCGAACACCGGGACCTGGTGCGGCACCTGCTCGTCCAGCTGCCCGAGCGGGAGCAGCGGATCCTGCTGCTGCGCTACTACAACAACCTGACGCAGTCACAGATCAGCGCCGAACTGGGCGTCTCCCAGATGCATGTGTCAAGGCTTCTGGCCAGAAGTTTCGCCCGACTGCGGTCCGCAAACAGGATCGAAGCGTAACCAGAACGGGTAGACCCCGAGAGGACAGGATCCGGGGGCACAAAAGCCTCACACCCCCAGTTTCCTGCGCACTTTCAGCGCTTTCTTGTCGACATGTCACTACAGCGTGTTGCCGACATGTGACATTCTGCTGGAACCGCGTTTGCCGCAGCCCTACCTCCGGTATTCAGGTGGAGGCTGCGTTCCTCCGATGGTCGTGGCCACCGCGACCGTCCGCGACCTCAAGGGGGTGGCATGTCCACAGAACAGGGCAGCTCGAAGGTGCTCACGCTCACGAAGAGCGTGCCGGCACCTGCCGTGCTCACCAGCTCGCCGGAAGCCATCGACACCCGCACCCTGTCCCGCTCCCTGTTCCTGCGGCTCGCCGCGCTGGGCCCCGCACCGGGCCCCGACGGAACGGACAGCCCGGAGCGGGCCTATGTGCGGGACACACTCATCGAGCTCAACCTCCCGCTCGTGCGGTACGCGGCGGCGCGGTTCCGGAGCCGTAACGAACCCATGGAGGACATCGTCCAGGTCGGGACGATCGGCCTGATCAAGGCGATCGACCGCTTCGACTGCGAACGGGGCGTCGAATTCCCCACGTTCGCGATGCCGACCGTCGTCGGGGAGATCAAGCGCTTCTTCCGCGACACCTCGTGGTCGGTGCGGGTGCCGCGCCGGCTCCAGGAGCTGCGGCTCGCCCTCACCAAGACCAGCGACGAGCTCGCCCAGAAGCTCGACCGCTCGCCCACGGTGCCGGAGCTGGCCAAGGCGCTCGGGGTCTCCGAGGAGGACGTGGTCGACGGCCTGGCCGTGGGCAACGCGTACACGGCCTCCTCGCTGGACTCCCCGTCCCCCGAGGACGACGGCGGCGAGGGCTCGCTGGCGGACCGCCTGGGGTACGAGGACACGGCGCTGGAAGGCGTCGAATACCGCGAGTCGCTGAAGCCGCTGCTGGCCAAGCTCGCCCCGCGCGAGCGGCAGATCATCATGCTGCGCTTCTTCGCCAACATGACCCAGTCGCAGATCGGCGAGGAGGTCGGGATCTCGCAGATGCACGTCTCCCGGCTGCTGACCCGGACGCTCACCCAGCTCAGGGAGGGGCTCATCGCCGACTGACCCCCGGCGGGGTCCGTACGGTACGGCTCACGAAGCCGCCGGGGCGTCACGACCGTCGCCCCGGCGGCTTCGCCGCGTCCAGGCCCCCGCGTCGGCCGGGGCACGGGCCCGCCCGCGTGGCCGGACGGCCCCGACCGCGTCGCCGGGGCGCCAGGCGCCCGCCCTCTCGGCACAACGCAGACGCTCCCGCGCCGACGGGCGGAGCGGGAGCGGTACGGAAGGGTGGCGCGCACACGCACGTGGGCGCCGGGCAGGCCCTCAACCCCTGGAGAGGGGCGGCGGGCCGGCCGTGAAGGGGACGGGGGGTCCGGTCAGCCGAGCGCGAGCCAGGCGACCGCGCCGAGGACGACGACGACCGCGACGACGACCGCGATCACCCCGGTCCTCGAGCCGGACGAGGCCGGAGCCGGCTGCTGCCTGCGCTGCGGCTCGCCGTCGTCGACAAACGCGCGGAACATCTGCGTGCTGCCCGCCGGGTCGTGAGAGCCCTCGGGGCCCGGCTGCGGGGCGTGGGGGTTGTGTGCCATGGCCCAGGACCCTAGCGAACGAAGGCCTTCCGCCCAACCCCCGGGTCCACGGGGGCCGATGCCCCTTCCTCGCGGGCACGGCCCCTTCACCCGCCCCCCGGAGCGCTCCGCACCGCCTCCATGGGTTCCCACCAGGGGATCCGCGTGTGGTGAGGAACACATCCGGTCGCACCCCACCCCCTGTGCGCTGCACGCTTGACCCGGCCCCTACACAGGCTTTTGCGTTCCTTTACTTCTGCAAGCCCACTTTCGTTTGCCTGTGGCAACCATCTGCTTCTATCGTTGCCCTAAGCAACAAGATGACCTCATGCGACGTCTGGAGGGCCGGTGGCGGCACGGAGCCAGTACGAAGAACTGGCCCGGCAGCTCAGCGCCGTCGGAGCCGTCAAACGGGGGCTCGTCCGCATCCTGCCCTCCGAGTGCCCCGGTGGCACCGCCGGTGTGCTGACGCTGCTGGCCAAGTACGGAGAGATGCGGATCTCCCGGCTTGCCGAACTCCTGGCCGTGAACATGTCGGTGACCAGCCGACACGTGACCCACGCGGTGGAGAACGGCTGGATCGAGCGGTCCCCGGACCCGGCGGACAAGCGGTCCCGCATCCTGCGGCTGACCCCCGCGGGAGACGAACTGCTCGACGAGCTGACCCGGCGGACCACCGAAATGTTCGCCCACAACCTCATCGACTGGTCCGACGAAGAAGTCGGACAGCTCAACTCGTTGTTGGCCCGGCTGCGCGACAGCTTCTCCTGCCGCGGCTCCGGAGGATGTCCTCCCGGGAAGCACAGCGGCGACTGCCGCGCCGGGCACTCCGACGATTCGCACACCCGTACACCCGTGTAACAGAAGCAAAGACGAGGATTTAAATGGCTACGACCACACCATCAGGTGTGCGGGGCGGCCACGCCAAGCACGGGGCTCCAGAGGCCCCCGCCGGCACGCCGATGACACACCGGCAGATCATGGAAGCGCTGACCGGGCTGCTGCTCGGCATGTTCGTCGCCATTCTGTCTTCCACGGTCGTCTCCAACGCCCTGCCGGAGATCATCTCCGACCTCGGCGGCGGCCAGAGCGCCTACACCTGGGTCGTGACGGCCTCGCTGCTGGCCATGACCGCGACCACCCCGCTGTGGGGCAAGCTCGCGGACCTGTTCAGCAAGAAGCTGCTGGTCCAGATCGCCCTGGTCATCTACGTGGGCGGCTCCATAGTCGCCGGCCTGTCGACCAGCAGCGGCATGCTGATCGCCTGCCGTGTGGTGCAGGGCATCGGCGTCGGCGGTCTCTCGGCCCTCGCCCAGATCGTGATGGCCGCGATGATCTCCCCGCGCGAGCGCGGGCGTTACAGCGGCTACCTCGGCGCGGTCTTCGCCGTCGCCACCGTGGGCGGTCCGCTCCTCGGCGGTGTCATCACCGACACCAGCTGGATGGGCTGGCGCTGGTGCTTCTACGTGGGTGTGCCGTTCGCGATCATCGCTCTGATCGTTCTCCAGAAGACCCTGAAGCTCCCCGTGGTCAAGCGCGAGGGTGTCAAGGTCGACTGGGCGGGCGCGTTCTTCATCAGCTCCGCGGTCTCGCTGCTGCTGCTCTGGGTGACCTTCGCGGGCGACAAGTACGACTGGGTCTCCTGGCAGACCTACACGATGCTCGGCGGCACCGTCGTCCTCGCGGCGCTCTTCCTGCTGATCGAGTCGAAGGCCAGCGAGCCGATCATCCCGCTGCGCCTCTTCCGTAACCGCACCATCACGCTGGCCTCCGCGGCCTCGCTGTTCGTCGGTATCGGAATGTTCGCGGGCACCGTCTTCTTCAGCCAGTACTTCCAGCTGGCGCGGGACAAGTCGCCGACGATGTCCGGCGTCATGACGATCCCGATGATCGCCGGGCTGTTCCTGTCCTCGACCGTGTCGGGCCAGATCATCACCAAGACGGGCCGCTGGAAGGCCTGGCTGGTCTCCGGTGGCTTCCTGCTCACCGCGGGTCTCGGGATGCTGGGCACCATCCGGTACGACACCGAGTACTGGCAGATCGCGATCTTCATGTTCGTCATGGGTCTCGGTATCGGCATGATGATGCAGAACCTGGTGCTCGCCACGCAGAACCAGGTGGCGCCCTCCGACCTCGGCGCAGCCAGCTCCGTCGTCACGTTCTTCCGTTCCCTCGGTGGTGCGATCGGCGTCTCGGCGCTGGGCGCGGTCCTGGGCAACCGCGTCACCCACTACGTCAAGGACGGCCTCGCCGACCTCGGCCCCGAGGGCGCCGCGTTCGGCCACGGCGGTACCGGCGGCGGGGGCATCCCCGACCTGGACGCCCTGCCCGGTCCGCTCCGCACGGTCATGGAGGTCGCCTACGGCCACGGTGTCGCCGACGTCTTCCTGTACGCCGCGCCTGCCGCACTGGTCGCGTTCATCCTGACGATCTTCATCAAGGAGGTCGCTCTGAAGAGCCGGGCGGGCAACGACGACAACGCGTCCGCCGAGGCGTCCGCCGCCACGGAGTCCGTCGAGGCCGTCACCGGCACCGCGCCGGCCGCCGAGGGCACCGCCGGGGTCACCTCGGCCGGCGCCTCGGAGGGCGCCGTGGCCACGAAGGAGCTCACCATTCAGGGCACTCCCGTCCGCGGTGTGGTGCGGGGCGCCGAGGGCGCACCCGTCGCCCGTGCCGCCGTCACCCTGATCTCGCTGGGCGGCCGGCAGCTGGGGCGCTCCGTCGCCCAGGCCGACGGCGGTTACGCACTGGACGCCCCGGGCTCCGGCTCGTACGTCCTGATCGCCTCCGCCGACGGCTTCCAGCCGCAGGCGTCCACCGTGGTCGTCGGCGACGAGTCGCTGGCCTACGACATCCTGCTCGCCGGGACGAGCGGTCTCTCCGGGACCGTGCGGACCTCCGAGGGCGGCACCCCCGTCCAGGGCGCCATGGTCCTCGTGACCGATGTGCGCGGCGACGTGCTGGCCACGGGCGTCTCCGGCGACGCGGGCGAGTTCACCTTCGGTGAGCTGATCCCCGGCTCGGTGACCGTCGCCGTCACGGCCGCGGGCTTCCGCCCGCTGGCCCTGCCGGTGGAGGTCGGCGGCCAGGGTGTCACCCGGGTCGAGGTGGCCCTGAGGTCCGGTGCGCTGGTGCGTGGTGTCGTCAGGGCCGGCTCCGGCCGGGCACCGCTGAACGACGCCCGCGTCACGCTGATCGACGCGGCCGGCAACGTGGTCGCCTCGTCGACGACCGGGGACGACGGCGTGTACGCCTTCACCGACCTGGACGCCGGTGAGTACTCCGTGATCGCGACCGGCTACCCGCCGGTGGCCGGCTCGCTGACCGTGAGCGGCGGCGGAGTCGACGGTCACGACATCGAGCTCGCCCACCCGGGCGAGTAGGCACACGGAAGATCCACAAAGACCCCTGGCGGAACAGCGCTTCGAGCGGAGAGGCTGTGGCGCCGGCGGAAATGGGCCCCGGGCGGGAACGGCAGGCAGGGGACGGCCTGCCGATCCCGCCCGGGGCCCGACTCATTGAGTCGCTGCTTCACGAGTGATTTGAGCAAGGAGAGAACACGGGATGGGACTTCGCGCACAGGTACGGACGCGGGACGGCTGGGCGGTACAGCACGCGGTCGTCACGGTGACCGACATGACGGGCACCCAGGTGCTCCGGGCCGCCGCCGACGAGAACGGGGCCGTCCGCACCGACGACCACCTGCAGGCCGGCGCGTACACGGTGATCGTCACCGCGGTGGGTTACGCCCCCGCAGCCTCCACCGCGCTCGTCACGGCCAGCGGCCGGGTCGAGGCCGGGACCGTGGTGCTGGCCCGGCAGGGCGGCGTGGAACTGCCGCCTCCGGGCGCCTGGTCGCTGGACCCGGTGCACTCCTCGGTGGCCGCGGTCGCGCAGCACCTGGGGATCTCCAGCGTGCACGGCCGGTTCACCGAGTTCGGCGGCCGGATCGAGATCGCCGAGGACGTCCAGCACTCCCGGGTGGAGGCCTTCATCGCCTCCGGCAGCATCGACACGGGCAACGCCATGCGGGACAAGCACCTGCGCTCGGCGGACTTCCTGGACGTGGAGACGTTCCCCGAGCTCACCTACCGCTCCCGGGCGCTCACCCCGGCCGGACCCGACCGCTGGACGGTGCACGGCGTGCTCACGATGCACGGCATCGCGCGCGACGTCGACCTCGACCTCAGCTACCTGGGCACCGGGCCCGACCCGTGGGGCGGGGTGCGGGCGGCCTTCAACGCCACCGCCGAGCTGCGCCGCGACGACTTCGCCATGAACTACAACCAGGTGCTGCAGGCGGGCATCTCCGCGATCGGCACGACCCTGCGCGTGGAGCTCGACATCCAGGCGGTCCAGGGCGACTCCGTCCCGGGATAGGACCCGGCGGAGGCCCTAGGGTTGGCCGTATGGCACCCAACATCGCGACCAACACCGCCGTGGAGCTCGGGGAACTGCTGGACTTCGTGCGGCCGAGGCACCGGGCGATCCTGCTGACCACCCGGTCCGACGGCCGCCCCCAGGGCTCCCCGCTCACCTGCGGCGTCGACGACGCGGGGCGGATCGTCGTCTCGACCTACCCCGAACGGGCCAAGACCCGTAACGCGAAGCGTGACGAGCGGGTGAGCGTGATCGTCCTGTCGGACGACTGGAACGGCCCGTGGGTCCAGATCGACGGGTCGGCCGAGGTGATCGACTCACCGGATTCGGTCGAGCCCCTCGTCGAGTACTTCCGCAACATCTCCGGGGAGCACCCGGACTGGGACGAGTACAGGGCAGCGATGACCAGGCAGGGGAAGTCCATCATCCGGATCACCCCGGAGCGCTGGAGCCCGGTCGCCACCGGAGGCTTCCCCGCCCACCTGGCCGGCGGCAGCTGACCGTACCGATGACGCCGCCCCACCGGGACCCGCTCGCGCGGGCCCGACTGCTGACCTCCCCCTCCGTCGACCCGGCCGTGGTGCGTGAGCTGGAACGGATCACCGGGCGACCGGCCGAACCCGCGTACGCCACCGCGCCCGACGGGCCGTTCGTGTACGTGGGGGACACGCTGCCCGCAGAGCTGCGGAGTCCGCTGCTCCTGTGGTTCCACAGCGTCAACGCGGGCACGGACGCGCTGCTCGCCGCGGGTCCCTGGCCCGCAGGGGCCCTGCTGACGCGGACCGTGGGGCGGATGGGCGAGCGCATCGCCCAGTACACGCTGGCCTGGGTGCTCGCCGAGTGCCAGTCCGTCCCGGAGCACACCGCCCAGCACGCCCGGGCGGAATGGCGCCGGCTCCCGTCCGAACTCGTCGCCGGGCGGACCGCCGTCGTCCACGGCACCGGGCGCATCGGCTCCGCCGTCGCCGGTCTGCTGCGAGCCTGTTCCGTGCGCACCGTGGGCGTGGGCCGGACCGCCCGCGCGGTCCCCGAGGGCTTCGACCGGGTGGTCCCCGCCGGCTCCGAGGAGGAGGCCGCGGCACTGGCGGACGCCCGGTGGGTCGTGTCCGCGCTGCCGCTCACCGGCGCCACGGAGCGCTTCTTCGACGAGTCCCGGTTCAGCGCGATGCGGGGCGCCGCCTTCATCAACGTGGGCCGTGGCGCCACGGTGGACATGGCGGCCCTGGAGGCGGCGCTGCGCAGCGGGACCGTGCGCCGGGCCGTCCTCGACGTGCTTCCCGACGAGCCCGCGGGGCCCGAAGCCCCCGCCTGGCGGCTGCCGCGCACGGTGATCACGTCGCACTCGGCCGGCATCACGGCGCACGAGGACGTCGTCGCCGACTTCGAGGCGTGCTGGGAGGCGGTCGCCGAGGGGCGCACGCCCCCGCTGGCCGTGGACACCCGGCGCGGCTACTGACGTCCGGAGGCCCGTGTCGCGCGGGGCGCCCGGGCTACGACGGGTGCGCCTCCCGGCCACCCGTCGTGCGACCGGACTACGACGGGTGCGCCGTCCGGGCGCACGTCGCCTCGATGCCCGCGATCAGCAGGTCGAGCGCGAACGTGAAGTCCCGCTCACGCATCTCCTCCACCGTGCCCCCGCCGCGCGCCTCCATCAGCTCCTCCGAGGGCCGCATGACCTGCCGGAGCCGCGGGTCCGCGCGGATCGTGCCCATCGCGCGCTCGACGTACTCGTCCTGGGTGAGGCCCGCTTCCCTCGTGCGCTGCACGAAATGGCCCTCGGTGGTGCCGAATCCGTAGACGAACTGGAAGACGGCCGCCGTCGCGCCCGTCTGCCGCTCCAGGGGCAGGCCGGTGGCCCGGACGACGTCCTGGACGGCGTACGAGAACAGCATCGAGTGCGGGCCGATGTTGAGGAAGCTGCCGATCAGGGCCGACACCCAGGGGTGGCGCACCAGCATCGTGCGGTAGAGGGTGGCCAGTTCGCGCAGCCGGTCGTGCCAGTCGGCGTCCTCGGGCGTCGCCGGGATCTCGCCGAAGACGGTGTCCAGGGCGAGCTCCAGCAGATCGTCCTTGGTGTCGACGTACCAGTAGAGGGACATCGCAGTGACGTCGAGCTCGGCGGCGAGGCGCCGCATGGAGAACTTCGCGAGGCCGTCGGCGTCGAGCAGCCGCACGCTCGCCGCCGTGATCCTGTCCCGGTCGAGGCCGGTCGGCTGATCAGCCTTCCGGGTGCGTGAGGGTGTCCGCCGGTCCAGCCACACGCTGACCCGCGAAGGGCTGTTCCCACGGTCTGCCGCGGACCCCATGGCACACGCTCCTTGTCTCGCGGTGGCACTCCTGCGTACCGGCACCCCTGCCCCGATGCTATGCCCGCCACCTGGGACGCTCAGTCCGCTTCCGCACGCTCCGCCCTCCGCAGCAGGACCGCGGCCAGCAGCCCGCCCGCCAGGACCGCCGCGGCCCCGACGAGTTGGCTGGTCTCCAGACCGGAGGCGAAGGCGTCCGTGACGCGCTCCCGTGCCGCCGGACCGTCCGCCGAGGCGAGCACGGCGGGGAGCGAGGCCGCCCCGGCGGCACCCGGCACGAGCGCGGCGAACCGCGAGTTGAGCACGGCGCCGAGCACGGCGACCCCGAGCCCGTTGCCGAACTCGGCGAGCGTGCCGTTCACTCCGGCGCCCACCCCCGCCTTCTCCCGCGGGATGGAGCTCATGATGGCGTTGGCCATGGCGGGCATCGCCAGCGCGACACCCGCCCCCATGACGATCAGGCCCAGCAGCATGCCGCCGTAGTCCCGCCCGCCCAGCAGCGCGATCGCCGTGAGCCCGGCGGCCAGCAGGGTCATCCCGGCGCCGATGACGGCGGGCGTCCCCCACTTCCCCACGAGCCGGGCACCGAGCCCGGTGAGGTTGAGCGCGACGACGGTGAGGGCGAGCGGGGCGGTGCGCAGCCCGGCCTCCAGCGGCTCGTAGCCCAGCACGAACTGCAGGTGCTGGGTGAGCAGGAAGAGCGAGCCCGTCATCCCGAAGGCGACGAGGATCGCGCCGGCCACCGCGCCGGTGAACCGCTGGTCGCGGAAGAAGTGCATGTCCAGCATCGGATACGGGACGTGGAGCTCCCACAGCACGAATCCGGTGAGGACGGCGATCCCGGCGAACGCCGTCAGCAGGACCGGCCCCGAGCTCCAGCCGTGCTCCGGGCCGGAGATGATCGCGTACACGACGGCCGCCATGCCCAGGGTCGAGAGCAATGCCCCGATCAGGTCGGGGCGGTCCCCGCTCGGGTTCCTGGACTCCGGCACGAGCCGGACGACCGCGATCACGCCGACGACCGCCACAGGAATGTTGATCAGGAAGATCGCGCCCCACCAGAAGTGGTCGAGCATGGCCCCGCCGAGCAGCGGACCTGCCGCGAATCCCAGGGAGTTGACGGTGGACCAGATTCCGATGGCCTTGACGCGTTCGGTGTCGTCGAAGATCTGGACCACGACGGACAGGGTGGTCGTGATCAGTAGCGCGCCACCGACGCCCATCCCCGCGCGGGCGGCGATCAGCTGTCCGGAGGACTGCGCGAGTCCGGCCGCCAGGGAACCGATGCCGAACACCAGAAGGCCCGTGACCAGCATCTTCTTTCGGCCGTAGCGGTCGGAGGCGCTGCCTGCCGTGAGCAGGAGTCCGGACTGGACGAGCGAGTAGGCGTTGATCATCCACTGCACATCGGCCGTGGACGCGTTCAGCTCGGTGGTGAGGGAGGGGATCGCGACGTTCAGCACGGTGTTGTCGAGCAGCACCGTGAGCTGGGCGAGGCAGATGACCCCGAGGATCAGCCAACGCCGCGCGTGGGTGTCCCGGGGGGTGAGGTCGTTCTGCTCGGTGGCGGTCGCCGTCATGCGGGCTCCTGGTTCCGGTGCAGTTGTACGGTGTAGAGCTAGCGTCGACTTACACCGTAAGGCACTTCCTTTACGCCGTACAACTCTTTCCGGAAGTCGGCTCCCACCGCCCACGCGACAGGGCGGTGGGCCCGGAGCCTCTGCCCCGGGGCCACCGCCCTGTCGTCACCGCCCTGTCGTCACCGCTCTGCCGTCGCGGCCCTCAGCCCGTCGGCCGGGTGAGGTCGTAGAAGGTCGCGCTGCCCGCCGTGACCTCCGTGAAGTTCTCCTCCACCCACGCCGAGATCCGGGACGAGGTCCCTTCGCCACCGGCGCCGCCGCCCGTGCCGCCCGTGCCGCCCGAGATGAAGTAGTGGATCTCTCCGTCCTCCACGTACTTCTTGAACCGGGCGAGCGTCGGGGACGGGTCGCTGCCGTTGAATCCGCCGATCGCCATGACCGGGTCACCGGTCGCGAGCTGGTAGCTCGCGGCGTTCTGCGAACCGATCGCCGCGGCGGCCCAGGTGTAGGCGTCGGCGTTCTGCTTCAGGAGCGTCTTGGCCTCGGAGTCGACGGAGGCGCCGTTGAGCAGACCGCCCATGCCGCCGCCGCCCATGCCGCCTTCACCCGTGCCGCCGCCGGGCATGCCGCCCTGCCGGCCCCCGGGAGCCTGGCCCTGCCCCGGCATTCCGCCGCCGGGGAAGCCGCCGCCCTGCGTCTGGCCGGCGCCCTGCTGCGCTCCTTGTCGCGTGCCCTGCTGCGTTCCCTGCCCGGGAGGCTGCATCCCGCCGCCGGGTCCCTCACCGCCACCGGGACCGCCGCCCCGGCCGCCACCAGGACCGCCCGTGCTCGCGCCCGACGGACCGGCGGTGACGATCGACCCCTGGTGCCCAGTGTTCAGCGTGCTGATCGTGTACGCCGTCGGCCCGGCCAGCGCCGCCGCGAGGGCAAGCCCCACCGCCCCCAGCGCGAGCCCCCGGCCCAGCCGTGCGGCGAACAGCAACCCCACAGCGCCCACCGTTCCGCCTGTCAGGACGGCCCAGCGCAGCCACGGGACGTAGTCCGGGGTGCGCCCCAGCAGGACGTAGGACCAGACGGCCGTCACCGCGACGGTCACTCCGAGCGCGGCACGCGCCCACCACTCGGCCCGTTCCTCCCAGAGGACCGTGGCGCCCATGCCGGCCAGCGCCGCGATGAAGGGGGCCAGAGCCACGGTGTAGTACTGGTGGAAGATGCCGGCCATGAAGCTGAAGACGAGGGCCGTCATCAGCAGCGAGCCGCCCCAGGCGAGGAACGCCGCGCGGGCCGTGTCGGTCCGCTTCGCCCGCCAGGTCAGCCGGACGCCCGCGACCAGCAGGATCAGCGCGGCGGGCAGCAGCCACGAGATCTGGCCGCCGATCTCGGAGTTGAACATCCGGCCGATGCCGGTCTCGCCCCAGCCTCCGCCCTGGCCGCCGCCACCTCCGCCGCCGACGCTGCCGGTCTCCTCGCCGTTGATCCGGCCCAGTCCGTTGTAGCCGAAGGTCAGCTCCAGGAAGGAGTTGCTCTGCGAGCCGCCGATGTACGGGCGCGAGGAGGCGGGCCACAGCTCGACGATCGCCACCCACCAGCCGCCGGAGACGACCATCGCCAGTGCGGCCAGGCTCAGTTGGCCGAAGCGCTTCCGCACGGGGACCGGCGCGAACACCGCGTACAGCACGGCGAGCGGCGGGAGGATCAGGAAAGCCTGCAAGGTCTTCGACAGGAACGCGAGGCCCACCGCGACGCCCGCCCAGACCAGCCACTTCGTCCGGCCGCCCTCCAGGGCGCGCAGCACGCAGTAGACGGTGACGGTCATCAGGAGCGCGAGCAGCGCGTCCGGGTTGTTGAAGCGGAACATCAGCGCGGCGACCGGGGTCAGCGCGAAGACCGCCATCGTGATCAGCCCGGCGGCGGCGCTGAAGCGGCGGCGTACGGCCGCGTAGAGGACGCCGGCCGTCGCGACGCCCATCAGCACCTGCGGTGCCAGGATCGCCCAGGAGCTCAGGCCGAAGATCCTCACCGACAGGGCCATCGGCCAGAGCGTGGCCGGCGGCTTGTCGACCGTGATCGCGTTCGCGGAGTCCAGCGAGCCGAAGAAGAAGGCCTTCCAGCTCCGGCTTCCGGCCTGTACGGCCGCGGAGTAGAAGGAGTTGGCGTATCCCGACGCCCCGAGGTCCCACATGTACGCGAGCGCGACGACCAGCAGCAGGCCGAGGAAGGCGGGCCTGGCCCAGCGCGGGTCCTCGGGCCTGCCCCGGAGGATGCGCCGCGACAGCGGTCCCCTCCTGCCCGCGGCGTGCGCGGGCGGCCCTGGGGTGCCGGGCGGGGCCTGGAGGTGGTCGGAGTGCGTGGCCGCGGTCATCGGACGTTCCTCAGTTCGTGTGCGGCACCCTTGCGGGCGTCCTGGTGGTCGGTGCGCCGGTCGGGGAAGACCCAGGCACGGAAGAGCAGAAACCGCAGCACCGTCGCCGCGAGGTTGGCAGCGATCAGCACGGCCAGTTCCGTGCTGTGCGACGCCGATCCGGACGCCGTGTTCAGGGCGGCCAGCGAACCGCTCGTGAGAGCGAGCCCGATCGCGAAGACGACGAGCCCCTGCGCCTGGTGGCGCACGGCGCCGCCCCGGCCGCGTACGCCGAAGGTGAGCCTCCGGTTCGCCGCCGTATTGGCGACGGCGGACACCAGCAGCGCCGCCGCGTTGGCGATCTGCGGGCCGGCGCCCAGCCGGAAGAGGGAGTAGAGCGCGAGGTAGACGAGGGTGGAGAGCGCCCCCACGACGCAGAAGCCGACCAGCTGCCGGGCGAGTCCGCGCGGCACCCCGGGCACGGCCCGGTCGCGCGGGTCGTCCCCGAAGGGCCGCGCCAGCCGGTCCAGCGACAGCGTCCCGGTGGCCAGGGCGCGGCCCACCCGCCAGACCCCCTTGAGGTCGTCGGTCGCGGTCCTCACGATGTGCACGGTGGAGTCGGGATCGTCGACCCAGTCGACGGGAACCTCGTGGATGCGCAGCCCGGCCCGCTCGGCGAGCACCAGCATCTCCGTGTCGAAGAACCAGCCGGTGTCCTCGACCATCGGCAGCAGCCGCTGCGCGACCTCACGCCGTATGGCCTTGAAGCCGCACTGGGCGTCGCTGAACCCGGCGGCCAGCGAAGAACGCAGGATCAGGTTGTAGGCCCGCGAGATGAACTCCCGCTTCGACCCCCGCACCACCCGCGAACTGCGGGCCAGGCGCGAGCCGATGGCGAGGTCGGAGTGACCGGAGATCAGCGGGGCGACCAGGGGCAGGAGCGCGTTGAGGTCCGTCGAGAGGTCGACGTCCATGTAGGCGAGGACCGGGGAGTCCGAGTGGGTCCAGACGGTCCGCAGCGCCCGGCCCCGGCCCTTCTCCTCCAGCCGGTACGACCGCACCTCGGGGATGAGCTCCGCGAGCCGTGCCGCCACCTCGGGCGTCCGGTCGGTGCTCGCGTTGTCCGCCATGGTGATCCGGAAGCCGTAGGGGAACGTCCGCGCCAGGTGGTCGTGCAGGCGCAGCACACACGTTTCGAGGTCCTTCTCCTCGTTGTACACGGGGATCACCACGTCGAGTACGGGTACGGGTGCGGGAGCGCCGACCGCTGCGGCCAGGAGATGTTCCCGGGCCGGCAGGGTGCTCCAAGGAGTGTCGGTTCGCATGACACAGACACTCGCCAACCGCGCTGTCACATCCGTGTGCTGAGCCTGTGGCCCGCCTGTGAGTGCGCCACGGAGGCGTACGGAGCATGTCCAGGTGCCGGCGCAGGGGCGTACGGAAAGCCGTCCGGAGCCGCCGCGGGAGCGTACGGAACGCCGTCCCGAGCCGCCGCGGGGGCGTACGGAACGCCGTCCGGAGCCGCCGCGGGGGCGCTCCCCGAGCCGTTCGCCGCGTCTCCCGCGTACACCTCGTCGGCCGGCAGATGGACGGCGAACACCGTGTTCCCGGGCACGGAGCGGACCTCGGCCAGCCCTCCGTGCGCGGCGACGACGGCCTGCACGATGGCGAGCCCGAGACCCGTCGACCCGGCGTGGCGGGAGCGCGAGGCGTCGCCGCGCGCGAACCGTTCGAAGACCCGCGGCTGCAGCTCGGCCGGAATGCCCGGCCCGTCGTCCTGGACCTCCAGGGTCACCCAGGGCACCTCCCTGCGCGCCTCGCGCACGCGGACCGTGACGGTGGTCCCGGGCGGCGTGTGCGTACGGGCGTTCGCCAGCAGGTTGACCAGCACCTGCTGGATCCGGGTCGGATCGGCCGGCACCGTCGCGGGCACCTCGGGCAGCTCCAGACGCCAGTGGTGTCCGTATCCGGCAGCACCACCGGGGGCGCGGTCCGCGACACGGGCGTCGCTCACCGCGTCGATGACGAGCGGCGAGAGATCGGTGCTCTGGTACGAGAGCGGCCGTCCGGCGTCGAGGCGTGCCAGGAGCAGCAGGTCCTCGACCATGCCTGTCATCCGCTCCGCCTCGGACTCGATCCGTCCCAGGGCGTGCCGGGTGTCGGGCCCGGCGTCCTCCCTCCCGCGCCGGGTGAGTTCGGCGTAGCCGCGGATCGAGGCGAGCGGGGTGCGCAGCTCGTGACTGGCGTCCGCGACGAACTGCCGGACCCGTGTCTCGCTCTTCTGCCGGGCGTCGAGAGCCGAACCGACATGGCCCAGCATCCGGTTGAGGGCCGCGCCGACCTGGCCGACCTCGGTACGCGGATCTGCCTCGGCCTCCGGGACCCGTTCGAGCAGGGCGACCTCGCCACTGTGCAGCGGGAGTTCGGACACCCGGGTCGCGGTGGCCGCCACCCTGCGCAGCGGGCGCAGGGCGACACCGACCATGGCGGCACCGGCGATCCCGGCGGCGATGAGTCCGGCCCCGGTGACACAGACCTCGACGAGGATAAGGGTGTTGACGGCCTTGTCCACCTCAGCCGTGGGGAGTCCGACGAGCACGGTCGAGCCGTCGCGCGCCTCCACGGCCTCGACGAGATAGCCGCCGAGCCCGGGCAGCTCGACGTCACGCGCCTCGCCGTCCGCGGGGAGTTCCGCTGCCTCCAGGGCCTTCTCCTGGGCGTCGGTCAGCGGTTCCGAGGTCGGCCGCGTGCCCGGCCCCTTGTCCTTAGGGACCTTCGACAGGGTGATCGAACCGTCCACGGAGACGGCGCCGAACGTCTTGAGGGGCTGGCCGGCCATGCCGATGAAGTCCAGCGGGTCGTCGGTCCCGGGGCCGCCGGGGTCAGGCGCGCCCTTGCCCGGCGCGGGTCCGGACACACGCATGGAGACGTCGCGCAGCTGGGCGTTCAGCTTCCCGTACATGTACTCGTGGAAGGCGATGGCCGTCACCGAGCCGATCACAGCCGCGACGACCGCGATGAGCGTCACCGCGTACACGACGAGCCGGGTCCGCAGCGTCCAGGGGCGGCGCGCGTTCTTCCTGCTCACAGGGTTACTCACCCGGCTTGATGAGGTATCCCGCCCCGCGCCGGGTGTGGATCATCGGGGTGCGCCCCGCGTCGATCTTCTTGCGCAGGTAGGAGATGTACAGCTCGACGACGTTGGCCTGGCCCCCGAAGTCGTAGTTCCAGACGCGGTCCAGGATCTGCGCCTTGCTCAGCACCCGGCGCGGATTTCGCATCAGGAAGCGGAGCAGCTCGAACTCGGTCGCCGTGAGATGGATCGAGTCGTCGCCCCGGCTCACCTCGTGGCTGTCCTCGTCCAGCACCAGGTCGCCGACGACGAGCGTCGACTCGCTGCGCGCCGAGGCCGTACCGGACCGGCGGATCAGCCCGCGCAGCCGCGCCACGACCTCCTCCAGGCTGAACGGCTTGGTCACGTAGTCGTCGCCGCCCGCCGTGAGCCCTGCGATCCGGTCCTCGACCGAGTCCCGCGCGGTCAGGAACAGCACCGGCACGTCGGAGAGTTCGCGCCGGAGCCGGCCGAGCACGGCAAGCCCGTCCATGTCGGGGAGCATGACATCGAGGACCACCGCGTCCGGGCGGAAGTCGCGCGCCGTACGCAGGGCGCCCGCACCGTCCCCGGCGCTGCGCACCTCCCACCCCTCGTAGCGCAGGGCCATGGAGAGCAGCTCGGCGAGCGGGGCCTCGTCGTCCACGACCAGTACGCGGACGGGGTTGCGGTCGGGCCTGAGCAGTTCTGTCCGCCCCTGGGGCGAGGTCGTCGTCATGGCTCAAGCCTGTGAGACGGCCGTGAGAGGGAGCTTTCGCCTACCTGTGAATCTCCTGAGAAACGCGCCTCACGCCTGCCTGAGCCGCGTGCCTCACACCTGCCCGGACAGCTCGCCTCACACCTGCCCGAACAGCTCGCTCGCGTTCCCGTGGCAGACCGCCCGCAACCAGGCGTCGCCCAGCCCCAGCCGCTCCAGGGCGTGCAGTTGGTGGACGTACGGATACGGGATGTTCGGGAAGTCCGTGCCCAGCAGGATCCGGTCCCCCAGATCCGCGAGGCGTCCGCGCTCCGCGGCCGGGAACGGCATGAAGTCCTCGGTGAAGTCGGTGAACGCCATCGTCGTGTCGAGCCGAACCCCGGGGTACGCCGCCGCCAGCTCCAGGAAATCCACGTACTCCGGCATCCCCATGTGCGCCACCACCAGCTTCAGCCGGGGGTGGCGGGAGAGCAGCCGGCCGATGGGCCCGGGGCCGGTGAACGCGCCGGGCGCCGGGCCGGAGCCGCAGTGCGTCACCACCGGGATCCCCGCCTCCGCCAGCAGCCCCCACACGGGCTCCAGCAGCGGATCGTTCGGGTCGTAGCCCCCCACCTGGAGGTGCGACTTGAAGACGCGGGCCCCTGCCTCGACCGCCTCGCGCACGTAGGTCTCCGCGCCCTCCTCCGGGAAGAAGGTCGCGGTGTGCAGACAGTCCGGCACCCGGTCCGCGAACCCGGCCGCCCAGCCGTTCAGCCAGGCCGCCATCCCGGCCTTGTGCGGGTAGAGCATCGAGGTGAACCGGAGTACGCCGAACGACCGCAGCAGCGCCAGCCGTTCGTCCTCGTCCTGCCGGTAGGTGATGGGCCACTCCAGGCCGGTCAGCGAGCCCACCGAGTCGAAGTACGCCCACACCTTGCTGAGCACCCGCTCCGGCATGAAGTGGGTGTGCACGTCGATGATCCCGGGCAGCCCGAGCCGCTTCCAGAATCGCAGCACGTCATCGCGGTCACGGTCGTCGTTGCTCATCCGCCCCATCCGCCCCATCTGCCTCGTGCGTCGCCAGGAACGATCCCGGCGACGATCTCAGAACAGCCCGTCCTGCACACCACCGCCCCCCACGGACACGGTCGGCACGCTGGTCCCCTCCCGGGCGCCGGCACCCACCAGATCCCATCCGGTGACGAGCCGCGTGTCCAGCACGACGATCCCGTCGCCCGCGGTCTCCAGGTGGAGATCGGGTCCGGCGGCCGCCACCAGCCGACCGGCCACCACCCCGCCGTCCGCGAGCCCTGTCACGACCCGCGCCGCCGGCCCCGCTCCCGCCAGCCCGAACACCCCCGCGTGGTCGACCGCCTCGAACGGCAGCCGCTCCAGCGCCTCCGGCCACCCGGCGCCCTCCAGCGCCGCGGCCCGCCGGTACAGCGCTTCGATCTCGGCAGCCCGGTCCGCCGCCCCCAGAAGCCCGCCGCGCACCGCCCGCTTGCGCGCGTACGGGATCCGGTCGGGCACCCCGAGCGCCGTACGCAGCAGCTCCTCCGTACGCCGCGCGGCCATCAGCGGGCCGCGCCCCAGCCAGCTGAACACCACGGCCCCCTGCTCCCGCAGCCGTGCGGCCTCCCGCGCCTCACCGGTGATCCCGACCTTGACCATGCCCGGCCCGAACCAGGCCAGGTAGACGCGGTACGGACGCGGGTCGTCGGCGATCGTGTCGGCGGCCACGGAATGGGCCCGGTCCAGCCGCGCGCACTCCTCGCACCGCGCCCCCGTGCTCCGTACGGTCACCACGGCCCCCACCGGACACGGGTTCCCCCGCGCCCCCACGCAGTGCCGCTCCCCGACGGCCCGGAACCCGAGCTCCGTCCCGTACGCCAGGACGCTGACCCGCCCCCGCCCGGACCGGTCGCTCCGCGCCCATCCGAGCACGGGCTCGCCGTGGTGGGGCCAGCGCAGCCCGGTGCACCTCCAGCCGCCCATGCTCAGCCCGGACAGGGGGTGAGGAGGCGTGTGTTCATGTCGGTCTCCTCGGGGACGGTCGGCCCGGGACGGGCTCGCTCGGGGCAGTGTCGCGCGAGCAGGGGGCCGTGCTCCGCGGCCGTGGGCCCGGAGAAACCCTAACGAAGTGGGGCCCTCGGCAGGCCGCCTCGTCCCCGTGCGGGAGCCACCTCGTCGGCATGCGTATTTCTAGAGTGAATTTCTAGAAAAACCTTCAATCGAGCTGCCGGCGGCCCACACTGGCCCCCGTGTCCTCACCGGAGATTCCGCTCTCACTCACAGCGCGGCAGGCCGCCGACGGCGCCGTGGTCACCGTCCCCCTCCCGACCGGCGCCACCCGCATCCGCATCCCGCCCGCCGACGACGGCGACCTCGTCAGGGCCCGGGTGGACGGCCGGGAAGTGCTCCTGCGCATCAGGGTCACCAGAAGTGCGACGGCGAACGGGCCCGCGTGGCTGGGGCTGCTCGGGATCGCCGCTG
The DNA here is from genome assembly GCF_042667905.1 of Streptomyces sp. NPDC057287. Lineage (NCBI taxonomy): Bacteria > Bacillati > Actinomycetota > Actinomycetes > Kitasatosporales > Streptomycetaceae > Streptomyces > Streptomyces sp. NPDC057287. Next base: position 251,392 of record NZ_JBHUYV010000008.1, on the reverse strand, counting down.
TCGTCGCCTTCGCCGTCTTCCTGACCACCGGACTCGACGACAGCACTCCCTCCAGCTCCTCGCCCGCGTACAGCTCTCCCAGCGCAGACCCGTACGCGGAGGAAACGGAGACCGAGGACCCGTACACCGAGGAGCCCACCACCGACGAGACCGAAGAACCCCCCGCCGAGGAGACGGAGGAGACAGAGGACTCGGGGGACTCGGGGGACGCCTATGCCGAGGATCCGTTCGAAGCCCCGTACGACACCGGTGCGGAGGAGCCCGACCCCTACGAGTCCGGCACCTGCCTCAACGGGACGCTGCCGGACTCCACCACGGCGCAGGAGGTCAGCGGTGTCGACGAGGTCTCCTGCTCCGCCTCCGACGCCCACTACCAGGTGATCCGGACGATCCCCGCCACGTCGGACATGAGCCGGTGCGACGCCGAGGCGAACACGCAGTACGCGTTCTCGCACCGCTACACCCTCAACGGGGCGACCCTCAACGAGTACGTGTACTGCCTGATCGGCCTCGGCTCGTACGCCCGCTGACGCCGCCCCGGTCCGCCTGCCACGTGCCGCCGGCCACGACGGACCACGGTTCGTGCCTGAAGTACTCAGGTGCGGTCGAGTACATGCGCTCCGGCCCGCGGCGACGCGGGCCGGGATGCTCGACCCATGCGATCACGACTTCCGAGAACCACCCACCAGCTGTGGGCCGCCCTGCTGCTCTTCCTCATGACGCTCGCCCTGTGGGCCGCCTGGCTCGGCTGGGACCAGCACCGCGACGTGCATCCCGACGGCACGACCACCGGCCCCTACGAGGCGTGGCAGGTGATCGGACTCGTGCTGACCCTGCTGGTGCCCCTGTGCTGGGCGGCGTCCCGTCAGTACGTCGTGAGCCCCGTCGTCGGCATCACGGGTGGCCTCGGCGTCGCGGCGGCCTACGACTGGTCCGACGACTCCAGCGGTCTCTTCGCCGTCGGCGTGGGCGCGATCGTCGTGGGGAGCCTCGTCGTCACGACCGGCGTCTCCCTCGGCGTCGCCGCCATGAAACGGCACGGGAGGGGGCACGGCGCGGGCGGAGTCACCGGCTGACCCGGTCGCCGTGTCGCCGCCCTTCCGCCCGCAGCTTCCCCACGCTCCGGCAGCCGCTGTCGCCGCCCGTGACGGCTAGGATCCGGGCCATGGCTCTGACCATGAACGACACGGACCGGTTCGAGGCGGCCATGCCCCGCCTGGAGGCCATCGCCTACCGGCTCCTCGGCTCCGCGAGCGACGCCGAGGACGCCGTGCAGGACACGTTCCTGCGGTGGCAGGCCGCCGACATCGCCCGTATCGAGGTCCCTGAGGCCTGGCTGACGAAGGTCCTCACCAACCTGTGCCTCAACCAGCTCACCTCGGCCCGCGTCCGGCGTGAGTCGTACGTGGGCCAGTGGCTGCCCGAGCCGCTGCTCGCCGGAGACCCGATGCTCGGCCCCGCCGACACCGCCGAGCAGCGCGAGTCCGTCTCGTACGCGGTCCTCGCCCTCATGGAGCGCCTCTCCCCCAACGAGCGGGCGGTGTACGTGCTGCGGGAGGCCTTCGACTACCCGCACCGCCAGATCGCGGAGATCCTCGACATCACCGAGGCCGCCAGCCAGCAGATCCTCCACCGCGCGAAGAAGCACGTCGCGGAGGGCAAGGCCCGCACCGAGATCGACGAGGCCGCCGCCCGGCGGATCGTCGACGAGTTCCTCGCGGCCGCCACCAGCGGCCGGACCGAGCCGCTCGTCCGGCTGCTCACCGACGACGCCATCGCGATCGGCGACGGCGGAGGGAAGGTCCCGGCCCGCGCCAAGGCGTTCGAGGGCGCCCTCGCGGTCGCGAAGTTCATGCGGGGCCTGTTCAAGCCCGGCAAGGCCAAGCGCGCCCTCGTGGGCGGCTCCCCCGGGGTCTATCCGGCGAGCGCCAACAACACCCCGGCCCTCGTGGTGGTCCTCGACGGCCGGGTCATCGGGGTCATGTGCCTGGAGATCACCGCGGACGGCATCTCGGCGTTCCGCAGCCAGGTCAACCCCGACAAGCTCGAACGCGCGACCCGCCGATGGGCGGCCGCCGACCACGGGGAACCCCTGCTCAACGCCTTCTGACCACGCTGTGACGTGCTTCACATCGCGTTCCTGTCAGGAAACGGCGGGCTGCCCGGTTCAAGGGGCAAAGCCGCGCGAGACAGGAGCAGGGAAATGCCGCACCGAATCATCGTCCTCGGAGCCGGATACACCGGAGCCGTCGCAGCCGGCCGCCTCGCCAAGCGACTGCACCGCGACGACGTCTCCATCACCCTCGTCAACGCCGAACCCGACTTCGTCGAGCGGGTCCGGATGCACCAGCTGGCGGTCGGACAGGACCTCGCGCCCCGGCCCTTCGACGAGATGTTCGCGGGCACCGGCGTCGAGCTGAGGCTCGCGGAGGTCACCGGTGTCGACGTCGACAGGGGGACGGTCGCCGTCGTCGACGGGAACGGCGCCGAGGAGCTGGAGTACGACAGCCTCGTGTACGCCCTCGGCAGCGGCTGGAACACCCAGGGCGTGCCCGGCATCACCGAGCACGCCCACGACATCGCAGGCCGCCCCGGAGCACTCCGGCTGCGGGAGCGCCTGGCCGCCCTGGACGCCGGGCAGCCCGTACTCGTCGTCGGTGGCGGGCTCACCGGCCTGGAGGCCGCGACCGAGATCGCCGAGGCCCGCCCGGACCTCGACGTCGCCCTCGCCGCCCGGGGCGGACTCGGCGACTGGCTCTCGCCCAAGGGCCGCGCGCACGTGCGGAAGGTGTGCGACAAGCTCGGCATCACCGTCCACGAGCACACCGCCGTGACGGGCGTGGAGGCGGAGCAGGTCACCACCGCCGACGGCACGACGCTCCCGGCCTCGGCCACCGTGTGGACCACCGGCTTCGCGGTCCACCCGATCGCGAAGGCCACCGCGCTGGAGGTCACCGCCACGGGCCAGATCGTGGTCGACCGGACCATGCGCTCGGTCTCGCACCCGGACGTGTACGCCATCGGCGACGCGGCCATGGCCATGGGCCCCGCCGACAAGCCACTGCGGATGTCGTGCGCCTCGGGCACCCCCGCCGCGTGGCAGGCCGCCGACGCCCTCGCGGCACGCCTGACCGGCGGCAAGATCCCGACCACGCCGCTCCGCTACTTCAACCAGTGCATCTCGCTGGGCCGCAGGGAAGGCCTGATCCAGTACGTCACCGCCGACGACCGCGCCGTCCGGGCGGCCCTGACCGGCCGCTTCGCCGCCGCCTACAAGGAACTGGTCTGCAAGGGCGCGGCCTGGGGCGTCACCAACCCGACGCTCGGCGCACCGGCCCGGCGCCGCCGCGTCGTGCAGGACCGGGCCTCTGAGGGCTCGGCCGCCGGGGCGACGGCCTGAGCGAGGCGCACCTCCGGCGCCCGGGGGCCCAACTCGCCCTCCGGGCGCCCGGCCCCGGGCCTACCGTCCTCGCGCCGAGAACCGTCTGGCAGCGGCCACGACGACGCCCACGCCGACCGCGAACTCGACCAGCACTCCGATCACGCCACCCAGGTCCAGCGTCCCGATCATGTCCGCCTCCTCAACAGCCCGATGGCATAAGCCCACGCGGCACTCGACCGAGTGCCGCGTGGCACGAACACGGCACCCCGGCCGTGCGCGTGGAACCCGGAGGGCCAAAGCCTGAGGATCACCTGAGCTTGGCTCTCCCCGGCAGGCTGCGTGCCCATCAGTGCGGAGAGATCGGGCTGACGCCTCTCGGCCCCGGAGGGTCGCTACCGGCCGGCGCGGTTGCCGGGGTCGCGGTACGGAACTGCTCTACCCCTGAGGCGACTCGGTGGTCCTGCCGCTCCGGCGACGCATCCCTCGGTAGATCACCCGGAGGCTGACCAGGACAAGCACCACTCCGCCGATCGGCCACCCCATGGAGGCTCCATCGCGGTAGTCCCTGATGCCGATCGCAAGAAGAAGAACAGACAGGGGCAGCCCTGCCCAGTCGAGGGCCCTGTTCACTCTCGCGGACATCGAAGGCTCGTTCACAGCGTGATCCTGACAGGCCCCGGTGTCTGCCACCGGATGCGGGTGCAGGTCGAGCACAGGACCTCGACCTGTGGCCTCATCCGTATCAGGTCGGTGGACGGACACCCGGCACGACGGAACACCCCGAACCGCGCTGCGCCGGCCCGCCGACTGCCTCCGCCGGGATCACCAAGGACCGGTCGTGTCGCTGTCAGCCGCTGACGTATCGCGCGATGGCGGTCATGACGGACCGGCCCGCTCCGCAGCAGCGAGCGAGGAGGGAGTGGCTTTCTCCATGCGGCTCGTCCAGGCCGATGCGGCGCCGACGGTCAACACGTAGTCCACGTCGACAGAGAAGTCGCCTGACTGCCCATGGATCTTCAGCGCGTGCGCGCCGGGAGCCAAGGGCGGCAGCTGCACCCAAAGACCGCACCCTGTAGCTGTGAAGCGCCCTTCCTCTCCGGTGACCTGGTTGCCCTGAACGCCTTCCACTGTGATCGAGTCGCCTTCGTAGGTCTCCGGTTCCACCGGCTCACCGTCGAGTGCCACGGTCCCTTGCGCGCTCCTCATGAAGGCCGCGCAGCTCTGGTCGTCTCCGACAAGGTTGATGACAGGCACAGTGATCGGACGACCGTTTGGAATTTCGCACGCGCGTACAGCCCTACCGCCATGGGTGCCGGCCAGAAACCACACGTCGGGCGGTTGATTGCGTCCGCACCTGCTCCCGTCCGTGTCGGCGACAGGGCTGGTCGCCTCGGGCTCCGAGGCAGCCCAAGTCCACCATCGGCCCTGTAGCTCCGCGGAAGGGATGTTCCCGTTCTCCGCCGCCGGAGCGGTACGCGTCGACGCCGGTCTCTCCGTGTCATCCGAGCCTCGGGCTACCCGTGTCCCACACCCCGCCATGGCCGCCAGCACTACAGCTGTCAGGCCCGCTGCCCCAACTCTGAACCACATATAGCCCCCTCCGGCCGCACGCACCGCCCTGGCATCACAGCCGACGCGACATGAGCGGACACCGTATCCAGGGGGTGGGAACCAGGCTGCTCCGAGCCCGTTGCTGTACTTCGCTGCCGTACCGGCCAACGCGAGAGGCCCCCAGGATCTCTCCTGGGGGCCTCTGGCCTGCTGTGCACTCGGCAGGATTCGAACCTGCAACCTTCTGATCCGTAGTCAGATGCTCTATCCGTTAAGCTACGAGTGCTTGTCCTCGGCCTGAGCCTCGGTCCCGCTCCCCGGACTTTTCTGCCCGGTCGGCGTTGCGAGAACAACATTACATGACCTGCGCCGTGACGCGAAATCCATTAGGCAAACCGCATCTGACCTGCGAAAACACCGTTCCGACGCGGATTTTCGGCAGCCGGATACGACCGAAGCCCCGTGCCTGGGGCACGGGGCTTCGGTTTCCTGCGGAGGCGGAGGGATTTGAACCCTCGATGGGCTTTAAGACCCAAACCGCATTAGCAGTGCGGCGCCATAGACCGGACTAGGCGACGCCTCCAGCACACCCCGCGCGAACGCGAGTGGTGCGTGCAGATGATGACACAGTCGAGCGCGCTGTCACCAATCGCCGCCCACGGTACTAGGCAGGTGGGCGGCGAGGCAAAGCGCGTCGGGGGGTGTCGGGGGGCCGACCGTCCGAGGGCGGGCGGGTCGGCCGTCCGGACGGTTGTTCCGGTCGGCCCCCCATGAGTTGCGCAACGTGCGGGCGCAAGGAGCGTTAGAGAGGACGAGGGCTCCGCCCTCCGTCCGTCACCCACGTGCGCGCCAGAACATCAGGAGCCCCGCATGCTGCGCCGTCTCACCCTTGCCGCTGTCGCGTCCCTCGCCGCGCTGTCCGCCGCCGCACCCGCCGCCACGGCCGCGTCCCCCCTCTTCCCGCTGCCTCCGCTCCCCCTGCTCCAGGGGGACTGGCCGGAGGCCCAGGACACGCGGACCCGCCTCACCGTGACGGTCTCGGAGTCCGGCAATCCGTCGGCCGACGGAGTCTTCGAGCTGGAGTGCGGTCCGGCGGGCGGCAGCCACCCCGCCGCCCAGCGGGCCTGCGACCTGCTGGACGAGGCCGCCGAGTCGGGGGACAACCCCTTCGTCGCGACCGACCGCAACGCCATGTGCACCCAGCAGGCCGGCGGCCCGGCCGCCGCCCGGGTCCAGGGCACCTGGCAGGGGGAGGACGTCGACGCGCGGTTCAGCCGGGCCAACGGGTGCGAGATCTCGCGCTGGAACAACCTCGTGCCGGTGCTTCCCTCCGCGAGGTAGCCGGTTCGGCGGGGCGTGCGCCGGGAGACTCCGGCCGAGCGGGAGGGCGCGCGCAGGGGCGCGCGGCGGCCGTTCGAAAGGCCTGAAGGCCCTGTTCCGGGGGCACTTCAGGCAGCCTCCGGACCCACACCGGACGGCATCGGTGCACGTCAGAGGGGGCGCTCGCGGTCACGTCATGAAGCACCGGCGTACACCGTGTGCACAGAACCTTGGTGAGAGCTCCCCCTCATCCGCCGCCCGCCATGCGCTCCCTGCCTTTAGACTCCTCCAGTGACAGCCTGAGGCCCGAGGGGCAGGATGGGGCCCGCTGTCGGCAAGGTGCGGTATTCAGGGAGGAAGCGTCTCGTGAGCAGCAGGCCATCCCGAGGCGCTGCTCGCCTCGCAGCCATACTCGACGCCCTCCCGGACGGGCTCCTGCTCGTCAACTGCAACGGCACGGTCGTCAACGCCAACACCATCGCCCTCGAGATGTTCGAGACCCCGGGCACCGCGCTCGTGGGCCGCGGGCTGCTCGATCTGCTTCCGGAGTTCGACTCCAGGCTGATCCCGGGTTCGATGCGCAGGCCGGAGTCCGCGGACGAGCAGGGCAGGACCAAGCCGACGCGGATGACCGCGCGCCGGACCGACGGCACCGACTACCCCGTCGAGGTCACCAGCGCCTCCCTCGACAGCGGCCAGGCCGGTTACAACGACATCCACTCCAGCTACACGGGCGACGAGCTGCTCATGCTCGTCGTGCGGGACCTCTCGGGCACCGTCGACACCGAGGCCGAGCTGGCCCGTTCGCAGCGGCAGACCGAGATGATCCTGCGCGCCGCCTCCGAGGGTGTCGTCGGCACCGACACGGACGGCCGGGTCGTCCTGGTCAATCCCGCGGCCGCCCAGATCCTCGGATTCCGCGCCAGCGACCTCGGCGGCAAGGAGCTCCACCCGCTGATCCTGCACTCGCGGGCGGAGGGCGGGGACTTCCCGTACGAGGAGTCTCCGCTCGCCGACACCCTGAAGTCGGGGCGCAAGCACCGGGTGCGCGGACAGGTCCTCTGGTCCAAGAGCGGTGCGCAGGTACCGGTCGATCTGACCACCGCGCCTGTGCGCGACGGGGACCAGCTGGTCGGCGCCGTCATGACGTTCACCGACCGCAGGCCCTACGAGGAACTGACGCAGCAGCACACCGACGAGGTGTCCGGGCTGACCGAACGGCACGCGGCGGAGATCGCCGAGCTCACGGAGAGCCACCGTGCCGAGGTCGCCGCGCTCACCGAGAGCCGCCGCGCCGAGGTCGCCGCGCTCACCGAGCAGCACGCGGCGGAGTCCGCGGACCGGACCGAGCGGTACGCCTCCGAGCTGGAGGAGCAGGCGGAGCGCCTCACGGGCCTCGGCGCACGGCACACACAGCTGACCGCCGTGCTGGGCGAGTCCCTGCGCGGTCCGCTGGAGGAGCTGCGGGGCGAGCTCTCGAGCCTCGCCGCCGACCCGGCCGGCCAGCTCTGGCCCGAGGCCAACCAGATCCTGCACCACCTCGCCGCGGGCTATGCCCGCATGACGACGCTCGTCGACAACGTACTGAGCTACCAGCGCCTGGACACCGGCGCCGAGGAGCTCGTGAAGCAGCCGGTGCTGCTCGACGCCGTGGTGACCGCCGGCATCGACGGGGCGGTCGAGCTGATCGGTCCCGGACGGGCGCAGTTCGCGGTCCACGCGCCGCCGATCGAGGCCGAGGTCGACGCGGGCCGGCTGATCACGGCGCTCGCCCACCTCGTCGCGGACGTGGCCGGTGTCGACTCGACCGGCAAGGCGCGTCCGGTGCCGGGCGGCGGCTACGTCGACTCCACGGTGGTCGTGGCCGCGGCGCAACGCGGTGACGTCGTACGGATCGAGGTGCGCGGTCCGTTCGCCGGTGGCGACCCGGTGCACGTGCCGATCGTGCGCGGGATCGTGCAGGCGCACGGCGGCGTGCTCCAGACGCACGAGATGCCGGGGATGAGCGGCAGCGCGTACGTCCTGGAGGTGCCGCTCGGGACGGGCGCCGGGGCCATCGCTCCCGAACCGCTCCCGGTGCCCGAGGAAGCCGTCGTACCGGAGCCCGCGCCCCAGTCGGCCCAGGGAGGCCGGCGCCGGGCGCGCAGGGCGTCCACGGATGCCTTCCTGGACAGTCCCGTCGACGGCGGGGCGGCCGGTCCGGAGTCCGGTGACACCGCTGCCGCGGAGCCGACGGGGCGGCGCAGGGCACGCCGTGAGTCGACAGGCCCGCAGGAGCAGCAGCAGGAGCAGGAGCTGACCCCGCCTCAGCGGAGTGAGGGTTCGGGTCGCAGGCGCGGCCGGCCCAGCCCCGCGGAGACGGGCACGGCGACGGCGGCGGACCGGCCCCGGCAGGCCCTGGCGCTCCCCGCGGGGGCCTCGGCTCCCTCGGAGGGAGCCGTCGTGACGGCGGCCGAGGGCGCGCAGGGGGGCGGCCGCACGCAGCGCGGGCAGACGGTGCCGCCCCAGGGCGTGCCGCAGAACGCTCCCGGGCGCCAGGGGAGCGGCCGGCCGGCTCTGCCGGCCCTCGCCTCGTCCGAAGCCCCCTCCCAGCAGGAGCAGTCACGGCAGGAGCAGTCGGCGCAGCAGCCCGGAGGCAGGCGTGCCCGGCGGGCTCTCGCCGCGGCGCAGGAACGCGCCGCGGCGGCCGAGCCCTCGGGCCCCCGCACCGCCTTCGCGCTGCCCCCGGCCGCGGCGGACCGGATCCCGCCGACGGCCCCGGGCTCGCCCGTCCTGGCACCGCCTTCCGTCGTCTCTCCGTCCTCCCATGCCCCGCAGCCGGTCCCGGCCGCCCCCCGCCCGGCAGCGCCCGGTGCACAGCCGGTCCCGGCCGAGGACGGCCCGCTGCCCGAGCGCCACGACGCCGTACGCACCGCGCCGGACGTGGACCACACCCCGCCGCAGCCGCATCCCGTGCCGTCCGGCCGCCGGAGGGCTCGGGCCTCGGAGGCGCCGGAGCCGCAGGCGCGGCCCGGCCATCCGGTTCCCGGGCAGCCACTGCCCGCGGTTCCGCCGCAGCCCGACTGGGCGGAGAGCGGCGACCTGGGGCAGATCGCGGCGGTGCCGGACGACGACGTGAGCCCGGCCGGCGACGAGCCCTGGGCGGGCCCCGGCACCACCACGCACACCACGGGCGCCGCAACCCCGGCCGGTCCCGCACCGGCACCGGAACCCACGCCGGCACCGGAACAGCATCCTGCCGACGGCGACGCTCCGGCCCCCGTCCCGGACGCACGGCGCCAGCCGCTGCCCGCGGAGGCGCCGATGCCGGCGTCCTCGGATTCGACGCAGGGCCGTGCGTTCAGCGTGCGGACCCTGGGGCAGGGCGTGCCCTTCGCGCAGCACCTCGCGCACCAGCAGAACCAGACGCTCGGCGGTGCCGGACGGCGCCGCAAGCTCGCCGCCCCGCCGGAGGCCGAGCGTCCGGCCCCGCCCGCCGTGGCACCCGTGCCGCCGCAGCCCGCCCCGGCCCCTGTTCCGCCGCAGCCCGGCGGCACCCAGGGCGGCACCGTGCAGGGTTCCGGCTCGGGCCGGCTCATGTCCTCGCCCGCTTCCGAGGGGCGCGCGTACGCGATAGGGGCACCCGACGAGGGCGCCGAGGGCCCGGAACCGCTCGACGGCCCCGGTGGCGCCGTAGAGGTGGCCAACCGCCCCCAGCCGCAGCCCGTCGACGACGAACTGCCCCCGGAGCCGCTGGACAACCCGCGCCGGCTGCTGGTCTGGCCCGCTCCGGACGTCTCCACGCAGCAGGCCCTCAGCGACCGTGGCTACCGGCCGGTGATCGTGCACTCCCGCGAGGAGGTCGACGCCCAGATCGCGGCGTTCCCCGCCGCACTGTTCGTCGACCCGCTGACCGGTCCGATCACCCGTACGGCGCTGCAGTCGCTCCGTCAGGCGGCCGTGGCGGCGGAGGTCCCGGTGCTGGTGACGGCCGGCCTGGGGCAGGCGACCCGGGAGGCCGCCTACGGTGCCGACCCCGCCGTGCTCCTCAAGGCGCTCGCCCCGCGCGACAGCGACCAGCATCCGCCGAGGGTTCTGGTGATCGAGGAGCACGAGGAGATCGCGCTGGCGCTGACGGAGACGCTGGAGCGGCGCGGCATGCAGGTCGCGCGGGCGTCGGGTGACAGCGAGGCGGTCGACCTCGCCACCCGGATGCGGCCGAACCTGGTGGTGATGGACCTGATGCAGGTACGCCGCCGGCGTGCCGGGATCATCGACTGGCTCCGGGCGAACGGCTCGCTGAACCACACCCCGCTGGTCGTCTACACCTCGGCCGGCATGGACGAGGCCGACCTGCCCGGGCTCGCCTCCGGTGAGACGGTGCTCTTCCTCGCCGAGCGCTCGACGAGCGACGAGGTGCAGTCCCGGATCGTCGACCTGCTGGCGAAGATAGGGACGAACTGACGGCCGGACGTCACAGGACGCGTACGACGGGGGCGGCACGGGAAGACCCGTACCGCCCCCGTCGTACGTCCGGCCCTGCGGGCGCAGGACCGTCCCGCCTCAGAGCTGTGTGATGTCCAGCTCGCCGTCGGCGTACTGCCTGCGGATCACCTTCTTGTCGAACTTGCCCACGCTCGTCTTCGGCACCGCGGGCACGATCGTCCAGCGCTCGGGCAGCTGCCACTTGGCGACGGACTGGGCGAGGAAGGTCCTGAGCGCCGCGTAGTCCGCGGTCGCGCCCTCCTTGAGGACGACGGTCGCCAGGGGGCGCTCGCCCCACTTCTCGTCGGGGACGGCGACGACCGCGGCCTCGGCCACGTCCGGGTGCGCCATGATCGCATTCTCCAGGTCCACGCTGGAGATCCACTCGCCGCCGGACTTGATGACGTCCTTGGCCCGGTCGGTCAGCGTGAGGTAGCCCTCGTCGCTGATCACGCCGACGTCGCCGGTCTTCAGCCAGCCGTCCTCGCTGAACTTGTCGTCGGGACGCAGGTCCCCGCCCTCCGCACCGCCGTAGTACGCACCGGCGATCCAGGGGCCCCGGACCTCCAGCTCACCCGCGGACTCGCCGTCCCACGGCAGGTGTTCGCCCCCGGGACCGGTCAGACGCGCCTCGACACCGGCAGGGAACCGGCCCTGGGTGATGCGGTACGGCCACTCCTGCTCGTCGGTCAGTCCGGCGGGCGGGTTGGACATGGTGCCGAGCGGCGAGGTCTCCGTCATGCCCCAGGCGTGGCAGAGGCGGACACCGAGCTTGTCGTACGCCTCCATCAGGGAAGGCGGACAGGCGGCACCGCCGATGGTGACGCTGGCCATGGAGGAGAGGTCGCGCGGCTTGGCGGTGACCTCGGCCAGCAGCCCCTGCCAGATGGTGGGGACGGCCGCCGCGTGGGACGGCCGCTCCCGCTCGATCATGTCGGCGAGCGGAGCGGGCTGCAGGAAGCGGTCCGGCATGAGCATGTTGACGCCGGTCATGAACGTCGCGTGCGGAAGCCCCCAGGCGTTCACATGGAACTGGGGCACGACGACCAGGGTCGTGTCCTTGTCGGTCAGCCCCATCGACTCGGCCATGTTGACCTGCATGGAGTGCAGGTAGATGGAGCGGTGGGAGTAGACGACGCCCTTGGGGTCGCCCGTGGTCCCGGAGGTGTAGCACATGGCGGCGGCCTGGCGTTCGTCCAGCTCGGGCCAGTCGTAGGAGGTGGGGCGGCCGGCGATCAGCTCCTCGTACTCGTGCACCCGGGGCACGGCGCCGTCGAGCACCGTGCGGTCACCGGGACCGGACACCACCACGTGCTCGATGGAGGGCAGGTGGGGGAGCAGAGGGGCGAGCAGCGGCAGCAGCGAACCGTTGACGATGACGACCTTGTCGTCGGCGTGGCCGACGATCCAGACCAGCTGCTCGGCGGGGAGCCGCAGGTTGAGCGTGTGCAGCACGGCGCCCATCGAGGGGATCGCCAGATACGCCTCGACGTGCTCGGCGTTGTTCCACATGAGGGTGGCGACCCGCTGGTCGCCCTCGACGCCCAGCTCGTCGCGCAGGGCGTGCGCCAGTTGTGAGGCGCGCCTGCCGATGTCGGCGAAACTGCGCCGGTGCGGCTCCGGCTCGCCGGTCCAGGTCGTCACCTGCGACTTCCCGTGGATGGTCATCCCATGGGTCAGGATGCGGGTGACAGTCAGCGGTACGTCCTGCATGGTGCTCAGCACGGCGTCCTCCCGGTGGGCGCTACGCGGCAGTAAGGGTGCGCTGATTCTGCTCACATACCACGCGGTATGTCACTACTTCCGGGAGTATCAATCGGTGCCGACCGGCAGAACCGGTCAGCGGCTCGGGCCGTACGGGTGGCCCGGATCGCCTGCGGAAACGGCTCGGGCGCCCGCACGCGGGGCCCGGACCGACGTACGTCCCAGGTGTCGGTCGGGACCCGGGAGCGCCGGGAAAGGGGCACAGGTGACCCACGTCACCGGACCGGACCGAGCTCCGGATCTTCGCGGAGCTTCCCGAGCGCCCGGGAGACGGCACTCTTGACCGTGCCCACGGAGACCCCCATCACCTCGGCGGTCTGGGTCTCGCTGAGGTCCTCGTAGTACCTCAGGACGACCATCGCCCGCTGCCGGTCCGGGAGCTTGAGCACGGCGCGCCACATCGCGTCGTGCAGCGACTGCTGCTCGGCCGGGTCCGGCGCGGGCGCGGCCTCCTTCTCGGGCAGCTCCTCGCAGGCGAACTCGTCGACCTTGCGCTTGCGCCACTGCGAGGTACGGGTGTTCACAAGGGCGCGGCGGACGTACCCGTCGAGCGCCCGGTGGTCCTCGATCCGCTCCCAGGCGACGTACGTCTTGGTGAGGGCCGTCTGCAGCAGGTCCTCCGCATCGCTCGGGTTCGCGGTGAGGGAACGCGCGGTGCGCAGCAGCACGGGCCCCCGGGCCCGCACGTACGACGAGAACGACGGATAACGGCGGTGTCCGGCGGAGGCAGCGGCCGCCCTGGAGGCGCCGGTGCAGACTGGCGTGGTCATCACTCCACGCTAGGAGCGGGCGACGACGAGGGGATCGGCCCCAGGTCCCGAAGCCACGTCCGCCTCAGGGTGTAGGGGCCGGGCGGGCTCCACCTCCTGAAGGTGGAGGGGAGGGCCCCCGCCCTCAGGGTCCTCACCCCCGGGACGGCCTCCCCCTCACCCGCGAGAACCCGCGAACGCGGCCCGTGCGGCGGGGACACCGCCGCACGGGCCCGCGCTCAGTTCACCCAGAGCGGCGGGAAGATCACATAGAAGTTGTACGTGGACTGGTCGATGTACGTGAAGGGCGATCCACTCACCTGGACCGTGTTGCTGTGGTTGGAGGCACCGGCGCCGACGGCCTGCTGCTGCGACGTGGACGAGTTGCCGGAGTTGTCACCGCCGACACCGCCCGACCCGATGGTCGCCACCCCCGCGTTCGATCCGTCGTTCGCGAACGCACCGTTGTCGGCTGCGGCGACCCCTCCGAACAGGGCGGCAGCCAGAGGCAGGGCGGCGACGGCGGCGAGGGCGCGAGCAGTGCGGATACGTGCCATGTCAATTTCCTCCAGGAACCGAAAACGAGGCTGTTCCGAAGCGGTCGGCCGACCACCCCGGTGCTGTTCACGACGTCGCGGGAGCAGAACTGCCCACCGCGCCCCCGGCGAACCGCCCGGGGTTCGCGATTCCCCCGCACGTATGAGGAACACCGGTCAAACCTCCCGCGCCGGAGGAAGCATCCGTCCGGAGCGAACACCTCCCCCTTCCCTTCTTCGAACGCATGTACGAAAATAGCTCCATGGCCACCACTGACCGGCAGTCCGCCACCCTGGCCCTGGCCCACGCGCTCTCCGCCGCCGAGCGCGGGCTCCCCGTCTTCCCGCTGTCCGCCACCAAGCTCCCGGCCCTGCGCTCACCCCACCGCGACGACACCCCACCCGTGCACTGCCGGGGCGCCTGCGGACTGCCCGGGCACGGGGTCCACGACGCCACCACCGACCCGGCCGCCGTCCGCGCGCTCTTCGCCGCCGCCCCCAGGGCCACGGGGTACGGGATCGCCTGCGGGCGGCAGCCCCACCGCCTCGTGGGCATCGACCTCGACATCGACACCACTCACGGCAACGACTCCGTCGCCGCGCTCCAGCACCTGGCCCTCCAGCACCTGTTCACCATTCCGGCCACCGTCACGGTGCTCACGCCCAGCGGCGGCCGCCACCTCTGGCTGACCGGCCCGGCCGGGGTCTCCGTGCCCAACTCCGCAGGCCGGCTCGCCCCCGGCATCGACGTACGCGGAGCGGGCGGCTACCTGGTCGGACCCGGCTCGGTCACCACCCACGGCAGGTACCGGCTCGCCCCCGGCACGGCCCACCTGGCACCGGCTCCCTGCCCCCGCGCCCTCCTGCGCCTGCTCACACCACCGCCGCGCCCCCACCACCCCGCCGGCCGGACCTCGCCTGCCCGGCAGGGCCAGGGTCTGGTGCGGTTCGTACGGGCCGCACACGAGGGCCAGCGCAACACCCGCCTGTTCTGGGCGGCCTGCCGTGCGTACGAGCACGGCTTCGGCGACGACCTCGCGGACGCCCTCACCGACGCGGCGATCGGCACCGGCCTCACCGAACAGGAGGCCCGCGCCGCGATCGCCTCCGCCGCCCGCCTGACCAGCCCGCGACGGAACCCCTGACCCTGCGGCCGGCGGGCTCAGGCGGGGTTGTCGTCGAGCACCAGCATGATGTGCTCATGCTCGCCATGCCGGACCGTCTCGGTACGCCGGAAGCCGTGCTTCTCCAGCAGCCGCACCGAGCCGGCGTTCCCGACGAAGGGGTCGGCGTGCAGGGGACGGGCCTCTTCCCGCTCCAGGAACAGCGCCAGCGCCCGCGTGCCGATCCCCCGGCCCCAGTACTGCCTGCCGAGCCAGTACCCGATGAAGCGTCGCCCCTCGTCCCACCACGCCACCACGTTGCCCGCCAGTTCTCCGTCGACGGTGACGGCCTGCACGAAGTTGGCGGGATCCCCAAGCACCTTCGTCGTCCAGTGAGTCATGAAGGCTTCCCGCTCCCGGGGCGGGAACTTCGACCGCCGCACAGCCTCAGGATCGTGCTCCTGCGCGAAGAACTCCTCCAGATCGACCGCTTCGACGTCTCTCAAGCGCACCTGATCACTCATGCCGACGGAGTCTGCCACCCGTCACTGACACTCCCGGAGCCGCTGGTTGCCGACCTGCCGCGCAAGCAGCCGTGCACGTGCCCGACAGGGCGGGGAGCACCGGGAAACGACGGTGACCTGCGGACGATGAGCAGCACAACGGCCCCTGACCGATGTTCTGGTCAGGGGCCGTTCTCATGCGGTGGGTGTGGGATTTGAACCCACGGTGACATCGCTGCCACGACGGTTTTCAAGACCGCGCTGCCCGAGCAACGGAAACCGCGCTGACCTGCGCTTCCCCCTAAAATCTCTCCCCTGGCATACGGTCTGGCCCGCGCATGGCCCACGCCTGGCCGCCGGCTGGCCTCGCCGCCACTTCGCCAACACGCTTTCCAACTGTGCGAGTGGCTGTTGGCGAGCGTTCGTGTACGACCACTCGGCAGCTCAGCGAGGGCTGGTGGATGGCGGCGAACCCCGGCGGGCACGAGCAAACTGAACAAAGAACAGGACAACCCGAGGGTGGCGGGACCCCTTCGGACACTGTCCTGAGTTCGCTGCTCGCGCCCTGATCTTCAGGCTAGAGCTCGAATCCTCGCAGAACCTCTTTGTGCAGTTTTTGGATCAGAAGATTTCCGTCGGTGCTCAAAATTGACGAAACCCGGGCCTCTCTGACCAGCTCTTGCGCTACCGTTCTTTTACTCGGTGAGGAAACAGCGACTTTATCGCACCAAGCGGTCACGCCACTAGGCCTATTAACATCACCCAAGTGATGCGAATCGGGAATGGCAGCTGGATCTCCGTGCGAGGAAACAAGCAGCCGATTGATCACACGACGATACACCTGCTCATCAAGTAGATCCTCGGTTACTTTGCCGTCAAAAGCACCTGACACCGAGAAGATGCGGTCGCCCTGGATACCGGCGCGCTCTAGCTTCTTGCCAATCGCTTCTCCCCCCTTATCGCCGTCGACGATGTAGCAAACTCTGGCTCCTTCCAACTCGAGTTCACCGATTCTTTTTGAATGCACCTCTGAAAGCCCAGGGGCTACCTGGAATCCTACTTTCTTATTCTGGATCGCTTCGCGAATTAGAGTGGGGAGAAGAATGAGCTCGGTCGCACCTTCAGTAATGGCCACCGAACGCACAGAAGAGAACGCCAAGCTCGTAGCGCCCATCCCTAGGAGAATTGGACTGAACCCGGGTCCTGCTTGCCAGAACCAATTTGACACTTCGCTTTGCTCTGTTTTGGGAATGGGGCTAACCACTCGGATCCCAGCGCCGAGATCTTCAGGTAGACACCCGGCAGAGTGGGTGGAGTAAATGACTTGCTGGGCCAGCCTTTGCGAGGTGAATACATTTACTAGGTCAGCTTGAGCATCATAGTGCAAATGATTCTCTGCCTCATCTACGAGCAAAATCACAGGGCGTTCATTTTTCGTCTTTACACGCGGTGCGACTTTCGCTTGACGTAGATCCTGCTGAGTCTTCGCCCCAGTCGGCCCGAGCGCGCTTTCATCGACGTCCGACTTGACCTTGGCGTAAATGCTACCCATCAGTGCTACGTATGAGCGCAACCCGTCACTCCTCTCAGCTATTTCCGTAAAGGCGCTCTGTCCGGAACTGGAGAAGAAGACGCGCAGGGTTGCGTTATCCACTCTAAAGCGAACAGCTACCTGCTCTTGGGACCAAGACGACATGACCTCACTCAGGCGATCGTTGCCGCTGCCGAGCATGAACTCCAACTGGGCCCAGTCCTCTCTCTTCAGAGCCCTTTGGAGGGAGATTAGGTTCAATCCTGCCATCCCAAGCAGATTGCTAAGGCCAATCGGCACCTCCGGCACCTCGACCGCGATATTTAGGCTCGCCGGGACTTCCCTGGCCTCCTCGCTAAACGATAGATACCGGGGGACGGACGGGTAAAGCCTTCGAGCCGCTTCGATTTCCAGAGGAGGCTTTTCCATGTACTCAAGGAGATCTTGCAGTGCGCTTCTTGCGGCCATGGCGTTTCCCTTGAACTCTGCGTCGGTGGACGCTCCTCCCTTCGGGAAGAATCGATTCAAGAAGCGTTGCAGATCACCAATAACGCTTGCGAAATCCTTCGATGTTGCCGCAGCGTCAAACTTTGCACTGTCCTGAATATTCTCAATTGCACGGAGGAAGACTTGAGATCTTTTGGACCTATCCAAGACCGCTGCGTCACCCACAGGATAATGCTCTGGTAGGCCATCCATGAACTCGGCAAGCTTGGCGTTCGCTTTTTCCAGATAGGACCTATCCCGCGTGATGGGGGGCATCACGGTTACCGTCAGCAATCCCTTCCAAGATTTGGAAATAGTGAGCCATTTTGGTTCGGTCGGTAGTGCAATATCCTCAACAAGGCTCAGGTCCTTGTCTTCTAGCAAATACTTGGCAGAAATCGGGTCAGCTGCTCGCGCATAACCTCCCCGAGAGGAATGCGATGGATCCAAGGCATCATTGTTATTTAGGGAAAGGAGGGCTTGAAGGATGGTTGTCTTTCCGGCTTCGTTCGACCCTACTAGAGCGATCACTGGTTCATCCAAGTGGATCTCAGTGAGCTTGCGAAACCTCTTGTATCCATTCAAAGTAAGCGTATGGAGACGCATTCTTAGACACCCCTTTTCAGTCATGAATAGACGCACGCAGCATCATCATGCCGCATCCACCGTGGGTTTTACCTGGACTTCCCGTAAGTCACGCAAGGCCGCCCAGTGTCTGCCACAGCTGCCCCGCTGGAGTGGGTGAGAGGGCCTGGGCGCTTACAAACAGAAACCCGCCCAGTCGGAACGTGTGCTTAACGTCCGAGGACTACAGGCCGACCAGCCGTCCGTGCGCCACCTGCGGCCCGGACTGGGGTGCCGGGGAGCGCCGCCACCGCAGATGGGGGCAACGCGGCTTCACCTGCTTGCCTGCTGACCTCCGAGCGCGCCCCCTGGTGTGGGCTTCCGTCCCTCGAGGACCGATCGCACCTCTGCCGGACGGGGTTGTCGACGAGAGGAACATGGCAGGCTTGAGGCACCTACGGAGAGAGGAAGTGCGGGTGTCGCAGCAGGCCAGCCCTCGAGGAACCTTCCTGAGGATTGCTGATGTTGTTCGGGGACAGATCGAAGCCAACGACGAGATGGTTGAGCTCCCGTCGGCCGCCAACTTGATGCGCGACCACGGGGTCTCTCGTGGCGTCGCGCTCCGGGTGTTCGGTGCACTCCAGAAGGAGGGCATCGCTGAACCAGTGCCCGGTGGACGTTGGCGGGTGATTCGACGTGGCCAGTCGGTCGACCGCCGGCCATTGGCCGAACGCCTCGCTGACGTGATCACGGACGACGAACTTTCCGTCGGGGCAGCCTTCCCGAGTGCGGCAAAGCTCAGCGCACGCTTCGACGTCTCGCGGCCGACGATCAGCAAGGCGCTCGACAAGTTGCAAGCCGCTGGATTGCTTTCGGAAGGGAAGCAGGGAAAGCAACGAACCGTGTTGGCCCTGCCGAACCAAGAGGAGGGTTCCAAGCCTTGAGCACTACGGAACTAACCGAGTGGGCCTACCCCCTCGCAGAGTCACTGCTTGCCGAGCCCCTGCCTCGCCGGTGGGCCCACTCCCAGGGTGTCGCGGAGCGGGCACGCACGATCGCCTCGATCCTAGGGAAGGATGCCGACCTGATGGAGGCCGCGGCAGTGCTGCACGACATTGGGTACGCGCCTGACCTGGCCAAGACCGGCTTTCATCCCCTGGACGGGGCGCGGTACCTCCGGGACATGGCCCACGCCGACGAACGGGTGGTGCGTCTCGTTGCTCACCACTCGTGCGCGTGGATGGAAGCCGATGCGCGTGGACTGCGCGAGGTGCTGGAGAACGACTTCCCGCGGTCGCACCCCCACCTCGCAGATGCGCTCTGCTACTGCGACATGAACACGACACCGGACGGCACTCCGACGAATCCGGTGGACCGGGTGAATGAGATCGCTGGACGCTACGGACCGGACAGCCTGATCGGTACGTTTATCCGCCGTGCCGAGCCTGAGATCCTCGCCAGTACCGCGCGGGTCATCGAGCGACTCGCCGCCGCCAAACGTCAGCCGATGTAGGGGGCTGTCCGTCCCTGGTCCATCGCGTGCTCGATCCTGAGCCGCATCGTGGGGTGGACATCGAAATCGTTCAGGTCCGCTGGGGACACCCAGCGGACCTGAGTCGTTTCGTCGCTCGTACGGACATCGCCACCGACCGGTCGTGCACGGAAGCAGATGCTGAATTGCTGCCGGGCCTCACCGTCGTCGTACAGCATCACGTGACCGGGGTCGGTGTAGATCCCCGACATGTTGATGACCTCGGCTTTGATCCCCGTCTCTTCCCACACCTCACGCACGACGGTGTCGCTGATGGATTCGCCTACGTCGTGGCCACCACCCGGCAGGGCCCAGCGACCGTTATCCGAACGCTGGATCAGCAAGACAGCCCCGGCGTCGTTCTGCACAAAGGCCACGACAGACGGAAGAACCGAATTGGCCGGCGGGGCGGCGGGATCGTGAAGGTAGTCGATGCGTCCCATGCTCAAGCTCCCGTGATGTCGTGATCCTCGACCGGGCGTGCACTGCCCCAGGTCTGTTCGATGCTATTCGCGTAGGTGTCGAAGAGCCCGCCTCCAGGGAGCCGTCGCAGGTGCAGGACCGGCGCCATGTACGCCCCAATCCCGTAGACGTGAGTGTTCACGAGCATCTCGTCGTCGGACCGGAAGAGGGAGTTGTACAGCGTCCCATCGTGCAGGCGAAAGCCGATGTCAGGATGGCTGGCGAAGAGCGGGCGGTAGTTCACGAGGGCGTTGCGAATCTTGCCGTCCATGATGCGGTGCCCCTCGTCTATGCCACGTTGTCGCACAGCATCACAGCCAGGATCTCCCAGCAGAATCCTGACCTGAGTCGTCCCCTGCACCTTCCTCTTCAGCAGCTCGTGGAAGAGCGGGTCCTCCGACAGCCACAGACCGGAGTAGACGAGAACGTCGATGCGCGACTCTGCCCGTTCGTAGATGTCGCGCCACAAGGTGTTGGGCACCATGTGGCGGTGCGGGTAGATCGTGACGATCTCTGCCTTGCTCAAGTCAGCTGCGGTCTCAACTGCACGGGAGTCGTCCCACAGGGTCGTCACATCCACTTTGAGCAATGACGCCGTGGCGTACTGATGGCGCCGATACGGAACCTTGCCCTGAGTGATCCAGCGTTCGACCGTCTTCGGGTTGACCTCGATCGACTCGGCCAGATCCTGCACAGTCATGCCCTGCGCGAGCAGGGCCGACCGTAAGCGTTCGTTGGACATCGCAACCCCCGGTGGGACGTCTTGGGACCTCTTGAAGGTAGCGAGATGAATCTGAGCTGTCCACGGATGGGGTAACCAACGCCCCTGGCCTGCAGCGATGCTGATGGTGCGCCAGGAAGTCCACGGCGCGAAGACACGAAAGTCCACTGCCCTGCTTGACGGCACCACCATGCAGAACCTGTAATACAGGTATCGCATCAGCTGCACGGCAGGAGCGGTGAGAAGGGCCCTCCTTTGGGCTGCTTCGACCTGCACGACTGGGCGTCACGTCTTCGGATGCGTCGCCAAGGGGCCCGGGACAGATCGGGCCGAGGTGCACCGGCGCCTTGTCATTGACCGGATGGCTTAGACCGCAAGGTCACGTCTCCATACGCCTACAACGCGGTCATGCAGCGCTACCTGATACGGGCGCTGCTCCCGCGAAGGAGATATCGCACCACCTCAACTCCGCAGCTCAGGCTGCGGCCGGTTGCCTCCCCCGCCCGTCCGGCTCTCGGGTCGTACGGGCGGGGCCGAGGGGAGCCGGAGAGCCCGGCCCCGAAGGGGGAGTTCGATGGAGATCGCTGCCGCTGTCGTCGCGGTCGTCGGCACGCTGCTGGGCGCCGGCGTCGTGGGCGTTCAGCAGTACTACGCGGCTCGTTCCCAGCGTCGTCAGGCGCTGCGTGATCGGGCCCTGACTGCCTTGTCCGAGCTGAGCACCGCGCTCGCGGACCACCGCCGGGCGATGTGGTCCCGCGAAGACCTGCGCTTGTCCGGTGCGGCCCCGGCCGACGTGGCCGTGGCTCGTGAGGCGAGCCACGTCACCCGGTCTGCTGTCACGGCCCCGCAGGTGGCCCTGACAGTGCTGCTGCCCCAGGTCCGCCTGGAGGTTGAAGCGGCGGTCGTGCGGCGTATGCGATGCGCGGCGCCGCGAACGAGCAGGCGCTGGCGTCGTTTCGGGAGTCGGCCGTAGCCGCGGCCGACGCACTGACCGCCACGACGGCTGTCGTCCTGTCCCGCCCTTGATCCACCCCAATAACGGCCGCACCCCCGGAGTAGCCGCTCCGAGGGTGCTTCGGGCCGTCCCACCGTTCAAGGAGAAAACGACCCATGAAGAACATCGTTGCTGGTCGCGAGCCTGTTACCGCGACCGAGTTCATTGAGCTGGCTCTGGGCATCGACCTGGAGCTGTTCACCGGTCCGGCCACGGAGTCCGCGATGGAGCGGGCCGCTCGCCTGGACGTCGCCCATGAGGTCCTCGCGGACCTGCGGGAGAGCGACCCGGAGACCGCGGCCTACGCCGCCAGCCTGCTGCGGACGCTCCCGCTGAGGACGCAGACGAGTGGCTGGCGCCCCCGCCGCACCGTCCGCCGCCCGGCGAAGGCGGCCGGCGCCGGTTCGGCGGTGGCCGCATGAGTGACCTGCCGACGCTCAGCGCGCGTCTGAACAACGCCTTCGGCGACCTGTGGGAGCTCTACATCGTCACGGACGGGCCGACCGCGGACTGGCCGGAACACCTTTTCAACCGAACGATGCCCGTGCCCACTCTGGACGAGCGGGTGCAGGCCCTAGCCGCCCTCGGCTTCGAGCGGGCCACCGGAGCGGAGTGGGAGTGGCAGGAACTTCCCTCCGGGCCCACGGACAGGGTGCGGCTGCTGGGTGCAGTCGACGTCCGCCCGGTGGGGGTGCGGAATGAAACGCCCCGCGCGGCCTGACCAGCAGATCGCAGCGTTGCAGTCCCTCCAGTCCGGGCTCACGAAAGTGCTGGTGACAGTTGCGGTGGTCGCGTTGGCGTTCACCGCGACGAACGTGACCCTGTTCGCCATCGACCACCACATCAGCCCCTGGATCGCGTGGTTGCTCGACCCGATGGTCGCGGTCGCCCTCGGGGCCGTTCTGATCGTGGACGGTCGCTTGTCCGAGCACGGGGTGAAGCCGTCCGGCTGGGCCACTGGGCTCCGCTGGTTCGCCGGTCTGGGCACCTGGCTGATGAACTGCTGGAGCGCCCTGTGGCCCGCCGGCAGTGAGTTCGGTGTCCCCCGGGACGTGGACCCGGCCGGTCTCGTCCTCCACTCCATCCCCCCGGTCCTCCTGATCGTTCTCGCTGAGGCGATCACCTTCTACCGGCGCGCGATCCTTGATCGAATCGCCGTCCTGCGTGACCAGGTGGACCCGGTGGTGGAACGGGTGGAAGCCCCGGCCGTCCACCCCGCATCCACCCCCACGCTCACCCCGGCCCCCGTCGCTCAGCCGGGACCGGCCGCGCTGCCCGCTCCGATCGTGAAGCGGCTGGTCATCTGCGGTGCACAGCGGGTGCATCCCCTGTCTGTCCCCCCGGCGTCCACCCCGGACGACGAGGAGCAGCAGACCGGGTCCCGGCTGAGTACCGAAGAGGCCGCCGAGGTCATCCGGCAGTGCTTCGAAGACGGGGACACGATCGCCGAGGCTGCGGTGAAATCCACCCGGTCCACCTCCTACGTCCACAAGGTCTACGGCCGCCTCGCCAACCCGCCGCAGGACGGCCCCGCGCTGTCCGTCGTGGGTGGGTGATGCTGATGTCTCCCACCTTCGGCCGGTGCTTCGACCCCTCCGGTGCCCGCTACGGGATACCGACCTTCCCCTGGCGCCTCGCCCCCGACGGCCACGCGACCCGCCGACAGTTACGGGCCCGCGGGCTGCGGCCGGGCGGGCAACCGATCGCCGCCCAGCTCATGCGCAACAACCGCCGCCGCGGCGGCGTCCAGGTCGCCTACCTCTACCGCATCGACCAGGCCAAGCCCGTACGCCCGATGACCTCACGGAAGTGGGGCGCCCTGGCGTTGGCGATGCTCGCCCGCCGCACCTGCCCCACCTGCCAGAGGGACGCCGGATACGTCATCCCGACCTCGCTCGGCATGTGCGTGACCTGCGCCTACCCGACCGAATCAGCCGCCTGAAACAAGGAGTCAGACCCGTGTCCGACACCACAACTCCGCAGGCATCACCGGACACCGCAGCCACGACCGTGACCACGGTGGCCGATGGCCCGGACGGGCAGAGCCTGCCGATCGAGATCACCCTCAACCAGACCACCGACGGCGCCGACACCGCCGCGACCACCAAGGGGCCGAGCAGTGCGCTGCGGGCGTGGCCCCTGGCCCTGTTCGGCACCGAGGCCGCATCAACCGGGGCGTCCGCGCTCTACGCCGCGACCGGAACGGCCGGGATGCTCACCGCCGCCGGTGTCGCCGCCGGCGGCGGCGTGCTCGCCGTTGCCACCGCAGCCCGCCGCGCACGCAAGTCCAAGGCAGCAGGAACCGGCGGCCGGGCCCTTCGCGGTTCCGGGCACCGCTCGACGCTCGGCAGCACCGGCGGGGGCCGCTCCGGGTTGGGGCGAGCAGGTGGAAGCGGCCGTTCTGGTGGTGGCCGCGGTCGTTCCTCCGGGCTCGGTGCGACCAGCTCCGGCGCGTCCTCGCCCCGCACCAACCCCCGCCGTTCGCCCGCACACGGAAGCGGCGGGTCCCTGCCGAAGAAGCCGTTCACCAGTGCTTCCACCGCCACGGGCGGTGGGTCTGCCGGTCGGAGTGCGGCTTCCGGGAGGTCTGCGGGTACTGGGGCCGGTGGCCGCGAGGCTGCTGGTGGGCGCGCTGGGATATTGCAGCGCCTGCGCCAGCGCCGCAGCTCCGGCGGGAGCGGAAGGGCCGAGAGGAATCAGGGCCCGAACGGCTCCAACGGCCGGGAGGGCAAGGGTGGTGGGCGTGCGCGTTCGACGCTCGCCGCCTGGACCCGCAAGGTCGCCCGCACCGGCATGCGCGGTGTTGCTGCGGCCCGGGGTCTGGGCCGCAAGGTCGCCGATTCCCCCACCACGCAGTCGATGCGGGAGCGGATCCGCACGGCTCGCCGTGAGGCGTTGAAGAAGGGCAAGGCCGGTATGCGCTACCTGCTGCGCAGCGCTGCGGCCAAGGTCGCCGCCGGTGCAGTCGGAGCCCTGGCCCTGGTGCCCGGCCTGCTGCTGCGAGGTCTCGCAGCGACTGCCGGGGGCGTTCTGCGGTTCCTGCGGCTCGCGCCTCGTAACGGTGTCCAGTGGGGTGCCCGGTTCACCCGCTGGAGCATCCAAGCGGCCAAGGCCGTGCACTCGCGGCTGATGCGCCGGGCCAAGGACGCGTGGATCAAGGCCACGCGCCCGGATGTTCTGACCGACTTCGACGAGCCCGGCCACACCCGCCCGGCCAAGGCGGACGACGGGTTCGGCACCGACTATTTCGGAGGAAACCTGGTGTCTGTGTTCCAGCAGGAGACCGAGGCTGTGCGCGAGGCGTACGCCACGTACGACCCGCCGATGATGCTCGCGGTCGCGGCCGAGTACTGGGGCCTGCCTGAGGGGCTGACGTCGGCTGCGGAGGCGGTGCGGCAGCTCGCGGTGAACACCGCCGACAAGTACCCGGCCGACGCGAGGATGGCGGACCTGGTCGCCCAGGTCTACGCCCTGCTCCACCAGGCATCCCAGAAGGCGGCCGAGGTCGGGCCGCTGTTCGCGAAGGTCCACGAGCACGACCTGCGCCGCTACGAGGAGCCGCGGCCGGGCGAGCACATGTGGAACATCCTTGAGCGCCGCCAGGACGGTGGGTTCGACCAGCGTCAGCCCTCGCGGTTCGTCGCGGTCGCTCAGGACGTCGCCCATGTCTACTCCCGGTACGAGCCCGGCCACATGAACCAGGTCGCCGCCGAGTACGAGGGTGTTCCGGCCGGCATCGAGAACGTCGCCGCCGCGATCAACCTGCTCCAGGTCCGTTCCAACGACCGCTACCCCGTCGACAAGCAGATCGTCGACGCGATCGCCGACGTGCATCAGCTCCTGATGGCCGCCGCGTCGGCCGCTCAGGAGCTGATGCCGAACTTCCGGCGTCTGCACGCCCCGGACATCTCCCGCCACGAAGCCCCCCGCAACGGCGAGGAAGCCGAAGGCATGTGGGACGTCTGACCAGCACTCCCAGACCGCCCCTGCGGGCCGCACACCCACCCGGTGTGCGGCCCGCGTCCGTCCCGCCCAGTTCTGCTGCTTACGAAGGAGCCGTTGATGGCTGCCAAGTCCGCTGGTTCTGCCCTGGACTGGGGCTGGAACCACTCACCCGCCACCTCTGCCGCCCTGGTCGCCGGTGGCGCCTACACCGTCGCGACCGCCGGAACCGTCACCGGCCTCCCCGCCTCGTACGCCCTGCTCGTCGCCGGAGCCGGGGCCGTCGCCCAGGTCGGCGCCGACCTCTACCAGCACCGCCCCACCGGCCACACCGCCGCCCGGTGCGCGGCCTGGCTCACGGCCGGGGGCTGGACCGCGACCGTGCTGGAAAGCCACACCGCCCTGACGTGGGGCGCCGCCGGATGGTGGGCGGCCGGGACCGCTGCCGGCATGACCCTGGCCCGCGGCCTGGTCCGGGCCGAGGCCACCGCCCGTACCGAGCGCACCGAGCGCCGCCTGCAGAAGTGGGCGAACAAGCAGGCCGGTGAATGGCACGAGCGCCTGGAGCGCCTCTTCCGCCTGGAAGGCCACGAGGTCCAGGGCGTCCGGGCGTGGAAGGGCGACGTCGGATACACCGTCCGCGTCCTGATGCCGTCCGACACCCCGGAGCTCCCGGCCGATGCGGTGCGCAAGCTCGCCGTCGACCTGCGCCTGCCCAAGGGCGGCGGCATTCAGATCATGGACGGCGAGGTCTACGGACAGACCCTCATCCGGGTCACCGCTGTCGACGTCCTCGCGAAGGTCGTCGACCTGCCCGACGCCCCGGAGGACACCACCGTCACCAGCATCTACGACGGTCTCCCGCTCGGCCTCAAGCCCGACGGGGAAGAGGCCCGGATCGCAGTCGTCGACGAGTGCGCCCTGGTCGTCGGGCAGACCGGCTCCGGCAAGACAAACACGGTCAACACCGCCAACGCCGGGGCGCTTCGCACGGACAACACGGTGGTCATGCACATCGACGTCACCGGCGCCGGAATCAGCCTCCCCTGGCTGCACTCCTGGGCCGTCGACGGCACCGCGAGGGTGCCGCTGATCGACTGGACCGCCGACACGATCGAAGAGGCCCACATCCTCTGCGACACCGTCATCGCCGGAATCGGCGCCCGCAAGGCCGGGCACCAGGACCTGCTCACCGAGGACGACAAGCTCACCGTCACCCACGACCTGCCCGAAATCCTGGTCGCGGTCGACGAGATCGCCGAACTCACCCCGGGTCTGCTGCGCAAGCTGGACACCATCGTCAACACCGGCCGCGCCGTTCGCGTCCGGGTGCTGGTCTGCGGACTGCGGGCCACCCAGGACGTCATCACCGCCGCGATGAAGAAGCAGTCCCGGGTGCGGGTCGGTATGCGTGTCTCCGACCCTGAAGAGCTCTCCCACCTGTTCCCGACAGGTGGCGGGCGCATCAACCCCAAGTCGGCCCCCTACAAGGGGTGCGGGTTCTACTCCTCGCCCGACGAGGACGACGTCGTATCCGACCCCACGGCGTTCAAGGGATACCGGATCAAGCCCAAGCAGATCCGGGCCCTGAGCGTCGCCTACGCCGACCGGCGCCCGCAGCTGGAGCCGGTGTTCCTGGACACCGAACCGGCGCTCTACTACGCCAGCCGCTGGGGCCGGATCCTGCCGCGCATCTACAAAGCCAAGCAGCTCGCCCCCACGACGATCGCGTACACCGACATGGACGTCCTGTATCCGCCGGTCAACGAGTTCACCGGCATCCCGATCACCAGCAGCACCGAGGACGACGAAGACGGCAACGGCGGACCCCGCGTCGTCGCAGCCAGCACCGCGACCGCTCCGGCCGCATCGGACGGGCCGCAGGTGCGGGTGGGCAGCGATCTCCTGGCGACCATGCTCAACGCCGCACGCCCTGCACCCGCTCCGAGCCTGGACGACTCCACCGTCATTCAGGCCGACTTCGGGCGCGTCATCCAGCAGGCCGGCACACCGCAGAACCGCCCCAACCCTGTCCCCCAGCTCCTGGCCGACGCGCACAACGCGGTCGTGGCCGCCGGGGGCCGCATGCACACCGCGGACCTCGCCGCCCTGCTCCAGATGGAGCCGCTCGTGCTGGGCACCGAGCTCGGCAAGCTGCTGCGCGAGGTGAGCATCGAGCGCCCCGGCAAGGGCACCGTCCGCGCCGGAAAGGACAGCGAGTCCAAGCCCGGATACACCGCCGAGACTCTCGCTGCCGCGATGCGCGCCTACAACCTGCGCCACGGACAGTAAACAGCCCGGGTGTGGTGGGCCCACCACAACCAGCCCACCACACACCCCACCACGCCCTGTGGGAGTCCCACACGCCCTGTGGGACTCCCTGACCTGCGCGTGGTGGGCGTGGGAGTCCCACAGAACACCCCCACGAAACCCGCCCCCAGCCCCACCAGAAGCGCCCCCGGGCGCTCTCCTGCTGGGGGCGTGGGAGTCCCACACGACACCGCCCGCACCGCCACAGTCAGTCACCGAAACTCGACCCGAGGGTGCCCCATGGCCGTGACCGTCTCCGCTGTCGTCCTCCTCCTGATCATCGTCGCCATCATGCTGCGCACCGGCTACCTCCGCATCGGCCCCGCGCTCGCCGCCGCCCTGCTCGGCTTCTTCGCCGCATCCACCGGCATCGCGCCCACCATCAACTCCGCCATCCGCAGCCTCGCCTCCCTCCTCGCTCAGATCACCGCCTGACCCGTTCGAAGGAGCCCCGCCATGACCATCAACTCCGACTTCGTCCCCACCAACTGGACCCACCCCACCGAGACCGCGATCACCCCGGCCCCCGCGGTCCCGCAGCCCGTGGCCGCGCGTACGCCGATCGATCCGGCCGAGGCGCGCGAACTGCTCTCCGACGAGCTGTACATGGCCCGCGTCTGGTCCCTGATCCGCCGCGAAGAGGAAGCCCGCACCGGCATCACCACCCCGGCCGCCCACCCGGCGCCGGCGCCCGCCGCCTTCACCGGCCCCACGGCACCCGCCCCGCAGGCTCCCTCGGCCGGAGTGCCGGGGTGGGTGTGGCAGTACGGGGCACTGGCCCTGTCCTCCGGCGGGTTCATCGCGCTCGCCGGATACGGCATCGGCGCCGCCGCCCCCGGCCTCGCCGCCATCGACGACATCCTCGCCGCACTCGGCCAGGCCGCCATGTCCATCGCAGTCCTCGCCGTCCTGGCCGCCCTGCTCCTGGCCGGCCGACCCAGCAACCGCGGAGCCGGGTCGGCCGGGACGACGGTGAACATCAAGAAAGCCGTCTTCAAGCGCAACCGCTTCAACGGCTGACAGCCGTGCCGCTCCTGGACTGGCGCGACGCCCGCCACTTCGACGCCTCCCGGAACCTGCCGTGCGCGCTCTGCGGCAAACCCACCCCCATGCGCTCCCACGACCGCGAACCGGTCCACAAGGTGTGCGCCGAGGACTGGTGCGACCAACACCCCACATCCAGCCGCTTCCACAACTGACAGGAGGTAGCCATGCCTCAATCCCGTCTGTTCATTGTTCCGCTGTCATTCGATGAGGCGTGCACGGTGATCGACAGGTTGCACCGCCACCACAGCCGTCCACAGGGCTGGAAGTTCGGATGGGGTGTTACAACTCCGGGCGGCCAAGTAGTCGGAGTCGCGACCGCGGGGCGACCCGTCGCGCGCGCCCTGTGGGACGGCTTCACCTTGGAAGTCACCCGCGTGGCCACTGACGGCACCCCCAACGCCTGCTCTGCCCTCTACGCAGCTGCGTGGAAGACGGTGTCAGCTGCCGGGTATCACCGGCTGATCACCTATACCCAGCACGGCGAACCCGGCACAAGTCTCCGCGCGGCCGGGTGGCGCCGGACAGCGGTCCTACGGCCTCGAACGGGGTGGGACACCCCGTCCCGGCCCCGATCAGACCGCGGCACGGACGGTGTAGGTCGCTGCCTCTGGGAGCAGTCACGGAGCACGGCACCCGCCCTGCCTCTGGCCGAACTGCGTAACGCAATGCGAAACGAAAACACCTGCGCAGCCAACGACTGCGGTAATGCCCTTGCGCACGCCTCACGCGGTCGGCCCGCCCTGTTTTGCTCGCCCGCTTGCCGTGTCCGCGCACACCGCGCGCGCCACAACAAGCCCACCTGAAAGCCACTGGACCTGAAAGGGCGGCCCCTGTCTCACGCCAATGATCCGGGGCCGCCCTCGTCCAGCAGCTCACTCACGAGAACTGGAGAACTCCAGCATGACCCATCACGCCCCGTCCGCGCTGCTGTCCGCAGCCTTACAAGCCGCCGAACGCGGCTGGCACGTCTTCCCGCTCCACCCCGGAGCCAAGCGCCCCGCCCTCCACGGCGAGAGCGCCTGCCCCCGCACCGGCCCCTGCACCACCGGCCACCTGAAGTGGGAGCAGCGCGCCACCACCGACCCCGACCGCATCCGCGCCGCCTGGTCCACCGGAGCATGGAACATCGGCCTGGCCACCGGCCCATCCGGGCTTGTCATCATCGACCTCGACAGGCCCAAGCCCAACAGCAGCACGGACACGCCTTGCGGCGTGACGACCTTCACGGCGCTCTGCGAGCGCGCCGGACACCCGGTGCCCCGCACCCGCACGATCCGGACCGCGAGCGGCGGCCAACACCTGTACTTCTCCGCCCCCGCCGCCGCCCGCCTCCACAACACCGCCGGAACCCTCGCACCCCTCGTCGACACCAGGGCTTGGGGCGGATACGTCGTCGCCACCGGCAGCATCATCAACGGTCACCGCTATGCCGTCGACGGCCCCGCCCTCATCAACCCCCTGCCCGGATGGCTCCGGCAGACCCTTATGCCCGCACATCCGAAACCGTCCACCCCGGCACCCGGTGCTGCTCCCGCGCCTCTGCGGGTCCACAGGTACGCCGAAACCGCCTTCCAGCGCGAGCGGGAGACCGTCAGGGCCGCGCTGGAAGGCCGGCGGAACGCCACCCTGCTCGCGTCCGTACGGGCCGTGGGCCGGTTCGTGGCGTGGGGAGACCTTCCCCGCCACGTCGTCGAAGCGGCTTTTCAGGAGGCGGGCGAGACCGCGGGGCTCGCTCCGGCCGAGTGCCGCGCCACCATCGCCAGCGCCCTGGACTGGTCCATCCGCACCTGCCGGCCACGACCGGAGACAGCATGACCACCCGGCCCGACCCCCTCCTGAAAAGCCTGCCCAACCCGCGCCAGCCTCGCCGAACCAGCCCGGCCCACATGAGCGATGAGGCGCCGAAAGTCGTCGCCGAAGGCGTCCCCACTGCTGTTCGTCCTGACCTGCACACGGGCACCGTGTCCGGCATTCAGCCCGGTCTCCACGTGCGAGGCCTCGACTACGGCGAAGTCCCCGAAGCGGACTGGCTGTGCGCCTGCGGCCACCACGAACGCGCCCGGGGCCGCCGAGCCGTCCTCGAACTGAACACCCGCGCCACCGTCGGCAAATGCCCCCACACCACTACCCAGACCAGGAGGACCGCCGCATGACCGCGACGCCCACCCCACCCATCGACGGCGCCGCCCTCCTCGACGAGGTGGAAGCCTTCCACCGCCGGTTCAACGTGTTCCCCACCGAACACGCCTACGTCGCCGTAGCCCTGTGGGACGCACACGCCCACCTGATGGACGCCCTCGACGGCACCGCCCGCATCGCCTTCCTCAGCCCCGAACCCGGCTCCGGGAAGTCACGAGCCCTGGAGATCATCGAAACCCTCACCCCCCGCGCGGCAACGACCGTGAACGCCTCCGCGAACGCCCTGTTCCGACTCGTCTCCGCAGACGAGGGAACACCCACCCTCCTCTTCGACGAGATCGACACCGTTTTCGGCCCCAAGGCCGGCGGCAACGAGGAAGTCCGCGGCTTCCTCAACTCCGGCTACCGGCGCGGCGCCAAGTCCCTGCGCTGCGTCGGCGACGGATCCGAGCAGAAGGCAGCGTTCTTCCCCTCGTTCTGCGCGGTCGCCATGGCCGGACTCGGCTCCCTGCCCGACACGATCCTGACCAGGTCAGTCATCATCCGCATGCGGAAGAAGGCCCCCAACGAGAAGTGCGAGCCCTACCGGCGCCGCGTCCACGAGAAGCAAGGCCACATCCTCCGGGACCGGCTCGCCGACTGGACCGCCACCCTCCACGACCAGGTCGCCGAAGCCTGGCCCGACATGCCCGAGGGCGTCACCGACCGGCCGGCGGACGTGTGGGAACCGCTCCTCGCGGTCGCGGACGCGGCCGGAGGGCACTGGCCGACCCGGGCCCGCGCGGCGTGCATCGAGCTCATCAAGTCCGCGGCCAGCAACGACGAAGCCTCCCTCGGGGTGCGACTGCTGACCGACCTGCGCGACAAGGTGTTCTGCGGCGTCGACAAGATGCCCACCGCCGCCATCCTCGAAGTCCTCCTCTCCCTCGACGACGCGCCCTGGGACGACCTCAGCGAGGACGGACAGGCCATCAAGCCGCTCACCGCCCGACGGCTCTCCAAGCTCCTGAGCCAGTACGTGCGGCCCGACAACACCCCGATCAAGCCCAAGGGCATCCGGGTAGGCAGCACCACCCCCAAGGGCTACTACGCCGAAGACCTCACCGACGCGTGGAACCGCTACTGCCGCCCCACCCCCCAGGAATCCGCAACATCCGCAACATCCGCAACACCGCAGGTCAACGCGGGTGAATCTGTGGCGGAAAACCCCTCCGGGACCCGCCACATGTTCGCCGAATCCGCCACACCCACCCTCCGCAGCGTGGTCTGACACCACCCGCCCGATACATGCCGCCGCGCCCGCGCGCGGCGGCACCTATCCGCAACAGAAACGGCATCCGCCACAGATTCAGGCCGCTGACCTGCAATGTTGCGGCGTGGCGGATGTTGCGGATCCCCCAGAGCGAAGAAGCGACACCCTCTCGAAGAGGAGTAGCACCATGGCCCGCCCTCAGATGCTCAAGCTCCCCGATGTCCTCGCCGAACTCAACATGAGCCGCGCCGCCTTCTATCGCCTGCGTGCCCGAGGCCTCGCCCCCAAGCTCATCAAGCTCCCCAACCACCAGGTGCGCGTACGCCGCGCCGACCTTGACGCCTGGCTCGCCAGGTACGAGGAAGCCGCCTGAGTGCGCACCGACGAGATCCGAGAGGGCCCGCCAAGGCGGGCCCTCTCTTCATGGAGAGACATGCTCACCTTCGAAGTCGTCATCTGGTCCATCCGGCAGCGCAAAGGCCGGCCGAAGCCCTGGGAAGTCCGCTGGCGCGTCGGAGCCGAGGGGCACTCGAAGAGCTTCCCACTCAAACCGCAGGCAGACGGCCGCCGCTCGCAGCTCATGGCCGCTCTACGGGCGGGGCAGCAATTCGACGAGGAGACCGGGCTTCCAGAAAAGGAGCTTGCCGCCCTCGCGATGCCGACATGGATCGAGCATGCCAGGGCGTACGCCTTGATGAAGTGGCCGGGGGCGGCAGCGAAACACCGGGCGAGCATCGCGGAATCCCTGGCGGTCGTAACGCCTGTGTTTACCGCCAGCACCGGCGGCACCCGCCCTGATGCCCGAGTGCTCCGGAATGCCCTCTACCAGTGGGCATTCCGAGCCGTGGACGGCCCGAAGGGTCAGCTCATCTCGCGGGGCGAGGCCGAAGAGCCCCCTGACGACATCCGGAGGGCGCTGGAGTGGGTGGGGCGGCACTCAATGCGGGTGGACGAAGCAGCGAAGCCGGAGCATGTCCGCGCGGCGCTGACGGCCCTTTCCAGGCTTCTGAACGGGAAGCCTGCGGCGGAGAACACCGCGAACCGGAAGCGCATGGTGCTGAGCAACGCCTTCCGGTACGCGGTGGAGGAGCGAGCGCTCCTCACTCGTCACCCGTTCCTGTCGGTGGACTGGGCGGCTCCTAAGACCTCAGACGAAGTCGACTTCCGTTGGGTGCCCGGTCCTCGGCTCGCTCGGGCGCTGCTCGCCTCCGTGGCGGAGCAGAGCGACCGTGGCGAACATCTGGAGGCGTTCTACGGGGCCGTCTACTACGTGGCGACGCGCCCGGGTGAGGCCGTGGCGCTGCGGGAGTCGGATTTCGTCCTGCCCCCGGAGACCGAGCCGGAGGCGTGGGGGGAAGTGCTGGTGTCGGAGAGTCATCCCGAGGTTGGGGGCGGCTGGACCGACAGCGGGAAGTCTCACGACGAACGCGGCCTGAAGCACCGGGCGCGGAAGGCCGTACGCGCCGTCCCTGTACCGCCGGTCTACGTCCGCATGGTCCGCTCCCATATCGAGCGCTTCGGTGTCGCCCCGGACGGCAGGTTGTTCCGGGCGGCACGTGGCGGTCGCCTCACGTCTAACGAGTACTCCGAGGTCTGGAGCAAGGCCCGCAAGACCGTGCTCAGCGAACAGGAGCTGCGTACCCCGCTCGCGGACGTCCCCTACGCACTGCGGCACGCCGCGATCTCGCTGTGGATCAAGTCCGGCATGGATCCGGTGGAGGCCGCCTCCCGCGCCGGCCACAGCCTCGCAGTGCTCTACCGGTTCTACGCCAAGCTCCTCAAGGGCGGATCGGCAGCGGCCAACCGGCTCGTTGAGCTGGGGCTTCGCGCCGAGGAGTAGGACCGATCCTGGCCCGCGCATGGCCCACACGCCCTGGTCAGCATCGGGAATCAGGGGCACGGGGTGAGACAAGGTGAACGCAGAGGGCGGGCCTCCGTACCGGAGACCCGCCCTCTGACCTGCTACTTCTCTGACCTGCTGCGGTGGGTGTGGGATTTGAACCCACGGTGACTCGCGCCACGACGGTTTTCAAGACCGTTCCCTTAGGCCGCTCGGGCAACCCACCCCGCTTCGTAGCCGGGCCCGGTGGCCGGACCGGCTCGATGCGTGGGACAGCCTAGCCGGTCAGCTGTCGCCCTTGCGCTCGCCCAGGGTGAGTTCGGCCGTCGCCGTCTTCCCGTCGCGCTTGTAGGTCAGCGTGACCTTGTCGCCCGGCTTGTGGGTCCAGATCTCGCCGATCAGCGTCGGGCCGCTCTCGACCGCCGTGTCGTTGAACTTGGTGATCACGTCACCGGCCTTCAGCCCCGCCTCGGCCGCGGGGCCGTTCGGAGTGACGGCGGGGGTGCCGCCCGCGCCCTCGTCCGAGATGACGGCGCCGCCGGTCTTCTCCTCCATCGTCACCGTCGCGCCGATCACCGGGTAGACGGGCTGGCCCGTCTTGATCAGCTGTTCGGCGACGTTCTTCGCCTGGTTGACCGGGATGGCGAAGCCGAGGCCGATCGAGCCGGCCTGGGACTGGCCGACACCGCCACCGCTGGTGGACTGGATGGCGGAGTTGATGCCGATGACCGCGCCGCCGGCGTCCAGGAGCGGGCCGCCCGAGTTGCCCGGGTTGATCGAGGCGTCGGTCTGCAGGGCACTCATGTACGAGTTCTTGTTGCTGGACCCGTCACCGGAGGCGACCGGCCGGTTCTTCGCGCTGATGATGCCCGTGGTGACCGTGTTGGAGAGGCCGAAGGGCGCTCCGATCGCGATGGTCGAGTCGCCCACCGCGACCTTGTCGGAGTCGCCCAGGGCCAGCGGGGTCAGTCCGTCCGGGGCGTTCTTCAGCTTCAGCACGGCCACGTCGTAACCCTGCGCCCGGCCGACCACCTCGGCGTCGTACTTCTTGCCGTTGGAGAACGTCGCCGTCAGCTGGCCGCTGTCAGCCGCGGAGGCCACCACGTGGTTGTTCGTGAGGATGTGGCCCTCCTTGTCGTACACGAAGCCGGTGCCCGTGCCGCCCTCACCGTCGCCGGACTGCGCGTCGATCGTGACCACGCTGGGCAGCGCGCCGGCCGCGACGCCCGCGACCGTGCCCGCCTCGCGCTTGAAGTCCTTGGGGCTGTTGGAGGCGGCGACGGTGGTCGACCCGGAGGAGCTGGAGTCGTTGCTGTCCGCGGCCCAGTAGCCGAGGGCTCCGCCGACGCCGCCCGCGACCAGGGCTGCCACCGCCACGGCGGCGACCAGGCCGCTCGCGCGGCGCTTGCGCGGGGGCTCGGGCTCCGAGGGCACCGGGGCTCCCCAGACCGGGGGGCTGCCGCCGTCGGCGTACGAGGGGACGGTGGGAGGGGGCGGCGGCCAGGCGGCCGAGTCTGCCGGAGGCTGCTGCGGCGACGGCGGCGCATACGGGTGCTGCTCGTGCCCGGCGGCGTACGGGTCGGTCCCGTCCTGGTGCGTGGCGCCCGGAATCCGGGCCGTCGGCGCGTCCGCGGGTGCGGCAGGCGGGGCCTCCGGCGCGGGCGGGCCTCCCTGCGGGATGCCCTCAGGAGCGGCAGCCGGCACGGGAGGTGCGGGCGGTACGGACGGAACCGCGGTGCCCTCGTTGCCCTCGTTCTCGGTGCTCACAGCTCTTTACTCCTCGGTTCCACTCGGCATTCGGCAAGAGATCCGCTGTGCACGTGTCTGCAGTCAGCTTTTCCCACAGCACGTCAGGCCACTGTAAGCAGGACCTGTGCATCCGCACACCAATCTTTACATCAGGCAAAACGGTCCTACACGACAAGGTGTCAGCACCCGACGCGTCCCGGTGACACGATGTCGCGGTGACCCACGCACGCCTACCCTCCGAACAGCCTCCCATCCAGGTCATCGCCCACCGCGGAGCCTCGGACGACGCCCCCGAGCACACCCTGGCCGCGTACCGGAAGGCCGTCGAGGACGGCGCCGACGCCCTGGAGTGCGATGTTCGCCTCACGGCGGACGGACAGCTCGTCTGCGTGCACGACCGCAGGGTGAACCGCACGTCGAACGGCAGGGGCGCCGTCTCCGCACTGGAACTGGCCGATCTCGCCGCCCTCGACTTCGGATCCTGGAAGGACCACGAGGAGTCCCCGGACTGGGATCCGGTGCCCGGCGAGCTCACGTCCGTACTCACGCTAGAACGCCTGCTCGAGCTCGCCCACGACGTCCGGGCGGCCGGCCGGCCGCTCCAGCTGGCCATCGAGACCAAGCACCCCACGCGCTGGGCCGGCCAGGTCGAGGAGCGGTTGTTCCAGCTGCTCAAGCGCTTCGGCCTGGACGCCCCGCCGGCGGACGGGCCGTCTCCGGTACGCGTGATGAGTTTCTCCGCGCGCTCCCTGTACCGCGTCAGGGCCGCGGCCCCCACCCTGCCCACCGTCTTCCTGATGCAGTTCGTCTCACCGAGGCTGCGCGACGGACGGCTGCCCGCCGGGGCCCGCATCGCCGGCCCGGGGATGCGGATCGTACGCAATCACCCCGGGTACATCGAGCGGTTGCACCGGGCGGGGCACCGGGTGCACGTGTGGACCGTGAACGAGCCGGAGGACGTCGAGCTCTGCGTGCGCCTCGGGGTGGAAGCAATCATCACGAACCGTCCCAAACAGGTTCTGTCACAACTTGGCCGCTCTTAACATCAGTTACCGGGGGTGCACCGGCGCATTCACTCCGCAATCGATCGTTACGAGTGCATCACTGACAGGGCTTTGGCCGGTTTCCGGCGCAGTCCAGGAGGGCATCCAATCCGTGGCGTGGGACAAAGGAGGTCTCGGGGGTGGCGTTTGTGGTGGCACAGGAAGTGCCGACGTCGTCGAGCATGGCTGTACCCCATGGCCCTGCGGGCGTGGGGCAGGCGCGGCACCGTATGCGCGAGCAACTGCGCAGCAACGGGGTCTCGGACACCGTGGTCGACGACGCTGTACTGATCCTTTCCGAACTCCTCAGCAATGCCTGTCGGCACGGAAGGCCGCTGGGGCAGCACTCCGAGGTGGGTGACGGCGACATCCGCGCCGCGTGGCGCGTGGACGGAGAAGGGGACCTGACCGTCGAGGTCACGGACGGCGGCGGACCGACCAGGCCGGTCCCGGCCACCCCGTCGGTCACCGCGCGCGGCGGGCGCGGGCTCAACATCATCAGCGCCCTCGCCCAGAAGTGGGGCGTACGGGACGACACGGCCGGCGAGGTCACCGTCTGGGCGCTGGTCTCCACGGATCACGGTCACAGCGGTTTCGCGACGGCGTCCGCGTCCCGCGGGATGCCGGCACGCCGCGACCGGTCCGGGCTGACGGGGCTGGACCGGCTGCACGGACTGGGTGGCTTCGGTTCGCTCGACGGACTGGAGCTCGCCGCTGCTCTCGACGCCTTCGACGACGCGGGCTGAGAACGGTACGGGGCGCGGCACCGCGGGGCGGGCCGCGAGGGTGCCGCGACAGGTGTGCCCGGGCAGTGACAGGGACGGCTAGGCTCGCGCCCGAGACCGCACTGTCGCAATCGGGAGAACGCCCACCATGGCCAAGAAGCGCCCTCAGTCCAAGGCCGGGAAGCCGCAGCTCAAGGACGGTGAAATCCCGGTCGTAGGGGCCCGCGAGCCCTGCCCGTGCGGTTCGGGCCGCCGTTACAAGGCGTGTCACGGACGCGCCGCCGCCCACGCCGTGACCGAGCTGGTCCAGCGCCCCTTCGAGGGAATCTCCGGCGAGTGCGACTGGATCGCCCTGCGCGAGCTGGTCCCCGCCGCCACCGTCGAGCTGACGCTGAAGGGCGGCCTCCCCGAGGGCGTGCCGTCCGTGTCGCTCGCGACCGTGCTGCCGATGGCCTGGCCGGCGCTGCGCCGTGACGACGGCTCCGTCCTGCTCGCCCTCCAGAACGACACCTCGTCCGGAGACCTCAGCCGCGATCTCGCGGACACTCTCCAGCGCGCGCTGGAGGCGGAGCCCGGTTCGCCGGTCACCGCCCGCCGGGTGCCCGCCGACGGCCCGCGGCTCCAGGACGTCCTCGACCCCGCCGCCGCGTTCGAGCCGGTCGTGCACTCCGGCTTCGAGTTCTGGGTCCCGGACGCTTCGAGCGCGACGGCGGAGGTGTCCGCCTCCCTGGAGCGCGCCAACGCGGCGGCCATCCCCACCACCCGGCTCTCCGGCGTGGATGCCGCCTACTGGTGCGAGACGCCTGAGAAGAACCACCTGCGGTGGGTCATGCCGCACCCCGAGGAGCAGCTCCTCGACGCCCTCGCCCGGCTGCACGCGGCGGGCGTCTCCTCGCTCGGCGAAGGGACCCGCCTGGTGGGCTCGTTCCGCGCCCACGGGCTGATGGTCCCGGTCTGGGACCTGCCGAGCGCGATGGGTGCCGAGGAGTGCGAGAAGCCCGCGGCGCAGTTCGCGGAGCGGCTCTCCGAGGCCCTCGGATCAGATGCTCCGCTCACGGCCGAGGAGCGCAGGGCGCGCGGCGGGCTCACCAACCGCCAAGTGACGCTCAGCTGACAGTGACGAGAGCCGGGGCGCGATGGTGACCCCCGTCACAACTCGCCGTACCCGTCGGTAAATAGCTGTCCGAATAGGCGAGATCGAATTTGCTCACGGCAGATCTCTTGTTACGGTTCTGGAAGTCCGGTCGCTGGTGCATCCCCCGTCGCCAGCGGCCGGACGTCCTCGTTTCCGGGCCCGGAGGGCCGGGGCGCACGCCGGAGCATGCAGCTCCTCGGCGACCTGCGGCGACCGGCAGGCACGCACCCTGCCTCCCGCCCTCCCGCATCCGTCCGCCCCAGGTCCCCACCCCGGCAGCTCCCGATGTGCGGGACCTTTCCGTTCCGCTCCTGAGCAGCGCCCGCACCGGGCCTCCGGCCCTGCGGGGCGTTCGCTTTCGGACAGAAAATCCAGGATGCCCGGCGGTCGGACGGAATGGCGCGCGGCACCCGGGAAACATTCACACCGGCAGCACCGCGTGCACCGTTTCCGCAATCTGCGGAAAGGGCCGTCAGAAAGCCTGCGGCCACCGGATATACCGGGCGGGAATTGCGCCCGCTCGGCACACCGCCCGCCCGTCCACGCGGAAACCGGGCGGCCCCACACCCCTGAACGAGTGAGCCGCCCGCCGTTCCCGCGTCACCGCACCGCCGCGCCCGCTCAGTAGGCGAGGCGGCTGCCGCCGTCCGGAGCCCCGTTGCTCGCCTCGACGAGCGCGTCCAGGACCGATTCCACATCCGGGAGCCACGGCACGGCGCTCCCGGTCTCCGGCGCGCGCTCCCAGCGCACCTGCCCCGTACCCACCTCGGACGGAGGCAGGACGAGGTAGCCGCCCTCCCCGTGGAACCGCAGGGAGCTGGGAACCCGGTCCTTGGCGTGCAGCAGTTCGCCGAGCCGCTCCAGGGTGTAGGGGGCGACCATCAGCGACCACCTGGTGGGGGTCGCCACCACGGGACCGAGCCGCAGCCCCATGGCGTCGAGCGCGGTCAGCGCCCGCGCCCCGGCCACGGCCGGGAGGCTCAGCGCGCAGGGCGCCTGGCCGCCGGTGGCGAGGAGGACGGGTGCGGTGGGCCGGTTGGTCCACCACCAGCGCACCATGCGTGCGTCGGTGGTCGCCGCGAGGAGACCGGGATCGAAGGGATGTGCGCCGGGTACGGCGCACTCGGGGTCGGGACAGGCGCAGCCGCGGCCGCGTTCGCCGCGTACGGCTCCCGTCGCCAGCCCTGCTCCGGGGAGCACGGGCCACTTCCGGACGGTCGCACAGATCAGTGCCGCGTCGAGCTGGGCGGAACTTCCCTTGCGCCGGGGCCGGTGCCTGCGTCGCCTTCCGAGGATCTCGCGCATGAGCGCTCGTTCCTTTCCGTTGAACGCCGAGGTCCACATCACACCACGTGCTCGTTACACCACGTGTGCGTCTCTTCGCTGTGCGTGCCCGCTCATCGGGTCTGCGGTACGGATGGATGGTCGGTACCGAGCGTGAGCCGAGCCGAGCAGAGTGGAACCGAACAGAATGGAGCTGAGCCGAGTCGAACCGGGTTGAGCCGAGCCGAGTCCAGTCGATACGACGCACGGTCCGCGTGCGCACCGCGCGTGCCGAACCTTGTGCAACCCCGCCACTCGGGCGGTGGGCGGGCGGGCGTCAACAGTGTGGACGCCCGGGCTCGCTGTCGGGTTCCGGGGCGGTGGCAACTGCCCCTGGCCATCCACGATTACGTACCCAGCATGCCCGGAATGACGCTCCCTCCGGCATTTCACCCCGAGGGCGCCCCCTGTCGAGCGCACCCAGTCGATCGCAAAAAGCGGTCCGGGGGTGCATTTTTCAGCCAAGTTCTCGCTCTCACGGCGCCATAAATACCGTAAGGACAATGCTGGACATCACCTTACTTGTGCGTGTAGATGTGGGTGCGTGTACCTGTGGCTGCGCCGATACCGGCGCAGAACGACATGGGGGTTTGCGATGCTATTCGACACAACGCACCGGTCGGAAAGCCGCTTGCCATGAGCGCCCCCCACCTTCCGAAAGTGGCTGGAATCGATCCCATGGTTCCCGTTTCAACGCACACTGCCGCGCCCACGGAAGGTGCGCTCCCCCTACCGGGGGCCTTCCTCCAGGACCGGCTGGCCGGCTGGGTCTCCGACCTCACCACCCTGCACGAACTGACCGAACGGCTGGCCGGGACCAGCACCCTGGACAGCGCCCTCCACGAGCTCCTGGGCGCCGGAGCCGCCCTCGTGGGAGCGGGCCGGGGGCTCCTCGTCCTCGAACCCGCCGACGGTGGTGGGCCCTCCCGGACGATCGGGCTCGGTCTCGCCCACGCCGAACTGGGACACATCGAGACGGTCCCGCGCAGCGCCACCGCCCACGGCCGCTTCCTCGACGGCCTCCCGGACACCGACACCCCCCTGGCCAGCCCCGACATCCTCGGCGACACCGGCCTCGACCCCCGCTGCCGCGAAGTCGCCGCACAGCTCGGATACGCCGCCAGCTACACACAGCCCCTCGCCACCGGAACCGCCGGCCGGCTCGGTGCGGCCGTCTGGCTGTACGACGAACCGGCCGAGCCCCTGGAACGCCAGTGCCATCTCGTCGGGGTGTACGCCCGCTACGCCGCCGAACATCTGGCCCGCCTGCTCGAGCTGGAACGCGTCAGGGCGGACGCCGCCGCCATCGCCGAGGAGCTCCTCCCCAGCAGGCTGCCCCGGATCCCCGGAGTACGGCTGGCAGCACGCCACCGGGCCGCACCCGCGGGAGGCGGCGACTGGTACGACGCGCTGCCCCTCCCGGACAACGCGCTCGGCCTGGCGGTCGGCTCGGTCGGCGGCTCCGGGCCGACCGCCCTGGCCGCCATGGGCCGGCTCCGCGCCGGACTGCGCGCCTACGCCGTGATGGAGGGCGAGGACCCCGTCGCCGTACTCTCCGACCTCGAACTCCTGCTGCGGCTGACCGAGCCGGCCCGAGCGGCTACCGCCCTCTTCGCGTACTGCGAGCCGGACCGGCGCACGATCGTGCTGGCGGGAGCGGGGCACACACCTCCGCTGGTGACCGGCGACCGGCGCACCGAGTTCGTGGAGACCACACTTTCCGCGCCGCTGGGCATGCTCTCCTGCTGGGAGGCGCCGAGCGTGGAATTCACGCCCCGCCCCGGCGAAACGGTGCTGTTCTACACCGACGGGCTGCTCCGCCGCACCGGCGACACCATGGACCGGGCGTTCGCGCGCCTGCACTCGGCCGCCGCCGGTGTGCCGAAGGTCCTGCGGCAGGACCCCGGGGCGGTCGCCGACCACATCCTGAGGGCCGTCCTGCCCGACGGTCCGGACGGGAGCGACGGCACCGAGGACATCGTCCTGCTGGCCGCGCGCTTCGACTGAGGGCCACCGTCCGCCGGCGCCGGACGGCGAGAGGTCTTCCGGCACCGGGCCCCCTTCCGCACGCCCGTACGATGGAGAGGGTCCAGTGTCGTACAAGGAGGACATAACGTGTCTGAGGAGCTCGCCCCGGAGACCCCGGAAACAGCAGAGACAGAGCCGATCAAGCAGCGGAAGAACGGCCTGTACCCGGGCATTTCCGATGAGCTCGCCGAGAGCATGAAATCCGGCTGGGCCGACACGGAGCTGCACGGCCTGGAGCCGATCGCCCAGGCCCCGTACACCGCCGCCCGCCGCGCCGCGCTCTCCGCGCGCTTCCCCGGCGAGCGGCTCGTCGTTCCCGCGGGCAACCTGAAGACCCGCTCCAACGACACCGAGTACGCCTTCCGCGCCTCCACCGAGTACGCCTACCTCACCGGCGACCTGACCCAGGACAGCGTCCTGGTGATGGAGCCGGCCGACGGCGGGCACGAGGCGACGGTCTACCTGCTGCCCCGCTCCGACCGCGAGAACGGCGAGTTCTGGCTCGACGGCCAGGGCGAGCTGTGGGTCGGCCGCCGCAACTCCCTGACCGAGGCCGAGCAGCTCCTCGGCATCCCGGCGAAGGACGTCCGCGAGCTCGCCTCCGCACTGGCCGAGGCCACCGGCCCGGTGCGCGTCGTCCGCGGTCACGACGCGGGCATCGAGGCCGCTCTCACCGACAAGGTGACCGCGGAGCGCGACGAGGAGCTGCGCGTCTTCCTCTCCGAGGCCCGTCTGGTCAAGGACGCCTTCGAGGTCGCCGAGCTGCAGAAGGCCTGCGACGCCACGGCGCGCGGCTTCGAGGACGTCGTGAAGGTCCTCGACAGGGCCGAGGCCACCAGCGAGCGCTACATCGAGGGCACGTTCTTCC
Organism: Streptomyces sp. NPDC057287; assembly: GCF_042667905.1. Classification (NCBI taxonomy): domain Bacteria; kingdom Bacillati; phylum Actinomycetota; class Actinomycetes; order Kitasatosporales; family Streptomycetaceae; genus Streptomyces; species Streptomyces sp. NPDC057287. The sequence goes on along the minus strand of NZ_JBHUYV010000008.1, from coordinate 208,330 downwards.
TCCGCGCCCGTGTCGACGGCAACGACATCGGCTACGGCTCGATCTGCGCCGCGGGCCCGCACGCCACCACGCTGCACTGGGTCCGCAACGACGGCGCCGTCCGCTCCGGCGAACTGCTGCTGCTCGACGCGGGGGTGGAGACCACCGAGCTCTACACCGCCGACGTGACACGGACGCTGCCCATCAACGGCACGTTCTCACCGCTGCAGCGCAAGATCTACGACGCGGTCTACGAGGCCCAGGAGGCCGGCATCGCGGCCGTGAAGCCCGGAGCCGCCTTCCGGGACTTCCACGACGCCGCGCAGCGGGTCCTCGCCCAGAAGCTGGTCGAGTGGGGCCTGCTGGGCGACCTGTCCGTGGAGAAGGTCCTGGAGCTCGGCCTCCAGCGCCGCTGGACGCTGCACGGCACCGGCCACATGCTCGGCATGGACGTCCACGACTGCGCCGCCGCCCGTACGGAGTCGTACGTGAACGGCACCCTGGAACCCGGGGTCTGCCTCACGGTCGAGCCCGGACTGTACTTCCAGGCCGACGACCTGACCGTGCCCGAGGAGTACCGGGGCATCGGCGTCCGGATCGAGGACGACATCCTCGTGACCGAGGACGGCAACCGGAACCTGTCCGCCACGCTGCCGCGCCGGGCCGACGACGTCGAGGCCTGGATGGCCCGGCTCAAGGGCTGACACGGCCGGCGCGGAGGACCGTGCCCCGTGCGCCGGAGGGCGTGCCGCTCAGGACACCATGAGCAGCGCGCCCTCCCGCCATTTCAGGATCTTGTCGAAGCTCACCACCGCTCCACGCCCCGGCCGGTTGCCGAAGTGGACGTGATCGGCGAGCTCCTCGATCAGACAGAGTCCGCGGCCGCTCTCCGACGTGGCGGGAGGGTGCACCGCGGTGCGCGCGTGCGAAGGGTCGCCCACCGGCTGACCGGCGGACGGCTGCGGATCCGACGGATGCCCGGCGGATGGCTGTGCGACGGTGCGAAGCGTGCGCCGTGAAGGGAAACCGGGTCCCGAGTCGGCGACTTCGATACGGCATTTCTCGCCGTCCAGATAGGCGGTGACCCGGTACTGCCCGCAGGCGTGACCGGGCTGCCCGCCGTGTGCGGGGGCGATGTCCGTGCCTCCGGCCCCACCCACGTCCCTGCGGTCGCCGCCGTGTTCGACGGCGTTCGCACAGGCTTCACTGAGTGCGACGGAGAGGTCGTAGGAGATGTCCGGGTCCACCCCCGCGGTCTCCATGGTGCCGAGCAGGAACCGACGGGCGAGCGGAACGCTCGCAGCTTCGCGCCGCAAATGGAGTGACCACCACATGCTCATGCTCCAGCCTCCTGGCTGCGGCTCGACATACCGTTACGTATTGCCGCGACAAGAGCTTCGTAAGCACGGATCCGCCGTGACAGCGCTCATTCGGCGGATGTGGACACTCCGTTCGCCGGTGTAGGCCCGGCCCGGGTGCGGGTGCCGGAGCACCCATGAACAGGTGCAACACCCCCTGATCACTCCCTGATGGGGACGGATGCCGACCTTCCGGACCTGCCGTACGGAGACCGGGGGCCCAGTGGGATGATGACCCGGCCATGTCTATGTCTGTCGCACGCGCCGGAGCCGGTATGCGGCTTTTGAGGACCGCGGTGTTCACCGCGGTCTGTGTCGTGCTCGCCGCGGCCGGACATGGGCTCGCCGCGGGGGTGGGTGTGTCCGGGTGGACCCTGCCCGCGGGCTTCGCGGGGGTCTTCGCCGTCACGGCGGCGCTCGCCGGACGTGAGCGGACCCTTCTCTCGATCACCACCGCCCTCGCCGCCGGACAACTCGCCCTGCACGTCCTGTTCGGGCTCGGGCGGCACACGGCAGCCGCCGCGACGGGCTCCGGGGACGACTCCCTGATCCGCTTCGCCGCGAGCCTGGTGTGCGGTGCCGGACCGGCGCAGCTGACCGCCGGCGAGGCCCATCGCATCGTGAGCACCGCCGGCCTGGACCCGGCGGCCGTGGCCCAGGGACACACACACCTGGCCTCCGGAGCGGCAGCCGCCCACGACACCGCTTCCGCGGCCGGCCCTTCGGTCCTGGCGACGGTGATGTCCTGCCTGCCGAGCCTGCCCATGATCCTCGGGCACCTGCTCGCCGCGCTGGCCACCGGCTGGCTGCTCCGCCGCGGCGAGATCGCACTGTTCCGGCTGGCCAGGCTGTCGGCGCAGGGCGGCCGGCAGCTGGCGGCCGGGGCCCGGCTGCGCGCGCTGCGGGCGGCCATGGCCCTCGTACGCGCCCTGCGTGCGGGACTTCCGGGCCGGCCCACAACCGGACCCCGCACCCTCCGTAGCGCTGCGGACTCCGCCGCACCGACCACCGGGGACCCACTGCAGCACATGGTGATCAGGCGCGGGCCGCCGCCCGTATACGTACACGCAGCCTGACGCGACCCCTCCTCCGGGATTCCGGTGAAGAGGTGGTCGTGATGCCGTCGCGCCTCCGCGCGCCGGACCACCTTCTCGCGTGACCTGTGGAGTGATCCCTGCCATGAACCTTTCCCGTATCTCCCTCGTCGGCGGCGTCGCGGCGTCCACCGTCCTGCTGCTCGCCGGTACCGCCTCCGCGCACGTCAGCGTGCAGCCGCAGGGCGAGGCCGCCAAGGGCGGCTACGCCACCGTCAACTTCAAGGTCCCCAACGAACGCGACGACGCCTCCACCGTGAAGCTCGAGGTGAACTTCCCGACGGACCACCCGCTGGCGTCCGTCAGCCCGCAGCCGGTGGCCGGCTGGAAGATCGCCGTCACCAAGAGCAAGCTGGCCGAACCGCTGGACGTGCACGGGAAGAAGATCAACGAAGCCGTCTCCAAGGTCACCTGGACCGCGGACGGCAAGGGGATCGAGCCCGGCTTCTTCCAGCAGTTCCCGCTCTCGGTCGGACAGCTTCCCGAGGACGCCGACCAGCTCGTCTTCAAGGCGCTCCAGACCTACAGCAACAAGGAGGTCGTCCGCTGGATCGAGGAGCCCACCGAGGGCGGCGAAGAGCCCGAGAGCCCGGCTCCCGTCCTCGCGCTGACGGCCCCGGCCGCGGACGCCCACGGCGCGGCCGCGGACGAGAAGAGCGGCGAGACGGAGAAGGCGAAGGAGACGACAGCGTCCTCGGACGACTCGTCCTCGTCGAACAGCGACAGCACCGCCCGCGTCCTGGGCATCGTCGGCATCGTCGTCGGCATCGCGGGAGTCGGGTTCGGCGTGCTCGCCGGCCGACGCCGCAACGCCTGATCCCACCGGCTCCACCACCCGCATTCACAGATCAGGAATCAGCTCTCCATGCACAGCAAGAAGACGGTGCTGGCCGCGGCGTTCGCCGCCGTGGCCGCACTGACCCTGTCGGCGTGCGGCAACGGAGGGGACTCGGCGGACAACTCCGTCGCCGAGGTCTCCTCCGGGACCGGGTCCGAGCCCGCCACCGTGCTCGACCAGCCGTTCACCAAGCCGGACCTCGTGCTCACCGACACGCACGGCAAGAAGTACGACCTGCGTGAGAAGACCAAGGGCAAGCCGACGCTCATCTACTTCGGCTACACCAACTGCCCCGACGTGTGCCCGCTGACCATGAGCAACATCGCCGTAGCCAAGCGGGCCCTGCCCAAGGCCGACCAGGACAAGCTCCAGGTCGTCTTCGTCACGACGGACCCCGAGCGGGACACCCCGGCGTCCCTGGGCAGCTGGCTCAGGGCCCAGGATCCCGACTTCACCGGCCTCACCGGCGACTTCCCGACCATCCAGGCGGGAGCACGGCAGATCGGCATCGGCATCGACCCGCCGAAGAAGGAGAAGGACGGCACGGTCGTCTCGATGCACGGTGCCCAGGTCATCGCGTTCTCCCCGAAGACCGACCAGGGCTACGTGCTCTACAGCGAGGACACCACCGCCGAGGACTACACCGAGGACCTCCCCGAGCTCGTCAAGGGGGAGACCCCGTGAACCGCCGCACTGCCGTCGCCGGCGTCCTCGCCCTCACCACCGGGCTGGCGCTGACGGCGTGTTCCTCGGACAGCGTGCCGCGGCTGGAGGTGACGGGGGCCTTCATGCCGCAGCCCGTCAGCGACATGGCGGCCGGCTTCCTCCTCGTGAAGAACAGCGGCGACGCCACCGACCGGCTCACCTCGGTGACCAGCACCCTCTCCGACCACGTCTCCATCCATGAGACGAAGAACCGGACGATGCGCATGGTCACGTCGTTCGAGGTGCCCGCCGGTGGCGAGCTCGATCTCGAACGCGGCGGCAACCACATCATGTTCTCGGACCTGAAGCAGCAGCCCAAGCCGGGGGAGACGGTCTCCGTGGAGCTGCACTTCGAGAAGGCCGACCCCATCACGGTCGACATCCCCGTGAAGGAGACCACCTACAACCCGAAGAAGAGCTGAGGTACTGACACCCCATGACGGTCACCGCCCCGCACTCCGGGCCCTCCCCGATACGACGGCCGCACGCCGCGGTCGCGCTCCTCGCCGCGCTGATCAGCCTGCTGTTCGGCCTGGTGCTGGCCGGCGCGAGCCCCGCGTCCGCGCACGCCGCTCTCACCGGGAGCGACCCGCAGGACGGGGCGGTGGTCGCCACCGCACCCGAGGAGGTCACCCTCACCTTCTCCGAGCAGATCGCCATGAGCGACGACTCCATCCGGGTCCTGGACCCGACCGGGAAGCGGGCCGACGACGGCGCTCCCCGCGACCTGACGGGCGGTGGCGCCGTACGGTACGGCGTCCAGCTCCACAGCGGCCTCCCCGACGGCACCTACACCGTGGCCTGGCAGGCGGTCTCCGCGGACAGCCACCCGGTCTCCGGAGCCTTCACCTTCTCCGTCGGCGCCCCCTCGGAGACCACCGTCGCGCTGCCCTCGGGCGAAGCGGGCGGGGGCCTCGTGGGCGCGCTCTACGGCATCGCGCGCTACGCGGCCTACGCCGGATTCATCCTGCTCGCGGGTGGGTCGGCGTTCGTGCTCGCCTGCTGGCAGCGCGGGGCGGCGGCCCGGCCTCTGCAGCGTCTCGTCGTCCGCGGCTGGGTCACGCTCACCGCGGCCACGCTCGCCATGCTGCTCCTGCGCAGCCCGTACACCGGGTCCGGCAAGCTCGCGGACGCCTTCGACCTCGACGGCCTACAGGCCGTCCTCGACACCAAGCCGGGGGCCGCACTGGTCTCCCGGCTGTTGCTCCTGGGCGCCTCCGCGCTCTTCATCGCCGTCCTCTTCGGGGCGTACGCCAAGCGCGAGGACGAGAGGGAGAAGAAGGACCTCACCTTCGGGCTCGCGACCGGCGGAGCGGTCATCGCCGCGGGGATCGCCGGCACCTGGGCCCTGGCCGAGCACGCCTCGACGGGGATCCAGCCGGGCATCGCCATGCCCGTCGACGTGCTCCACCTGCTGGCCGTCGCCGGCTGGCTGGGCGGGCTCGCCGCACTGCTGGTCGCGCTGTACCGGACGCCGGACATCACGACTGGCGCGGTACGGCGGTTCTCGCGGATGGCGTTCGGCAGCGTGCTCGTCCTCACCGCCACCGGGCTCTACCAGTCATGGCGTCAGGTGGGTTCGTGGTCCGCGCTGACCGGTACCCGGTACGGGCAGCTGCTGCTCGTCAAGGTGGCGCTCGTCGCCGTACTCGTCGGGGTCGCGTGGGTATCGCGGCGGTGGACGGCTCGGCTGACCGAGCGCGCCGCCGAGCCCGGGGGCACCGCTGCTTCCGTGGACGCGACGGTAGCGACAGAAGCGGCAGGAACTGCAGAAACGGCGGTGGCCACGGAAGCGGCCGAACCGGCCGTCCTACCCGGCGAGGACGTGGATCCGGAGCGGGCCGCCCAGCTCTCCCGTCAGCGAGCCGCCCTGACGGCGACGGAGGAGAAGCGCGTCCGTGACGCCGATCCGGACCGCTCCGGACTGCGCCGGTCCGTGCTGGTGGAGACGGGCATCGCCGTGGTGCTGCTCGTCGTGACGACGATCCTGACGTCCACCGAACCCGGCCGCACCGAGGAGGAGGCCGCCCGCGGCAGCACCACCTCGGCCCCGGCGCCGGTGACCGGCGGGCAGGTGAATCTGAGCCTGCCCTTCGACACCGGCGGCTCGAACGGCAAGGGGACGGTACGCCTGGACATCTCGCCCGGCGGCACCGGTGCCAACAACGTGCACCTCTGGATCGACGGGCCGGACGAACGCCCCCTGGACGTACCCGAGGTGAAGCTCGCCTTCACCCTGGAGTCCAAGGACATCGGCCCGCTCCCGGTCCTCCCCGACCACCTCACCGAGGGGCACTGGACGGCCTCCGGCGTACAGATCCCGATGGCCGGCGACTGGAAGGTCGCCGTGACCGTGCGCACGTCGGACATCGACCAGACGACCATCGACAAGAACGTGAAGATCGGCTGAGCAGGGTGAGCAAGAAGAAGGACGCCCCCAAGGGCAACAGCACCACTCCCGTCCGCCGCGACGGACCAGGGACCGGTGGCGCACGAGCTGGTGGCGCAGGAGCCGGTGGCGCAAGGGCCGGTGGCGCAGGCGTCGTCTCCCGGCGGCGGCTGATCGGCGGCGCGGGCGCAGCGGGTGCCGCAGGCCTCGTCCTGGGCGCGGCCGGCGGAGCCGGCGGCTACGCCGCGTCCCGCGGGGAGGCACCGGCAGCGCTGACCACGGTCGGCTCGGCCGAGGCGTTGTTTCACGGGAAACATCAAGCGGGGATCACCACTCCGCTTCAGGCGCGCGGGCACCTGGTCGCCTTCGACCTGACGCCCGGGTCGGGGCGCACGGAAGCAGCCGCCCTGATGCGCCGCTGGTCGGCCGTGGCGGCTCGGCTGATGGCCGGTGAGCCGGCGGAGGGCGGCCGGGACCACGACACCGGGATCGCCCTGGACGCCGGTCCGTCCTCCCTGACCGTCACCTTCGGATTCGGGCGGACCTTCTTCACACGCACCGGTCTGACCGGCCACCGGCCACCCGCCCTGGACCCGTTGCCGGCGTTCTCGTCCGACCACCTCGACGCCAGACGGTCCGACGGCGATCTCTGGGTGCAGGTCGGGGCCGACGACGCGCTCGTCGCCTTCCACGCACTGCGCGCCCTCCAGAAGGAGGCCGGCTCGACGGCCCGGGTGCGGTGGCAGATGAACGGCTTCAACCGGACCCCGGGCGCCACGGACCGGCCGATGACCGCACGCAACCTGATGGGCCAGGTCGACGGCACCAACAATCCGAAGCCTGCCGAGAGCGACTTCCAGGAGCGGATCTTCGTCCCGTCCGGAGACTCGGCGGCGTACGCCTGGATGGAGGGCGGCTCCTACGCCGTCGTCCGGCGGATCAGGATGCTCCTGGACGACTGGGAGGCACTCACGGTCAAGCGCCAGGAACAGGTCATCGGCCGCCGCAAGGCGGACGGCGCCCCGCTCAGCGGCGGCTCGGAGGACACGGCGATGGATCTGGACAAGGCAGGACCGGACGGCAAGCTGCTGGTCCCCGGCAACGCACACGCCAGGATCTCCTCCCCCGAGAAGAACGGTGGCGCCGCGATGCTGCGCCGCCCGTTCTCGTACCACGACGGCATCGCGGACGACGGCACCCCGGACGCGGGGCTTCTCTTCATCTGCTGGCAGGCCGATCCGTTCAGGGGCTTCATCCCGGTCCAGCGCAAACTCGACCGGGGGGACGCGCTCTCGCCGTTCATCCGGCACGAGGCGAGCGGGCTCTTCGCCGTACCCGGAGGGGCCGCGTCCGGGGAGTACGTGGGGCAGCGACTCCTGGAGGCGTAAGGCGCACGGCCCCGTCCGTCGGCCCATTAGGGTGACCGTATGTCAGCCACGCGCTACGCCTACCTCGGCCCCGAGGGCACCTTCACCGAGGTGGCCCTCCGCACTCTCCCCGAAGCCGCCACCCGCGAACTCGTCCCGATGGTCTCGGTGCCGGCCGCGCTGGACGCGGTGCGCGGCGGGCAGGCCGCGGCGGCACTCGTCCCCATCGAGAACTCCGTGGAGGGCGGGATCAGCGCGACCCTCGACGAGCTGACCACGGGCGCCCCGCTGATGATCTACCGCGAAGTACTGCTCTCCATCACCTTCGCGCTGCTGGTGCGTCCGGGGACCAAGCTGTCGGACATCAAGACCGTCACCGCCCACCCGGCCGCGCAGCCCCAGGTGCGCAACTGGATGGCGGCCCACCTTCCCAGCGCGGTGTGGGAGTCGGCGGCCTCGAACGCGGATGGTGCCCGGCTGGTCCAGGAAGGGCGTTACGACGCGGCCTTCGCCGGCGAGTTCGCCGCGGCGACCTACGGCCTGGAGCCGCTGGTGACGGAGATCCACGACGCGGAGAACGCCCAGACGCGCTTCGTGCTGGTGGGGCGCCCCGCCCGGCCGTCCGCCCCTACGGGAGCCGACAAGACCTCCGTGGTCATCTGGCTCGGCGACGACCGTCCGGGTGCGCTCCTCGAACTGCTCCAGGAGTTCGCCGTGCGCGGGGTCAACCTGATGCTGATCCAGTCCCGGCCGACCGGGGAGGGCATCGGCAACTACTGCTTCGCCGTGGACGCGGAGGGCCACATCGCGGACCGCCGTGTCGGCGAGGCGCTGATGGGGCTCAAGCGGATCTGCCCGAATGTGCGGTTCCTGGGTTCGTATCCGCGGGCAGGGGTGACGTCCGAAGACGTGAGCCCCCTCCGGATCGGGACGTCGGACACGGACTTCACCGAGGCGTCCGACTGGTTGGCCCGGAGCCAGGACGGCAGGGTCTGAGGACCTACGGGCCTGAGGACGACCGGGCCTGAGCTCTGCGTGCTGCGTTGCGTTCCACGTGCTGCGGGGAGGGGCCGGCTGGGATTCCTGTCGGCCCTGCCTGCCGGTCGACGCGCCCGGTCCTACCATCGGATCTCTTGTTCTACACAGAACACCCAGAGTTATCCACAGGCAACCCTCTTCCCCTGGGGACAAGTCGACACCGCACCCCGACATGGTCGACAAATCGCCCCAGTAGCCCTGGATCCCTCACGGGGTCACACCTCCCCCCGTGTCCCCCAATTCCGTTGATCAACTCATTGAGGCGGGGAATACCCACCCGAATGAGTGCACGGATGAGGTTTGAGCATCGAATCCTTGCCCCGTGATGCCGCTTTCGGAACGATCTCTTCCGGTGTCCACAGATCTTCTTCACAGCCTGTGGATAACTAAATGGATCAACGACTCCCTGTGGACAACGCGCACCCCCGACTGCCGCCAACTCCCGCCGCACACAACGGTGATGCGTCAAGCAGCCGGAGCGCTTGTTCCCTTTTCGAGGCAATGAGACCCTTTTATTGACGATCCCCCCTCCAGGCCCGCCGTGATTCCCTCCAGGATTATCGATTCCGGCAATTCGGGCAAAGCGCCACGCTCGCCGATATCGGTTCGAGCGGTGGATCCCCGCACCGGTAGCCTTGAGGGGTGATTGACCTTCGCCTGCTCCGTGAGGACCCCGACCGTGTTCGCGCCTCCCAGCGCGCCCGTGGAGAGGACGTCGCGCTCGTCGACGCCCTTCTCTCCGCCGACGAGCTGCGCAGGTCGTCCGGCGTCCGCTTCGACGAACTCCGCTCCGAGCAGAAGTCGCTCGGGAAGCTGATCCCCAAGGCCACTCCCGAGGAGCGCGCCGAGCTCCTCAAGAAGGCCGACCAGCTGAAGGCCGGGGTCAAGGCTGCCGACGCCGCGCAGGACGAGGCCGACGCAGAGGCCAAGCGCCTGCTCCTGCTGCTCGGCAACATCGTCCACGAGGACGTGCCGGTCGGCGGCGAGGAGGACTTCGTCGTCCTGGAGACGCACGGCACGATCCGTGACTTCGGCGCGGAGGGGTTCGAGCCCAAGGACCACCTGGAGCTCGGCGAGTCACTGGGTGCCATCGACATGGAGCGCGGCGCCAAGGTGTCCGGATCGCGCTTCTACTACCTGACCGGCGTCGGCGCGCTGCTGGAGCTGGCCCTGGTCAACGCGGCGATCGCGCAGGCCACCGAGGCCGGCTTCGTCCCCATGCTGACCCCTGCCCTGGTGCGTCCGCGCGCCATGGAGGGCACGGGCTTCCTCGGCCAGGCCGCGGAGAACGTCTACCACCTCGAGAAGGACGACTACTACCTGGTCGGCACGTCCGAGGTCCCCCTCGCGGCGTACCACATGGACGAGATCATCGAGGCCGACAAGCTGCCGCTGCGGTACGCCGGCTTCTCGCCGTGCTTCCGCCGCGAAGCGGGCACGTACGGCAAGGACACCCGGGGCATCTTCCGCGTGCACCAGTTCGACAAGGTCGAGATGTTCTCGTACGTCGATCCGGCGGACGCCGAAGCCGAGCACCGCAGGCTCCTGGACTGGGAGAAGCAGTGGCTCACCGGCCTGGAACTGCCGTTCCAGGTGATCGACGTCGCCACCGGTGACCTCGGGTCCTCGGCCTCGCGCAAGTTCGACTGCGAGGCGTGGATCCCGACCCAGGGCAAGTACCGCGAGCTGACCTCCGCGTCGAACTGCGACGGGTTCCAGGCACGCCGGCTCTCCGTCCGGATGCGCGACGGGAAGAAGGTACAGCCGCTGTCCACGCTGAACGGCACGCTCTGCGCCGTACCGCGCACGATCGTGGCGATCCTGGAGAACCACCAGCTGCCCGACGGTTCGGTGCGCGTGCCGGAGATCCTCCGTCCGTACCTCGGCGGACGCGAGCTTCTGGAGCCGGTCTCCAAGTGAGCTTCCCCTACAAGCTCGTCGCGACCGATCTCGACGGCACCCTGCTGCGCGACGACCACACCGTTTCCGGCCCGACCCGGGAGGCGCTGGCCGCGGTCACCGCGGCCGGCGCGGCGCACATCGTCGTCACGGGACGAGCTGTTCCGTGGACCCGGCACATCCTGGACGACCTGGGCTACCAGGGCCTCGCGGTCTGCGGCCAGGGCGCGCAGGTCTACCACGCGGGCGAGCACAAGCTGCTGACCTCCCTCACCCTGGACCGGCAGCTCGCGGGGCTGGCACTGTCCAAGATCGAGGCGGAGGTCGGACCGCTCGCGCTGGCGGCGAGCCGTGACGGGCTGGAGGGCGAGGTGCTGGTCGGGCCCGGCTACCGGGTGCAGGAAGGACCGCTGCCCGCCGTCTTCATGAAGGACCCCGCCGAGATGTGGACCGCTCCGCTGAACAAGGTCTACATACAGCATCCGGAGCTCGACGACGACGCCCTGGCCGAGGCCGCGCGGCAGGCCGTCGGCAGTCTGGTGAACGTCGTCATGGCGGGCCCGGGCGTCGTGGAGATCCTGCCCCTGGGGCTGAGCAAGGCGACCGGCCTCTCGCTGGCGGCACGCCGTCTGGGACTCAAGGCGTCGGACACGCTGGCCTTCGGTGACATGCCGAACGACATCCCCATGTTCGGCTGGGCGCAGCACGGTGTCGCCATGGCCAACGCGCACGACGACCTGAAGGCCGTGGCCCACGAGATCACCGCGTCGAACGAGCACGACGGCATCGCCCTGGTCCTGGAGGAACTGCTCCGGACGGCCACGCGCGCCTAGGGCGGGGGCCGGCCGGTTCTTCGAGCTGGGGCGGAGGATGCGCGGATCGAACGCGCGCGGGGCTCGCGCCCCGACGACGGCTTAGCAAGCCGCTGCCTTACCACTCGGCCAATCCTCCGGGAGGTGGCCGGCGCGCGAGACGCGCGAAGGGCCACCCGGGGGGTCCTGCCGCGGCGACTGCGCGGGCAGCTGATGGAGCTACCGCGCCGCTGTCGGCTGGGGACCGCCCTGTCGGGAACACGACGGACTCGGACTCCTGGTCATCGCCGTGCTCCTCTCCCGGTCCGTGAACGGCGCCTTCCGTGCCGTTCCCCTCACTGTGCCCGAGACCGCCGTCCGGGGACCACCCATTTATCCGGTGGCCCCCGGCCGTGCGTCAGCCGCTCCTGCGGCGGCCCAGATCCCTCAACCGGTGCGCGAGGTCGTCCATGCGGGCATCGAGCCGGAGGACGTCCTGCGAGACATCGGTGAGCCGGAGGCTGATCGCACCGACGACCTGGTACGTCACACCGAGCTTCCGGTCGAGGGAGTCGAGCCGCTGCGACATCCGGCCGAGCACGGGACCGAGCTCCTGGAGCGCGCTTCCCACGTCGGCGAGGCATCCCTCGATGCGGGTGACGCGCCTGTCGAGCGAGACGTAGGAGGCCCGCAGCTCCTCCTCCGCGTCGAGAAGGTGGGTGCGGACGCTGCGCGCGATGTCGCTGTCGCGAAGAAGCATCGCGACGTTGAGCACGGTCCTGCGGGTGTAGAGCCGGAGCTGAGTAGCCGCCTGTGGATAACTTCCCGCACCCTCCCCCTCCCATAGCGACACCATGTCGCTATGGAAGGATTGCAGCTCAGCGCCTCGCAGCACCGTCATGCCGTTGCCGGCCAGCTCCTTCTGATGCCGGTCCGTCAGCCTCCTGACCGAGGCTGTGGATACTTCGAAGTAACGAGCCACCTCTTCGGTGCGAAGGTGAATTCCGTCCGGGAGCATGGCAAGGCTCTTGACCTTGTCGAGGACTTCGACGCGCCCCATCTGCTCGACGCGGAGGGCTTGGGATTCGAGCAGGGCGACTTCCGTGGGCATGGGTGTGCCTCTCGTGCGTGCGCGGGAATGACAAGGAGCGCCCTGTCCCCGGGCTGCGAGGGCGGAGGTCGCTCACGGTTGCCACTCACCCGATGACCGGCCGGGCGGGCGCTCGCCTCACCACTGCCGGCATTCCCCGAATTCACGAAAGCTCGACGCCACAGATTCCAGTTGCCTCCACGCACCCTGTACAACGAGCCGAAAAACGTACAGTCACGCGACCCGGCTGCCCCTCGCACGGAACAACCCCCGCCCGAGGGGCGGGGGTTGCAACGGTGTGCGGCGGGGCCGGTCTCACTCCTCGCCTGCGAGCTTCAGCGCCCGCAGCTTCTGACCCGCGTACCACGTGGCCACGGCGGTCACGCCGACCAGCAGGAACGTCGCGAGCGGCAGACCCACGTCCGAGGTCACCAGGCCGTCCCCGGCCACCTTCTCCGCGACCGAGAGGGACCACTGCTGCACACTCAGCGTCCTGGCGCCCGGGACGAGACTGCCGAACAGCGCCTCCCACACCAGCGCGTACACCAGGCCGAAGACCACGGCGTGCCGGCTGACCGTGCCGAGCAGCAGGAACAGCGCGCTGTACGCGATCGAGGCGACCAGCGCCGCGATCGTGTAGGCGATGGCGATCTGTCCGCCGTTCCCGTTGAGGATCAGGCCCGCGACGAACGTCGGCAGAGCCGAGAAGAGCATCGTCACGGCGACGGCGACGATCAGCTTGGTGAAGATGATCGTGGGCCGCTTCACCGGCTTGGCCAGCAGATAGACGATCGAACCGTCGTCGATCTCCGGCCCGATGGCACCGGTCCCGGCGATGACACCGATCAGCGGGACCATCGTGGCGATGGCGAAACCGCCCAGCACCCCCGAGGCGACGCCGTCATCGGCTCCGGCGAACGTCCGTACCGCCACGGAGATGGCCACCAGCAGGACCGGCAGGACGAACAGGATGGCGGCCCGGCGCCGGCCGAGCAGGGCCCGGTACGTGAGCCGGGCGACTGTGGGGTCGTACATGACGCTTCACAGCTCCTTATCGGCCACTACTCAGGCCGCTACGAGATAGGAAAAGACCGATTCGAGGGACTCGTCGGACGGGGAGACGGTGAGCAGCCGGATGCCGTGTTCACGTGCGACCTTCGGCAGCAGCGTGGTGAACCGCCCGAAGTCGACCGCCTGGATGCGCAGCGCCTTCTCCGTGACGTCGACCTCGATGCCCGCCGTCGAGGGGTCCGCGATCAGCGCGGCGGCGAGGGCCCGGTCGTCGCTGGACCGGACGAGATAGCGGTGCGGCCGGTCCGTCATGAGCCGGCGGATCTTCCGGAAGTCCCCGGACGCCGCGTGGCGGCCGGCCACGATCACCTCGATGTGCGAGGCGAGCTGCTCGACCTCCTCGAGGATGTGGGAGGAGAAGAGCACGGTGCGGCCCTCCGCGCCCATCCGGCGCAGCAACTCCATGAGCTGCATCCGCTGGCGCGGGTCCATGCCGTTGAACGGCTCGTCCAACAGCAGCACCGAAGGGTCGTGGACCAGCGCGGACGCCATCTTGACGCGCTGGCGCATGCCCTTGCTGTACGTCGAGATCTTGCGGTCCTGCGCGTACTCCATCTCGACCGTCGCCAGCGCCCCGGCCGCGGCGGCGTCGCCGAGTCCGTGGAGCTCCGCGTTGGCGACGACGAACTCACGGCCGGTGAGGAAGTCGTACATTCCCTCACGCTCCGGCACGATCCCGATCGATTTGTAGACCGACTCGTTGCGCCAGATCCGTGTGCCGTCGAGCGTCACCTTGCCGGTGGACGGCGCCAGGAAGCCGGCCATCATGTTGATCAGTGTGGACTTCCCGGCTCCGTTGGGGCCGAGCAGCCCGGTGACCCCGGGTCCCACGGTCATGCTGACGTCGTTGACGGCGACCACGTTGCCGAACCAGCGGGAGGTGTGGTCGATCTCGATGGTGGTCACAGCCCGACCCTCCGGTAACGGCGCATCAGTACGGCGTACGAGCCGGCGACGAGCGCGAGGACAACGATCAGATAGACCGCACCGGCCGCGGTGCCCGGTCCTTCACCGCCGGGGAAGGCGGAGGCGGCGCCCAGGAACGCGGTCTGCACCCCGTCGATCAGAGTGATGGGCGAGAACAGCCCCAGCCAGGTGATGGCACCGGCCGAGTTCGTCTCCCAGGCGATCGCCTGGACCGTGGAAACCGCACCGTAGGTGATGGTCAGTACGGCGATCACGGCGGCGACGCCGAAGCCCCGGCGCGGTGTCAGCGCGGCGACCACGAGTCCGAGCCCGGCGAACAGCACGGAGAGCAGCGCCACCGAGACCATCCCCTGTCCGAAGCCCTTGCTCTGGTCGGCGAAGTCGAACTTGGCCAGCAGCGAGCCCACGTACAGGATGACGAGGGGCAGCCCGGTGAGGATGAGCAGGGCCGAGGCCATCGCGGCGAACTTCGCGAGGACGTAGTCGACACGCTCGATCGGACGCGAGAAGTACAGCGGCACGCTCTTGAAGCGGAGGTCCCTGGACACGGACTGCGGCGCCTGCGAGGCGATGAACAGTCCGATCACGGCCTGAAGGTAGATCGCGAAGTCCGTGTACTTGATGGGCAGTTTCGTCATGTTGGGCGTGGCGATGGCGACCGCGACCAGGATCAGCGCCACCAGGCACATCACCCCGCACAGCAGCATCGGCAGCACCTTGGACTTGGCGGACCTGCCCAGTCCGAACGAGCCCCGCAGCGACTGCGAGTACAACGACCGCCGTGCGTAGGCCCGTCCCAGACGGACACCGTCGTAGGAGCGGTATCCGATGTTGTGGATCCGGGAGGTGTCGCTCCCGGCCACGGTTCCGGTCTCAGTGCTCATCGCGACCGCTCCCCTTCTGCTGTCCGGCACCCGCAGTCACGGCCTCGGCCGCCCGGGGCGCCGCTTCGGTGCGGAAGACCTCGGCGATGTGGTGGCGCCGCTGTTCCATCCGGATGAGCCCCAGCCCGAGCTGGGCGACGCTGTCACGGACCACGTCGTACGACTCCTCGCCCGTCGCCTCCACCAGGAGGATGTGGCCGGCTCCCGGGAGTCCTTCGGCGTCGAGTCCGTCGGCTCCGACGAGAGTGATCCCGGCCGCGGTGAGGGCCCGGCGCAGGGCGTCCGTTCCGTCGGGATGGGTGTCGCTGTCGGTGACCTCGACCGCCAGCGTCGTGGTGGTCCGGGTGAAGTCGCTGGTGGAGCTGGAGCGGAGCAGCGCGCCCCCGTCGATGACGACGACGTGGTCGCAGGTCCGCTCGAGCTCTCCGAGGAGGTGCGAGGTGACCAGCACCGAGATGCCGAAGTCGGTGTGGACACGGCGGATCAGGCCGAGCATCTCGTCGCGGCCGACCGGGTCCAGGCCGTTGGTCGGCTCGTCGAGAAGGACCAGCTTCGGGTCATGGACCAGGGCCTGGGCCAGCTTCACCCGCTGCTTCATACCGGTCGAGTAGCCGCCGATGGGACGGTAGCGCTCCTCGTACAGCCCCACGTGGCGCAGGGTGTCCGCGGTGCGTTCACGCGCCGCGGTGGGCGGCAGCCCGGACATCCTCGCCATGTGGACGACGAACTCGGTCGCCGAGACGTCGGGAGGCAGGCAGTCGTGTTCCGGCATGTACCCGACCCGCTCCCGGATGGCGGCGCCTTCGGTGGCGACGTCGAGCCCGAGCACCGCGGCCCGGCCTTCGGTGGCGGGGGACAGACCCAGAAGGATCTTGATCAGTGTGGACTTGCCGGCCCCGTTGGAACCCACCAGGCCGGTGACGCCCGGTCCGATGTCCAAGGAGAGCCGGTCAAGCGCGGTCACCCTCGGGAACCGCTTGCTCAGACTTTCGGTTGCGATCACAGTCACGTCTTCGAAGGTAGTGGCGCGCACCGCGGGAGTCGTCAGCCCAGGCGGTTGTATCCGCGTCAGCCTCCAGGCGTACGGACCCGTAGGGGGACCCCACGAGGGAGGGCATCGAGCCCCCGGCCGCCTCGGGAGACCGACCAGGGCGACGGGCCCGCGCTCGGCCTGGCCGCGCCGTACGGCGCCGCCTGTCCACAGGCCGCTGTCCACAGGTTCCGGGCATCCCTTGACGCGGCGGGGGGTCGGTTGCCACATTGCAGCGGTGTCACGTTACGGACGCGTACCGCAACGCGGGCACCGGACGAGGAGGCTGCGTGGATCTGCGAGGCGCGCGCGAGCGCTGGGTGCGTACGGGCGGGGTCGAGCTGTGTGTCGCCGAGGCGGGCGATCCGTCACGGCCCACGATCGTGCTGGTGCACGGCTATCCGGACAGCAAGGAGGTCTGGTCCGAGGTTGCGGACCGACTGTCCGAGGAGTGGCACGTGGTGCTCTACGACGTCCGGGGCCACGGCAGGTCGACAGCTCCCAGGCCGCTGCGGGGCGGCTTCACGCTGGAGAAGCTGACCGACGACTTCCTCGCGGTCGTGGACGCGGTGAGCCCGGACCGGCCGGTCCATGTGGTCGGCCACGACTGGGGTTCGGTCCAGTCCTGGGAATTCGCGACCGTGGAACGCACCAAGGGGCGCATCGCCTCGTTCACCTCGATGTCCGGGCCGTCCCTGGACCATTTCGGGCACTGGATCAAGGGGCGGATCTCCCACCCGAGCCCGCGTCGGGTGGGGCAGTTGCTCGGCCAGGGCGCCAAGTCCTGGTACGTGTACGCACTGCACACACCGGTCCTGCCCGAGTTGGCCTGGCGCGGGGCGCTCGGCAGACAGTGGCCACGGATTCTGCAGCGGATGGAGAAGGTGCCGGCGGACGGGTATCCGACGGACTCGCTCCCCCAGGACGCGGCGCACGGGGCATGGCTCTACCGCGACAACGTCCGCGCCCGCCTCCGCCGTCCGCGCCCGGACGCGTACGCCCACGTCCCGGTCCAGCTGGTCACCCCGACCGGTGACGCCTTCCTCTCACCGTCGCTCTACGACGAACTCGACGCGTGGGTGCCTCGGCTGGTCCGGCGCACCCTGCCGGCGAAGCACTGGGTCCCCCGCACCAGGCCGGATCAGCTGGCCTCCTGGATCGGCGCGTTCGCCCTCGACGTGGAAGGGGGCGGTCAGGACGCCTCCGCCGTTCCCGAGACACGGCACACGGCGGCCTCCGGTCCCCATGCCTCCCGATTCGCAGGCCAGTTGGTGCTCGTGACGGGCGCGGCCTCAGGCATCGGGCGGGCGACCGCGCTGTCGTTCGCCGAGGCCGGAGCGCGAGTCGTCGCCGTGGACCGCGACGCGACGGGTGTCGCCCGCACGGTGGAGACGGCACGTCTGATCGGCGCGCCCTCGGCCTCGGCCGAAGTGGTGGACGTCGGGGACGAGCAGGCGATGGAGGAGCTCGCGGAGAAGGTCGCCGCCGAACACGGCGTCGTGGACGTCCTGGTGAACAACGCCGGGGTAGGCCTCTCGGGTTCCTTCCTCGATACCACCACCGAGGACTGGCAGAAGGTTCTCGACGTCAATCTGTGGGGAGTGATCCACGGCTGCCGGATCTTCGGCAGGCAGATGGCCGACCGGGGGCAGGGCGGCCACATCGTCAACGTCGCCTCGGCCGCCGCGTATCAGCCGTCCCGTGCGCTGCCCGCCTACAGCACGTCCAAGGCCGCGGTACTGATGCTCAGCGAGTGCCTGCGCGCGGAGCTGGCCGACCGGTCGATCGGAGTGAGCGCGATATGCCCGGGTTTTGTCAACACGGGCATCACAGGGACCGCGCACTTCGCCGGAGTCGACGAGGTCGAGGAGCAGCGCCTCCGCAAGCGGGCGGCTCGGCTGTACAGCCTGCGCAACTACCCTGCGGGCAAGGTGGCCCACGCGATCCTCGATGCGGTCGTGCACAACCGGGCCGTGGTGCCGGTGACTCCCGAGGCGCGCGGCGCACGACTGCTGCAGAGGATCAGCCCTCGCCTGCTGCGCGGAGTCGCCCGCCTGAAGCCACCTCTGTAACCACAACGGAGTTGAGAGGTCGAGCTTTACAAGTGCGTTGTTCTGAACTGAGCTTGCGCCTCGGACCTGGCTGTCCTGCAACACCGCCGCGTGACAGCTGACTTGATGATGTCGACGATACGAGGGGGTAGTTCGACGACGAATAAGGTGCATTCATGTATATATGCATTGAAAATAGAGCGAGTTGCGCAAACTGCATATAGCTGACGCCAGTTGTCCACAGATTCGTCAAAAGGCCTGTGGATAAACCGAGTTGGCTGTGGATCAAACCTGGTGGCCGCAGCAATCACCGCGAACGTCGAATGAAATCGAGGTGCGCCCCGCGAACACCGAGGGCACTCTGACGGGATGGATGAACGCCGCACCGTCAAGGTGTCCAAATACCTGTCGAAGCATCTGCGGCACGAGCCCGGCCGGATAGGTCTCGTTCTCGACCCTCATGGCTGGGTGACCGTCGACGAGCTGCTGGAGGCCTGCGCACGGCAGGGCTTCACCATCACCCGCGACGAGCTCGACCACGTCGTCGAGGTCAACGACAAGCGGCGCTTCACCGTCGACGGCGGTCGCATCCGTGCGAACCAGGGCCACTCCGTCCCGGTGGACCTCGGCCTGCCCCCGGCCGAGCCGCCCGCGTACCTCTACCACGGCACCGTGGCACCGACGCTCGAAGCCATCCGGGCCGAGGGGCTCCGGCCCATGAACCGCCATCACGTCCACCTCTCGCCCGACCGCGAGACGGCGGTCCGCGTGGGCGCCCGGCGCGGCGCCCCGGTGGTCCTGGCCGTGGACGCGGGAGCCATGCACCGGGCGGGGCACCTCTTCCACGTCAGCGCCAACGGGGTGTGGCTCACCGACGCCGTACCTCCGGCCTTCCTACGTCTGCGCGACTGACCGGACGCCGCTCGGCGCTCCGAGCCTCCCGGACCCGTACACAGGTCGCCGAGGCTCATGACCGGCGATGGGCCGGTCTCCCCGTCGGTACACCGCTTCGGGCCGGAGCTGCTCGACTACCTCCTCGACCGTCCCAGCGTCACCCGGCACCGGAGCCCCGCGATCACCGCCGCCCGCCCGTCCGCCCGTCCGCCCGCCGCAGGGTTTCCTCCTGCACGTCCGACGTTCACGGGCTGTCCGCGGAAGCCTGGGGACAGCGGTCCGCGGAAGCCCGGGGACATCCGTCCGCAGGAGCCCGGGGACATCGCCGTAGAGTCGTCGTCATGACCTCCTCCCGCCGACTGAGCACCGTGATCCTCCCCATCCGCCGCTGGCACGACGGCGGCAGGCCCCTGTGGGTACGCGCCGAGGAGCTGGGATTCCACGCCGCGTACACCTACGACCATCTGGCCTGGCGGACCTTCCGTGACGGCCCGTGGTTCGGGGCGGTCCCCACACTGACCGCCGCGGCGGCGGCCACCGAGCGCCTGCGTCTGGGCACCCTCGTGACCTCGCCCAACTTCCGGCATCCGGTGACGCTGGCCAAGGACCTCATCACGCTGGACGACGTCTCCGGCGGACGGATCACCCTCGGCATCGGCGCCGGAGGCAGCGGTTTCGACGCCACCACGCTGCGCGGGAGCGGCGAGGCCCCGTGGACCCCGCGCGAACGGGCGGACCACTTCGACGAGTTCGTCCCGCTGCTCGACCGGCTGCTCCGGGAGCCCGCCGTGACGCAGGAGGGCCGGTTCTACACCGCGAACGAGGCCAGGAACATCCCCGGCTGCGTGCAGCGCCCCCGGCTGCCCTTCGCGATCGCCGCCACCGGGCCACGGGGCCTGAAGCTCGCCGCGCGCCACGGCCAGGCCTGGGTGACCACCGGTGATCCGAAGCTGTACGAGACCGGTACCCCTGAGCAGTCCGTGGCAGCTGTCCACGGTCAGATCGCCCGGCTCGGCTCGGCCTGCGAGGAGGTCGGCCGTGACGTGGCCGAGCTGGACAAGATCCTGCTCACCGGTTTCACCCCGGGCCGGCCGCTGCAGTCCCTCGACGCGTTCGTGGACTTCGCGGGGACACACTTCGACCTCGGCTTCACCGAGATCGTCGTCCACTGGCCGGTGCCGGACTCCGACTTCGCCATGGACACGGAGATCTTCGAGCAGATCGCCACCGAGGCCCTGACCCAGCTCGGCTGACCGGCGGCCGACGCTCCCTCGGGGGACGGCACCCGGCTCGGTTCCGGGCGCCGCCTCCGGCTGCCGAAAGCCGTGGAGCCTTCGGCATATGCCCCCGTCAGGTTCTCCAGCTCACAGGCTCACCCTCTCAGATGTGCGCCCCTCTGCACGCCCGTGCGACTCCGTGCGGGAGAATGCAGGGGTGACCTCAGCTACCGACTCGCCTCTGCCTGCCGTGACCCGGCTGATCGCCACCGATCTGGACGGCACCCTCCTACGCGACGACAAGACCCTGTCCGACCGTACGACCGCCGCACTGGCAGCCGCCGAGGAGGCGGGAATCGAGGTCTTCTTCGTCACCGGCAGGCCCGCCCGCTGGATGGACGTCGTCAGCCCTCACGTGCAGGGCCACGGCATGGCGATCTGCGGGAACGGGGCAGCCGTCGCCGATCTCCGCAACGGACGCCTGCTCAAGGTCCATCCACTGGACCGCCGGGCCGCCCTGGACGTGGTCGCGCTCCTGCGCGAGAGCGCGCCCGGTGTGTCGTTCGCCGTCGAGCTGGCCACCGGCATCCATTACGAACCCGCCTACCCGCCGTTCCACATGGACCCGGGTGCCACGGTCGCCGTCGCGGAGAAGCTGCTCCATGAGGAGGCCCCGGGCACCGGAACACCGGTCCTGAAGGTCCTGGCCCACCACCCCGAGCTGGCCCCGGACGCCTTCCTCGCCCTCGCCCGCGACGTCGCCGGGGACCTCGCGTCCTTCACCCGGTCCAGCCCCACCGCCCTCCTGGAGATCAGCGGCCTCGGGGTCTCCAAGGCCGCCACGCTCGCAGCCTGCTGCGCGGAGCGCGGGATCGCACCGGCCGAGGTGGTCGCGTTCGGTGACATGCCGAACGACGTGGAGATGCTGAGCTGGGCCGGCGCCTCGTTCGCCATGGGCAACGCCCATCCGGCCGCGCTGGCGGCCGCATCGGGTGTGACGCTCACCAACGACGAGGACGGTGTCGCGGTCGTCATCGAACGGATCCTCGCAGCACGCTGAGGCCGCATGCCGGAACCGCCCGCCTCGGACGGTTCCGGCGGCGTCACAACGGGACCTGCCAGGTGACCGTCGTACCGCTGCCGTCCTTCCCGGCCCCCGGCCCGAACCAGCTCGCGCCGCCCAGCGACTCGGCACGCCTGGCGAGGTTGCGCAGGCCGCTGCGCCGACCGCCCTCCGGGATGCCGACCCCGTCGTCCGCGACGGTCAGCCGCACCGCGTCCCGCCCGTCGGGCAGCACGGCGGTCACGTCGACGCTCACCTCGACACGCGAGGCCCGCGCGTGGCGGAAGGTGTTGGACAGCGTCTCGCGCAGGGCGGCGATGAGGTTCTTGCCCGCGAGCTCCCCCACCAGTGAGTCGACAGGACCCACGAATCGGTGCGACGGCGCGAACCCCAGCGGAACCGCCGCCATGTTGATCTCCCGCAGCACCCGGGTCCGCAGCCCCGACGGCGCCTCGGCGGGCTCCTGCTGCAGCGCGAAGATGGCGGTACGGATCTCCTGGATGGTCACGTCCAGCTCGTCGACGGCCCGCCCGATACCGGCCCGCACGGCAGGCACCGGTGTGCGTTGCTGTGCGCCCTCCAGCATGATCCCGGTGGCGAACAGCCGCTGGATCACGAGGTCGTGGAGGTCCCGGGCGATCCGGTCCCGGTCCTCGTAGACGACGAGCCTCTCCCGGTCCCGCTGCGCCTCGGCCAGTTTCAGTGCCAGGGCCGCCTGTGCGGCGAAGTGACTGGCCAGCGTCCGTTCCGCCTCGGTGAACGGCCGGCCTCCCCGGCGCCGGGGAATGGCGAGCGCTCCGAGCACGCGCCCTCCGCTGCGCAGGGGGAGCAGCATGTGCGGGCCGAACTGGTCCGCCAGTCTGGTGACCATACGAGGATCGGTCGCCGCGTCGTCGAGGAACACCTCCTCACCCCGCAGGAGCGCGGCCACCACAGGGCTCCGGGGCGGGATGATCACCCCGAGGGAGGCTGACGGCCGGTCCCCCGCGACGGCGACGATCTCGAGGCCTCCTGTCGCGGCCGGGAGCAGCACGATCCCGGCGGCGGCGTCGGCGAGGCGGCGCGCCTGTTCCGCGACGACCGTGAGCGCCTCGTCCGCGTCTCCACCCGAGAGCAGGGCGGTGGTGACGGCCACCGATCCGTCGATCCACTGTCCGCGCTGCCGGGCGGCCTCGTAGGTCCGGGCATGGCCGATGGCGATCCCTGCCTCCGTTGCCAGCACGCGCAGCATGTGCAGCTCGTCGTCCCCGAACGTCGCGCCGCCGCGCTTCTCCATCACGTACAGGTTGCCGAAGATCTTCCCCTGGACCCGGATCGGAACTCCGAGGAAGGAGCGCATCTTCGGGTGCGCGGCGGGGAATCCGGCGAAGCGCGGGTCGGCCTCCAGATCCTCCAGCCGGATGGGCACGCCCTCCTGGATCAGGGCGCCGAGGAGGCCGGTGTGCCCGTCGGGCGGGCGGCCGATCGCCCGGCCGACCTCCTCGGGCACTCCGTGCGTGATGAAGTCGCAGAGGCTGTCACCGGGCTCCTCCACGACGCCGATGGCCGCGTAGCGGGCGTGGGCGAGTTCGGCCGCGGTCTCACAGATGCGTTCGAGTGTGGAGTGGAGCTCGAGGCCCGTACCGACGGACCTCGTCGCCTCCAGCAGCTGCGGCACGCGCGCGATCAGCTCGGCGGACAGCCCTCGCAGGCTTCCGGTGGCCGGCCGCGCGGCTCCGGGCGAGTCCTTCGGATCCGGCTCGGACATGAACTGAGCCTAGTAAGCACCGAATGGTCCGGAAAGTGGAGCGGTGTCAGGAGGTGGCCCTCAGAGCGGCACCGGCACCGCTCCCACCGGCCGCAACTGCTCCGTGCCCGTGGGCGCCGGCTGCTGCTCGCGTTCGAGCATCCGGCGCAGCGGGCCGTCCTGCGCCGCCAGAACGGCGTACGGCCCCTGTTGCACCACTCTGCCCTCGTCCAGCACCAGGACCTCGTCCACCGCGTCGAGCCCGGCCAGCCGATGGGTGATCAACACGGTCGTACGCCCTTCGGTGGCGGCCAGCAGATCGGCTGTCAGCGCGTCCGCCGTCGCCAGGTCGAGGTGCTCCGCGGGCTCGTCGAGCACGAGCACGGGGAAGTCGGCGAGGAGCGCACGGGCCAGCGCGAGGCGCTGGCGCTGACCGCCCGAGAGCCGGGCACCGTGCTCGCCGACCATCGTGTCGAGGCCGTCGGGGAGGGAGTCGGCCCAGTCCAGCAGCCGGGCCGCGGCGAGGGCGTCGCGCAGCCGGCCGTCCACCGCCCCGGTGGCGGCGAGCCGCAGGTTCTCGCGGATGGAGCTGTCGAAGACGTGGGCGTCCTGGGCACACAGCCCGACGAAGGTCCGGACCGTGTCCCCGTCCAGCGCCGAGGCATCGACACCGCCGAGACGGTACGTCCCCTCACGCGCGTCCAGGAAGCGGAGCAGGACCTGGGCGAGCGTGGTCTTTCCCGAGCCGGACATCCCCACGACCGCGATCCGCTCACCGGCGCGCAGCGTCAGGTCGACGGCGTGCAGGGCGTCGCGCTCCGCGCCTTCGTACCTGGCCGACAGTCCTCGTACGTCGAGCGGGAAGGGCGATGCGGGCGCCTTCGCGGGCTCGGCCGGTTCGGCGACCGGCACCGGGGCGTCCAGCACCTCGAAGACACGCTCCGCGCTGCTCTTGACCCTCTGGCGGTACTGGACCGCCAGCGGCAGTCCCGTGACGGCTTCGAAGGCCGCGAGGGGCGTGAGGACGACGACGGCGAGTTCCACACCCTCCAGCCGTCCGTCGAACACCGCGGGCAGCGCGACGACTGCCGCGCCCACGACCGTGAGCCCGCAGATCAGGGCGGAGAGCCCGCCACCCAGTGCGGTGGCGGCCGCCGCGCGCGAGGCGATCCTCGTGAGGACGGTGTCCGCCGCGCGCACCTGGTCCCTACGGGCGGGCAGCGCACCCGCGACGGCCAGCTCGGCCGTCCCGCCGAGGAGGTCGGCCACCCGGACCGCAAGTGCGGCCCGGGCGGGCGCCAGCCTGCCCTCGGCGCGCCGGGCGCAGGCACCGCTCAGCCACGGCACGCCCACACCGGCGAGAAGCAGACCGGCCGCCAGGACAGCGCCTGCCTCCGGCAGCAGCCAGCCGGTGAAGGCGACGGCTCCCGCACCGACCCCGAGCGCGGTTCCCACGGGCAGCAACCAGCGCAGCCAGTAGTCCTGCAACGTGTCCACGTCGGACACCAGCCGGGAGAGCAGATCGCCCCGCCGCGTCGCGCGGAGGCCGGCGGGCGCGATGCGCTCCAGTCCGCGGTACACGGCCACCCTGAGCTCGGCGAGCATCCTGAGCACCGCGTCGTGGGACACCAGCCGCTCGGCGTAGCGGAAGACCGCCCGTCCCATGCCGAAGGCCCTGGTCGCGGTGACGGCGACCATCAGATACATCACCGGAGGCTGCTCGGAGGCGCGGGAGATCAGCCATCCGGATACAGCCATGAGGCCGACGGACGATCCCACGGCGAGGCTGCCCAGCAGCAGGGCCAGAACCAGTTTCCCGTGCTGGGAGCCCGCAGCCTCCCGGACCCGGGCCAGCACACGGCCTCCGGCCCTGGGAGCGGTGTCCGCGAACGGCGCGGCGGTGTACCCGAGAGCGTGCTCCCGAGCGCCCGGGCGCTCGGCCTCGTCCGCCACCCCCTGAACGGCGGGAACACCCGTGGACACCGGGTGGTCCAGTTCCTCCCGCCCGGGGAGCACCCCGGAGGCCACCGGTTCCAGTGCCACCACCCGGTCCGCGACCGAGAGCAGCGCTGGCCGGTGCACGACCAGCAGCACGGTGCGTCCCATGGCCAGCCTCCGTACCGCGTCGACGATGCCCGCCTCCGTCTCGCCGTCCAGGCTCGCCGTCGGCTCGTCGAGCAGCAGCAGAGGCCGATCGGCCAGGAAGGCCCGCGCCAGTGCGAGCCGCTGCCGCTGCCCCGCGGAGAGCCCGGCGCCGTCCTCACCCAGCGGCGTCCCGGTACCGTCCGGCAGCGCCTCCACGAAGTCGTACGCCCCCGCTTCCCGCAGCGCGGCCACGACCGCCTCGTCGTCCGCGTCCGGGCGAGCCAGCCGCACGTTCTCCGCGATCGTCCCGGCGAAGAGGTGGGGGCGCTGGGGCACCCAGGCGATCTGCTCATGCCAGCGTTCGGGGGAGAGGGCGGACAGATCCGTTCCCCCGACCCGTACCCGCCCCTCGTCGGGTGCCGTGAATCCGAGCACCACGTTGAGGAGGGTGGACTTGCCGATCCCGCTGGGACCGACCAGGGCAACGGTTTCCCCCTGCTCGACCACGAGCGACGCCGCGTCCAGCGAGGGCTCCGTCCTGCCGTCGTGCCGGACCGTCACCCCTTCCAGCTCCAGCCGCAGCGACCGCGGCACGTCCTGGGATCCCGCGGCGGCGGGCTCGGCCTCCAGTACCGCGAAGATCTCCTCGGCGGCCGAGAGGCCCTCCGCAGCCGCGTGGTACTGGGCGCCGACCTGGCGGATCGGGAGATAGGCCTCCGGCGCCAGGATGAGGACCACCAGCCCCGTGTAGAGGTCGAGCTCTCCGTGGACGAGCCGCATCCCGATCGTCACCGCGACCAGGGCCACGGAGAGAGTCGCCAGCAGCTCCAGCGCGAAGGACGACAGGAAGGCGATCCGGAGCGTCTTCAGCGTGGCCCGGCGGTACTGCGAGGTGATGGTGCGGATCGACTCGGCCTGCGCCTTGGCCCGCCCGAAGACCTTCAGCGTGGGCAGCCCCGCGACCACGTCGAGAAAGTGTCCGGACAGCCGTGACAGCAGCCTCCACTGACGGTCCATCCGGGACTGTGTGGCCCAGCCGATCAGAATCATGAAGAGCGGGATCAGCGGCAGTGTCACCACGATGATCGCCGCGGAGACCCAGTCCTCGGTGACGATCCGGGCCAGCACCGCCACGGGCACGACGACCGCGAGCCCGAGCTGGGGGAGATAGCGCGAGAAGTAGTCGTCGAGGGCGTCGACGCCCCGGGTGGCCAGAGCGATCAGCGACCCGGTGCGCTGCTCGCTCAACCAGTCCGGGCCCAGGCCGGAGGCCCGCTCCATGAGCCGACCACGGAGTTCGGACTTGACCGCCGAGCTCGCCCGGTGGGCGGCCAGTTCGGTCAGCCAGGCCACGAACGCCCTGCCCAGCGCGACGGCGGCCAGCAGTAGCAGTGGTGTGCGGAGTCCGGCAGCCGTCAGGCCGTCCTCGAACCCGCCCACCACCACCTCGGCGACGAGCATGGCCTGCGCGATGACCAGGGCCGCTCCGGCCAGCCCCAGCGCCACGACGGCCGCCAGGAAGAACCGGGTGGCCCCGGCATACCGGAGAAGACGCGGGTCGATCGGTTTCACGTGAAACAGCTCCCCAGTGAGCTCATGTCGTTCGCTCAGCTAGTTCGGTGCACGGGCAGGTGCAGTACGTCGCATCAGTGGGTCACCGCGCATCGGCGCAGTCACCACGCGCCGGTGCGCTCAGTGGGCCTCGATGCGTTCAGTGGGCATCGGCGATGTGATGCGTGCCGATGCGCTTGCGGAAGACCCAGTACGTCCAGCCCTGGTAGAGCAGCACCACCGGAGTCGCGATCCCTGCGCACCAGGTCATGATCTTGAGGGTGTAAGGGCTGGACGAAGCGTTGGAGACCGTCAGGTTCCAGGCGTCGTCGAGCGAGGACGGCATGACGTTCGGGAAGAGCGTCAGGAAGAGCATCGCGACCGCAGCCGCGATGGTCACGCCGGAGAACGCGAAGGACCAGCCCTCACGTCCCGCCGCGATGGCGCCGATGGCCAGGACCAGCGACACCACGGCGACGATCATCGCCACCAGGCTGCGTCCGTTGCCGTTGTCCGCCTGGGTCCAGACGAGGAAGCCCAGAGCGAGCACCGCGGTGGCGAGGCCCAGCTTGAAGGCCAGCCCACGGGCACGCGCCCTGATGTCCCCGACCGTCTTGAGCGCGGCGAACACGGCTCCGTGGAAGGTGAAGAGGAACAGCGTGACCAGGCCGCCCAGGACGGCGTAGGGGTTGAGCAGGTCCCAGAGGTTGCCCACGTACTCCATGTCGGCATCGATCTTCACGCCGCGGACGATGTTCCCGAAGGCCACGCCCCAGAGGACGGCCGGGATCAGCGAGGTCCAGAAGATCGCGTGCTCCCAGTTGGTCTGCCAGCGCTCCTCGGGCCGCTTCGCCCGGTACTCGAAGGCCACTCCGCGCACGATCAGGCAGAGCAGGATGACCAGAAGGGGCAGGTAGAAGCCGGAGAACAGCGTGGCGTACCACTCCGGGAAGGCCGCGAAGGTCGCGCCACCCGCACTGAGCAGCCACACCTCGTTCCCGTCCCAGACCGGCCCGATCGTGTTGATCAGGACCCGGCGCTCCTTGCGGTCCCGGGCCAGCAGCTTGGTGAGGACCCCTATTCCGAAGTCGAATCCCTCCAGGAAGAAGTAGCCGGTCCACAGGACGGCGATGAGCACGAACCAGACGTCGTGGAGTTCCATCTCTCAGCTCCGCTTGATCTCAGTAGGAGAAGGCCATGGGCCGGTCGGCGTCCTGGTCGTGGCCGCCGATCCGGGTGGGCGGGTTGAGGTCGGCCTCGGTGAGCTCCGGCGGCCCGGCCTTCACGTACTTCAGGAGGAGCTTGACCTCGATGACGGCGAGCACCGCGTAGAGCGCCGTGAACCCGATCATGGAGGTGAGGATCTCTGCCTGCGACACCCCCGGGGAGACCGCGTCGCGGGTCTGGAACACCCCGTAGACCACCCAGGGCTGCCGCCCCATCTCGGTGAAGATCCAGCCCCAGGAGTTGGCGATCAGCGGGAAGAGCATGGTCCACAGCGCGGTGATCCAGTAGAGCCTGGCGAACTTCGGGTTCAGCACCGTGTTCTTGAGGAGGACCAGATTCGGCACCTCGTCCTCGCCGGTGCGCAGCGCCGGCGGCAGCAGGAACTTGCGTCGTGTCAGCCACAGCCCGAGCAGACCGAGCCCGAACGACGCCATGCCGAAGCCGATCATCCAGCGGAAGCTCCAGAACGCGACCGGGATGTTGGGACGGTAGTCGCCCGGACCGTACTTCTCCTGCTCCGCCTTGTTGATGTCGTTGATGCCGGGGACGTACGAGGTGAAGCTGTCGTCCGCGAGGAAGGACAGGATCCCCGGGATGGAGATCTCGACGGTGTTGTGCCCCTCGGCGACGTCACCGACCGCGAAGAGCGAGAAGGGCGCCCCGTCCTCGCCCTCCCACAGGGCTTCGGCGGCGGCCATCTTCATGGGCTGCTGCTTGAACATCACCTTGCCGAGCACGTCTCCGCTGACGGCGGTGAGAAGGCCGGCGATCACCACCGTGACCAGCCCGACCCGCAGCGAGGTCCGCATGACCGGGATGTGCCTCTTGCGTGCCAGGTGGAATGCGGCGATGCCCACCATGAAGGCGCCGCCGACCAGGAAGGCCGCCGTGATCGTGTGGAAGAACTGGGCGAGCGCGGTGTTCTGCGTCAGCACGTGCCAGAAGTCCGTGAGCTCGGCGCGCCCGCGCTCCTTGTTGATGCGGTAGCCGACCGGGTGCTGCATCCAGGAGTTGGCCGCCAGGATGAAGAACGTCGAGAGGACGGTGCCTATGGAGACCATCCAGATGCAGGCGAGATGGATCTTCTTCGGCAGCTTGTCCCAGCCGAAGATCCACAGGCCGATGAAGGTGGACTCGAAGAAGAAGGCGATCAACGCCTCGAAGGCGAGCGGGGCTCCGAAGACGTCACCGACGAACCGCGAGTAGTCGGACCAGTTCATGCCGAACTGGAACTCCTGCACGATGCCGGTGACCACACCCATCGCGATGTTGATCAGGAAGAGCTTGCCCCAGAACTTCGTGGCCCTGAGGTACTTCTCCTTCTCCGTGCGCACCCAGGCGGTCTGCAGGCCGGCGGTGAGCGCGGCGAGAGAGATCGTCAGAGGGACGAACAGGAAGTGGTAGACGGTGGTGATGCCGAACTGCCATCGCGCCAGAGTCTCCGGCGCCAGAGCCAGGTCCACGACTTTCTCCTTACGTCGCCGTGATCACAGCCGCGGTTTGCCCCATTGATCCACCCGATCACGGGAGAAATGGGGCGCGCTTGTGAACGCGTTCACATTCACAAGCATTATGGCGCACATGTCTTCGAGAGCGTCGCGCGGGGGGTCCTTTCCAGCCGCACCGGTCGGGTCGTCCGAAACCGGACAGGGTCGCGCCCGCGGAGAAGGCAGCCGAGGCACGGAAGCACGGTGGCCCCGGACCTCGGTGATCGAGGTCCGGGGCCACCGGAGGTCCGTCGTGCGGCGTCGGTGCCGCTATCCCTCCTGACGGAAGGACTCCGTCACCTTCAGGAACACGTCGTTGGCCTCCGCCTCCCCGATCGTGACCCGCACGCCCTCACCGGCGAACGGCCTCACGACCACGCCCGCACGCTCGCAGACCGCGGCGAAGTCGAGCGTGCGGTCCCCGAGGCGCAGCCAGACGAAGTTCGCCTGCGACTCCGGCACCGTCCAGCCCTGCCGCACGAGCCCGTCGTACACCCGGGCACGCTCGCCCACCAGCGATCCGACCCGCCCCAGCAGCTCGTCCTCGGCGCGCAGCGAGGCGACCGCGGCGTCCTGGGCGACCTGGCTGACACCGAACGGGACGGCGGTCTTGCGCAGCGCCGCCGCCACCGGCTCGTGCGCCACCGCGAAGCCCACCCGCAGGCCCGCCAGGCCGTACGCCTTGGAGAAGGTCCGGAGGACCGCGACGTTGGGCCTGTCCCGGTAGATCTCGATGCCGTCCGGCACATCGGCGTCCCGGATGAACTCCTTGTACGCCTCGTCGAGCACCACGAGGACGTCGCTCGGCACGCGGTCCAGGAACCGCTCCAGCTCCGCCCGGCGCACCACGGTCCCGGTCGGGTTGTTCGGGTTGCAGACGAAGATCATCCGTGTCCGGTCGGTGATCGCACCGGCCATGGCGTCGAGATCGTGCACCTCACCGGCGGTCAGCGGCACCTTGACCGACGTCGCACCGCTGATCTGCGTGATGATCGGGTACGCCTCGAACGAACGCCAGGCGTAGATCACCTCGTCGCCGGGGCCCGAGGTGGCCTGGAGCAGCTGCTGGGCGACGCCCACCGAGCCGGTACCGGTGGCCAGATGGGATACCGGCACACCGAAACGGTCGGCCAGCTCGTTCATCAGGCCGGTGCAGGCCATGTCCGGGTACCTGTTGAAACCGGCGGCGGCGGCGAGCACCGACTCCATGACGCCCGGCAGCGGGGGGTACGGGTTCTCGTTGGAGGAGAGCTTGAAGGCAACCGGTCCTCCCGCTGCGGCCGGCTTGCCCGGCACATACGCAGGGACGCCGTCCAGCTCGGCGCGCAGCTTGGGGCTCGTCTCGCTCACCGCAGGTCCTCCTCGACCGTCCGTACACATCAATACTGCTCACCTTATGAGGATTGGGCACCTGTGCGAATGGCCAGGATCCGAAATCGCCCCCTCCGGCCCGAAAGGCCGGTCGTGCACCCCTCCGGCAGGCTTCGGGAGGGGGAGCGCCGCCCATTCCTCCGCGCGCCGGTCGCTCACTCCGTGGCGCGCATCCCTCGAACAGGTGAGTTGAGACCTCTTCGAGACATGGACCATTCAGCAGGTTCACGCGCGTCGATGCATGACACATTGATCTTTAAGGCCTCAACACCCTTGATTTGCAAGGCATTTACACTTCTTCGATCATGCAGAAACGTGCCTGTCAACGTGCGCATATGCGACCGGCCCAACCCGGCGCAGGAGCCCTACTATCGGCTCGCCATGACAGCAGCAGGGAAGCACCAGGTGAGCCGGACAGAGACGCCCCGGCGCAACGGTCGGCAAGGACGGGCGGGGATCCGGGATGTAGCCGCGGCGGCCGGAGTCTCCATCACGACCGTCTCCGACGCGCTCAACGGCAAGGGCAGGCTCCCGGACGCCACCCGCCGCCATGTCCGCGAGGTCGCCGAACGGCTGGGCTACCGCCCGTCCGCGGCGGCCCGAACCCTCCGCACAGGCAAGTCGGGGCTCATCGGCCTGACCGTGACCACGTACGGGGATGAACCTTTCACCTTCACCGAGTTCGCGTACTTCGCGGAGATGGCGAGAGCCGCCACATCGGCCGCGCTCGCCCGTGGCTACGCCCTCGTGATCCTCCCGGCCACCTCGCGCCACGACGTCTGGTCGAACGTCGCACTCGACGGAACGGTCGTCATCGACCCCTCCGACCAGGACCCGGTGGTCACCGAACTCGTGCGACAGGGTCTGCCCGTCGTCTCCGACGGGCGCCCGGCCGGCACCCTTCCGGTCACCGCCTGGGTCGACAACGACCACCGGGCCGCCGTCCTCGACCTCCTGGACCACCTCGCAGCCGCGGGAGCCCGCCGCATCGGGCTGCTGACCGGCACCACCACCGACACGTACACCCGCCTCTCCACCACCGCCTACCTCCACTGGTGCGAACGGGTCGGCCAGGACCCGGTCTACGAGTCCTATCCGGCCCACGACCCCTGCGCGGGCGCCGTAGCCGCCGACCGCCTCCTCGCCCGCCCGGACCGCCCTGACGCCGTCTACGGACTCTTCGATCCCAACGGCACCGATCTGCTCGCCGCCGCCCGCCGCTACGGCCTGCGGGTCCCCGAGGACCTCCTGCTGGTCTGCTGCAGCGAGTCCACGGTGTACGCGTCGACCGAGCCTCCGATCACGACGCTCTCGCTGAAACCCCGCAGGATCGGCACGGCGGTCGTCCAGCTCCTCATCGACGCCATCGAAGGAGTCGTGCACGACGGTCCGGTGGAGCAGGTGATACCGACGGAGCTCATCGTCCGGACGTCCTCGCAGCGGCGCCCTCCGCGCACCACGGTCAGCCCTCCGCGGTCACCCGCCGGGGACTGATCGGATTAATCCGGACCAAACGGCCGATGAACCAGGTGTGCGCACGGATTCACCACCCCTGGTGCGTCACACAGCACGATCCGCATTCCTATGATGGGCGCACGACACCGCGGACCACCTCTACCAGGCAGGGCCCGTCAGGTGTACGGAGGCGCGACGGTGGTGGAGGGGTCGATGACTCAGGGGGCCGGTCAGGAACCCGTAGTGCGGACTGCGACGTTGCGTGACTTCCGCGTACCGCCGTATGCGCAGGTGCCGATGGAGCCACGCCTGCCGCACCAGCCAGGCTTGCCGCACCCCGGCAACGTCGCGGTGGGCGACGAGCCTCCGGAGGGGTACACCCCCACCGAGCGCGACCTGCCAGTGATCAACCGGGGTGACACCGTCCAGGTACGGACCGTCCCGGAGGCCCGGGCCTCCGACGGGTCCGGCCGGGGCCCGCTGTACGTCGTCGGCGACGTCCACGGCTACCTGGACGAGCTCCTGGCAGCCCTGCACCAGCAGGGCCTCGTCGACACCGAAGGGCGGTGGGCGGCCGGCAACGCCCGGCTGTGGTTCCTCGGCGACTTCACCGACCGCGGTCCGGACGGCATCGGCGTCATCGACCTGGTCATGCGCCTCTCCGCCGAGGCCGCGGCCGCGGGCGGGTACTGCAAGGCCCTCATGGGCAACCACGAGCTGCTGCTGCTCGGCGCCAAGCGGTTCGGCGACACCCCGGTGAACTCCGGAGCGGGCACCGCGACCTTCCAGGCCGCCTGGCTGCTCAACGGCGGCCAGAAGACGGACATGGAACGGCTCCAGGACGTCCATCTCCAGTGGATGGCGCGGCTCGACGCGGTCGTCGAGGAGGACGGGCATCTGCTGATGCACTCCGACACGACGGCCTATCTCGACTACGGGGCCACCATCGAGGACGTCAACGACACGGTGCACGCCATTCTCACGCGGAATGACGCCGACGAGTGCTGGGACCTCTTCCGCAAGCTCACCAAGCGGTTCGCCTTCCGGGACGAGGGCGGCGCACAGGCCGTCCGCGAACTGATGTCGACCTACGGCGGGCAGCGCGTCGTCCACGGTCACAGCCCTATTCCGTACCTGCTCGGCGAGGTCGGGTCGGAGGACGGCGAGGACACGCAACGCCCCGTGGTGGACGGCCCGCACGTCTACGCGGAGGGCCTCGCCATCGCCATGGACGGCGGGGTGACCATGGCCGGAAAGCTGTTGGTCGTCCAGCTTCCCCTGCATGACTGACGGGTGCCGGGGAAAACGCATCACGACCCGACTCCGTCGACGCCTGGGCCTATTTCCGGAAACCCCCTGTCACCGCGTGCCGTAGGCGCTCTACCATCGGCGTATCAGTGGCAGGCTCTCCTCCGTTTCCGCCCGATCGCCCGGCCCGCACGGTCGGTCAGGCCCTACGGAGCATCGGGGGATGCAGATGAAAAGCGCTCCGCACCTGCTGGCCGAGGACCGCCCCGAGTACGAGCGGATCCTCGCCGACGCGCTGCGTCATGCTCATGAACGACCGGATCTGGACGGAGTCGGCGACCGTCTCAACACGGAACAGCTGCGGACGATGGCGCTCGAGGCCACGCCCCTGATCACGGCGGCGGCCGCCACCGAGTACGACCACTACGTGCAGGTCCGCGGCGAGCTCCGCGGGCCGGGCGACACGGACGACGGCACATCGGTCCTGGGGCCGGTGACGGACGAGGCCGATCCCACGGGCGCCGGGACCCTGGCGGTGATCACCGTGCTGGCGCCCGTCCTCGCGGGTGCCGCCGCCTTGATATTCCTGCTGATCGGGTACCTGCTGAAGGCACTCGACCC
This sequence comes from Streptomyces sp. NPDC057287, assembly GCF_042667905.1. Classification (NCBI taxonomy): domain Bacteria; kingdom Bacillati; phylum Actinomycetota; class Actinomycetes; order Kitasatosporales; family Streptomycetaceae; genus Streptomyces; species Streptomyces sp. NPDC057287. The sequence continues at coordinate 173,874 of NZ_JBHUYV010000008.1, read as the reverse complement.
CGCCCCGGCGTTCGCCGCAACCATGGTCGCCGCCGGCTGGTTCTTCGCGGCCGTCGCCGCCGCCGCCATCCTGGCCGCCGCGGTGGGGCTCCTCGTCACCGCGCTGCGCAACGGCGCCACCGCGCTGCCCGCCGTGGACGAGGAGGAGGAGCCGGAGGACGTCGCACGCGCCCGGGAGGCCTGGCGCCACGCCCTGCTGGAGCGCGGCATCCTGCCCTTCCTCCGGGACGCACTGGCCGACCCGACGGCGGGGCCCGCGTCGCGGACACCCCACCGCTCGGCCAACCGGATCCCGAAGATCGGCTACAGCAGACCGGACTTCTCCGGGCCGGAGGACGGCCCCTCGGCCGGCCCGCGTCCCACCTTCACCAGCCCGGACTTCACCAGCCCGGACTTCGGCGGCCCGGAGCACCAGCCGGAGTGATCCGGCCGGGTCCGGAGCGGCAGTCGGAGCGATCCGGCACGGCCCGGTGCCGCCCCCGCCGTGGCGGCGGGGACGGCACCGTCGCCCACAGGGGGCGTGCGGCCGAAGTCAGTCCGCGATCGGCAGATAGACCCTGTTGCCCGCCGCCGCGAACTCCTTGGACTTCTCGGCCATCCCCGCCTCGATCTCGGCCTGTCCGTCCCCGTGCTCCCGCCGGATGTCGTGGGAGATCTTCATCGAGCAGAACTTGGGCCCGCACATCGAGCAGAAGTGAGCCGTCTTCGCCGGCTCGGCCGGCAGGGTCTCGTCATGGAACTCCCGCGCGGTGTCCGGGTCGAGCGCCAGGTTGAACTGGTCCTCCCAGCGGAATTCGAAGCGGGCGTCGGACAGGGCGTCGTCCCACTCCTGCGCCCCGGGGTGCCCCTTGGCGAGGTCCGCCGCATGAGCGGCGATCTTGTACGTGATGACGCCTGTCTTCACGTCGTCACGGTTCGGCAGCCCGAGGTGCTCCTTGGGCGTGACGTAGCAGAGCATCGCCGTCCCCCACCAGGCGATCATCGCGGCGCCGATGCCCGAGGTGATGTGGTCGTACGCCGGAGCGACATCGGTGGTCAGGGGGCCCAGCGTGTAGAACGGCGCCTCCTCGCAGATCTCCTGCTGGAGGTCGATGTTCTCCTTGATCTTGTGCATCGGGACGTGTCCCGGGCCCTCGATCATCGTCTGGACGCCGAACCGCTTGGCAACGGTGTTGAGCTCACCGAGCGTGCGGAGTTCGGCGAACTGCGCCTCGTCGTTGGCGTCGGCTATGGAGCCGGGGCGCAGGCCGTCGCCCAGCGAGTACGTCACGTCGTAGGCCGCGAGGATCTCGCAGAGGTCCTCGAAGTGCTCGTACAGGAACGACTCCTTGTGGTGCGCCAGGCACCAGGCCGCCATGATCGAACCGCCGCGCGAGACGATGCCCGTCTTGCGCCGGGCCGTCAGCGGGACGTACGGCAGCCGGACACCGGCGTGCACCGTCATGTAGTCGACGCCCTGCTCCGCCTGCTCGATCACCGTGTCCTTGTAGATCTCCCAGGTCAGCTCCTCGGCCCGGCCGTCGACCTTCTCGAGTGCCTGGTAGAGGGGGACGGTGCCGATCGGCACGGGGGAGTTGCGCAGGACCCATTCGCGGGTGGTGTGGATGTTGCGGCCGGTGGAGAGGTCCATGACCGTGTCGGCACCCCACTTGGTGGCCCAGGTCATCTTGTCCACCTCCTCCTCGATGGAGGAGGTGACCGCGGAGTTGCCGATGTTGGCGTTGACCTTCACCAGGAAGCGCTTGCCGATGATCATCGGCTCGATCTCCGGGTGGTTGACGTTGGCCGGCAGGACGGCCCGGCCCGCGGCGATCTCCTCGCGCACGACCTCGGGTTCGACGTTCTCCCGGATGGCGACGTACTCCATCTCCGGGGTGATCTCGCCGCGGCGGGCGTAGGCGAGCTGCGTGACGGGCCTGCCGTCACGGCTGCGCCGGGGCTGCCTCGGACGCCCGGGGAAGACCGCGTCGAGGTTGCGCAGACCGCCTCGCGGCGAGGTGTGCTTGAGCCCGTCGTCCTCGGGACGCGCGGGACGGCCCGCGTACTCCTCGGTGTCCCCGCGCGCGATGATCCAGTTCTCACGGAGCGGGGCGAGCCCGCGGCGTACGTCGGTGTCGGTGGTGGGATCGGTGTACGGCCCGGACGTGTCGTACAGCGTCACGTCCTTGCCGTTGGTGAGGTGCACCTGACGGACCGGCACACGGAGATCCGGGCGCGTGCCCTGGACGTACCCCTTGTGCCATCCGATGGACTTCCCGGCCTCGTTGTTCTCCGCATCCTGCGCATTCCGCGCATTCTGCGTCGAGGCAGGCGTGCGTGCGTCCGCTGTGGTCATCAGACCTACTCCCTACGCCGGCATTACCCGGTAACAGGTTCGGCGGTCGGCGCAGCGTGTCCCGTACGGATATACGGAGGTCAGCGCCCTCTCAGCCCGGTGCTCCGAGCTCCCGCGTGTACAAATGTGCCTCCACGCTAACCTCCCATCTGGCGTGCTGGCCAGAGGGCCTCCCCTGTTCTTGGGATGATCGCCGGGTGACGTCCCCCGGAAGCGCCCCCGAACCCCACGGCCCCGCATCAGGCAGCACGCAGAGTCATGCGCACGGCCACTCACACAGCCACGGCCCCGCCGCACCCGTGTCCAAGCACCTGCGCAAGGTCATCGCGGCCGTGGTGATCCCCTTCGCCACCGCTGTCCTGGTCGGCCTCGTGGCCTTCTGGCCGGGCGGAGCACCCGCCCACGAGCGCACCGGCGTCGGCTTCGACCGGCAGACCCAGGACGGGCGGGTGACGAAGGTCGTCGCGGTCGACTGCGCGGACGTCAACGCCTCACAGGTGCCGGCGACCGGCGACACCTCCACCGCCTCGGGCCGGGAGGCCGTCAACGAGCAGTCGGGCCGGTGCAAGAAGGCCACGGTCGAGGTGACGACCGGTGCGGACAAGGGCCGTACGTTCGTGGAGGTCGTCCAGCCCGATGCGCCGCGGCAACTGCACGACGGCCAGGGGGTGGTCGTGGCCTATGCGCCGGACGCGCCGCGGGATCTGCAGTACTCGGTGACCGATGTCGACCGCACGGTGCCGATGGCGTTGCTCGCGGGGATCTTCGCCCTCGCAGTGGTCGTGGTGGGCAGGCTGCGCGGGCTGATGGCGCTGATCGCGCTCGCCGTCTCCTTCGGTGTGCTGACCCTGTTCATCCTTCCGGCGATCCTGCAGGGTTCGAATCCACTGGTCGTCGCCGTGATCGGGGCGAGCGCCATCATGCTGATCGCGCTCTACACCTGTCACGGTCTGACGGCGCGCACCTCGGTGGCCGTGATCGGCACACTCATCTCGCTGCTGCTGATCGGGCTGCTGGGCTCCCTGTTCATCGGCTGGGCCGGCCTGTCCGGCAACACGGACGACAACACCGGCCTCATCCACGGGCTGTACCCGGAGATCGACATGAGCGGCCTGCTGTTGGCCGGTGTGATCATCGGTTCGCTCGGTGTGCTCGACGACGTGACCGTCACCCAGACATCGGCGGTCTGGGAACTGCACCAGGCCGACCCGACCATGGGCGTGCGCGGGCTCTACCGGGCGGGCATCCGGATCGGGCGCGACCACATCGCCTCGGTCGTCAACACGCTCGTGCTCGCCTACGCCGGCGCGGCGCTTCCCCTGTTGCTGCTCTTCTCGATCGCGCAGAGCAGCGTGGGCACGGTGGCCAACAGCGAACTGGTCGCGGAGGAGATCGTCCGGACGCTGGTCGGGTCGATCGGGCTGGTCGCCTCGGTGCCGGTGACGACGGTGCTCGCGGCCCTGGTGGTCTCCGCGGACCGCACGGGGCTCGGCGCGGAAGCCGGAGCTCCTGCACCCGCGCGGACCGGGAGGGGCCGACGCCGCAAGGCGTGAGCCGAGGCACCGTACGCACGGCCCCGGTCCGCCGGTGTTCGATGTTCAGCCGGGCCTTCCTGTTCAGCCGGCGTTCTGTTCCTTGGCGAGGATGCGGCCCAGCGCCTCTTCCAGATTCCCGTCGAAGTCACCCAGCGTGTGCTCCTGCCCCAGTGGCACCAGCTTGTCCGTCCGGTCGAGAAATGCCACAAGCGGTGCCGTGCCGGCCCTGAAGAGCGCACGGTCCGCGCCGACCTGAAGGCGGATGTGCACATCCGACAGACCTTCGGGCTCGGTCGGGCCGATGTGCACATCGCCGTCACCGCTGGGGCTGTTGAGCCCGTCGAGCAGCAGCTCGCGGCCGAATGCCCAGGTGACGGGGGCGTCGCCCGGCAGGTGGAAGGTCATCCGGATCGCGTACGGATCGCTGACCTCGTACCGGAGCTCCACAGGAATACGGAAGGAGAGCTCCTCGGAGACGAGGAAGCTCATCATGACCTCTGCTTGAACCGACTCGCGCATCGTTCAACCCCGCAGTAGATGAATCTGGCCAGGAATGATCCCCCATGGCCCTATTGACGCCATCGTGATGCACGCGATAGCAGATCACAAGGAGTGATTTTTCAGATACTGATAGAGAACACGAACGAGCGCAAGAGGGTGGTCACTTCACAGCGTAGTTGTTCGACTGCGGGGAGCAACCGTTCTTCTTGGTGCAAGGGGAGAGAAACAGCCATGGCCGCCACGGCCGACCCCACGGTGATCGGAATGGCCGCACAGACCGTTCCCATGGCGTACTCCTGCCGTTCGACGACGGGTTCCGTACGCTTCATCGATCTCAGTCGTTTCAGAAACGCCTGACGGTCCCTTACGGAGTAACGCGTCAGCGGCCGGACGGGGTGCCGGTCCAGATGGTCCTCGCGCGCCCGCTCGTCGAGCTGCCCCAGGAGGCACTGGCCGAGGGCGTGGGCATGCCCTGTCTCACGGAACGAGGCCCACTCGTGCACCGCGGGCACGGCAGGGGTATCGGCGACGGCGACCATCTCGATCTCGCCATCCTTGTACAGGGCGCAGTACACAGGGGCACCGATGACGTCCGCCCAGTGGGCGAGCGAGTCGACGATCACTCCGGGACGCGGAGTCGCCGGGCCCCCACCCAGCCGTTCGGCTGCGGCCCCGAACAGGAAGACGCCGTTCTCCCTGCGCAGATAACCCTCATGGGTCAGGGTCCGCAGCAGGTGGTAGGCGGTGGGAAGGGGAAGGCCGGCCTCCCTGGCGAGCTGCTTCGCCGGCGCCCCGTCCCGATGGGTGCCCACAGCCTCCATAAGTCTCAGCGCCCGCTGAACCGAACCGATCAACGTCGGGACAGCGGTACTCGATGCCGTGGTCACAGGTCACCCCCAGGCATGGTGACGGGCTGTCAGCCCTCCCGCGGAGGCCGCCCCCACGGGCCCGCCGCGAGCCTGGGGTCCGGAGACCGGACGGTCGCACAAACCACTGGGCAGGATGGTGACGGACCGTCATTTCCCAGCTGGCGGCAGCGGTACGCCACTGTATCGGCACACACAGTCACGGGAGAGGTTTCGTCCTGGACTTAGCTCAGCTGGGCTAATCAACGGGTGGGCCACCCGTCACGCGGCCCCCCGGCGCCGCGTGATCCGGCACGCCGCCCCGCCCGCGCTACCAGTCGCTGCGCTCGGACGAGGACATGAACTTCCGCACGACGAAGACCAGGCCGCCCACGAGGACGACGAAGACCAGCGCCTTGAACAGCAGGCCGATGACGAACCCGACCACGCTGGCGATGAGCCCGCCGAACACCACGATCGCGATGAGGGGCACCGCGACCCACTTCACCCACCAGGGCATCCCCGCGAAAATCTCCCGCACCGCCATCGCCGCTACCTCGTCTCTCTGAGTTCCTTGCTCCGATGCTAGAGGCGCGGGGGTGGCCGGCGGGGGCCCGGGATCCCTTGAAGTCCCCTGAACGATCCCCTAGGGAACGGCGGGGCCCGGGAGAGCTCCGGACCGGTGGAGTCCCCCGGGCGGTGCTCAGCCCTCCGGCGGGGAGAAGATCACCATGACCCGCAGGTCCTCGGTGACGTGGTGGAACTTGTGGGGCGTCCCCGCGGGTACGTAGACGACGCTCCCCCGCCCCACCTGCGTGGTCTCCATGCCGACCGTGATCGAGGCGCGCCCGCTGACGACGAAGTACACCTCGTCCTGCCCGTGCGGCTCCTGCGGATCGAGCGCCCCGGCGTCCAGGGCGTACAGGCCGACGGACATGTTGCGTTCCCGGATGAACTGCAGGTAGGCGCCTTCGTTGGCGGCGCGTTCCGCCTCCAGCTCGTCCAGTCTGAATGCCTTCATCGTCCGTCCGCCCTTCGCGCCCGTACCGCTCTGTCCCGACGGTGTCCGCCATCGATCATGTCTGCCACGATCAGACACATGAAGAATTTCGTAGTCAAGACGCTCGCCAACGCGGGTGCGCTGGCCGTGGCCATCTGGTTGCTCAACGACATCACGCTGACCGGTGACAACACCGGGCGCAAGGTACTCACGCTGATCGTTGTGGCTCTGCTCTTCGGCCTGGTGAACTTCGTCGTCAAGCCTGTCGTGAAGCTCCTCACGCTGCCCCTGTTCATCCTGACACTCGGGCTGATCACGCTCGTGGTCAACGCCCTGATGCTGATGCTCACCTCATGGCTGGCCGGCGTCGTCGATCTGAACTTCCACGTCGACGGCTTCTGGACCGCGGTCCTGGGCGGGCTGATCATCTCCGTCGTGTCCTGGGCGCTCAACGTCGTCCTCCCCGACGAGGACTGATCCGAACCGATCACACAGCGCGGCACGGACTGCTGGACACCGGCGAGACGAGGAGACGAGCATGAGCAACACGGGCGACGGGACACGCGCCGTACGGGCCGGCCTGCCCGAACCGGAGCAGTACGAGCCCACACTCCCCGGTCCGGTCTTCGCCGCGCACTTCCATCTGTCCGGCGAGCCGGTCGGCCCCTACACCTACGGCCGGGACACGAATCCGACCTGGACACACCTGGAGCGCGCCATCGGCGAGCTGGAGGCACCGGGGGAGGAGGCCGAGACCACGGTCTTCGCCTCCGGGATGGCCGCCGTCTCCGCCGTGCTGCTGTCCCAGGCGCGCACGGGTGACGCCGTGGTCCTGCCCGACGACGGCTATCAGGCGCTCCCCCTGGTGCGTGAGCAGTTGGAGGCCTACGGCGTCGAGGTGCGGACGGCACCGACCGGCGGCGACGCCCAGGCAGCGCTCCTCGACGGGGCGAAGCTGCTGTGGCTCGAGACGCCGTCCAACCCCGGGCTCGACGTCTGCGATGTGCGCAGACTCGCCGACGCCGCGCACGCCGCGGGCGTGCTGGTCGCGGTCGACAACACCCTGGCCACCCCTCTCGGTCAGCGTCCCCTCGACCTGGGGGCGGACTTCTCGGTCGCCAGCGACACCAAGGGCATGACGGGCCACGGAGACATCCTGCTCGGCCATGTGACCTGCCGGGACCCGGAGCTCGCCGCGGGAGTGCGACGCTGGCGCAAGGTGGCCGGCGCGATTCCGGGCCCCATGGAGGCCTGGCTCGCTCACCGTTCCCTGGCCACGCTGCAGCTCCGCATCGACCGCCAGTGCGGAACGGCGTCGATGCTCGCGAAGGCCCTGGCCGGGCGCACGGACGTGACGGGGCTGCGCTACCCCGGCCTCCCGGGTGACCCCTCGTACCCGGTCGCCGTGCGCCAGATGCGGCGCTTCGGCTCCGTGGTGTCCTTCGTGCTGGCGGACAAGGAGACCGCTGAGCGCTTCCTCGCGGCACTGCGGCTGGTCGACGACGCGACCAGCTTCGGCGGCCTGCGCTCCACCGCCGAGCGCCGGGCACGCTGGGGCGGGGATGCGGTGCCCGAGGGTTTCATCAGGTTCTCGGTCGGCGCCGAGGACCCCGAGGACCTGCTGGCGGACGTGGAACGCGCGCTGGACGAATCCGGGCGCTGACCGGCCGGCTCCTCCGGTCCTGGCAGGACCGGCCGGGACGGGCGTCCCCGTCCACCGAACCGGTCCTGCCCGGGACGGACGGTCCGAGCCTCCCCCCTCGTGGCTCGGACCGCCCCGGTTCTGCACCGAGAACCGTCTGTACAAGGCTAGTTGACTGTGCGTCAGTGTCCAATCACAGTAACGACAGCGACCTATCGACATATTTATGGTTGAGGTGGTTGCGGCCGGCGGTACGGGACGGCGCAGCGTCACGCGGATGTGGGAGGGACGGACCATGGACCTGGCTCTGTTGCGCACGTTCGTCACGGTGCACCGAGCCGGATCGTTCACCCGGGCCGCAGCCCTGCTCGGGGTGTCCCAGCCCGCCGTCACCTCGCAGATACGGGCGCTGGAGCGGCAGCTGGGCCGTCCACTCTTCCTGCGCAGGGCACGTGGGGTGACCCCGACCACCGTCGGCGACGAGCTCGCCCACCGGGCCGCCCCTCACCTCGACGCGCTGGTCGACATCGTCGAGGTGGGGCTCGACGACCGGTCGGGGGTACGGACGCTGCACCTGGCCGGGCCCCCCGAATTCACCTCCGTACGGGCGCTGCCCGCCCTCACCCCGCTGGTCTCCCAGGGACTCGCGCTGCGCAGCACCTTGGTCGCGAACGCCGAGGACACGCTGGAAGGGCTGGCGGCAGGACATCATGATCTGGCCATCACCACGGCTCGTCCACGCGGGGGTCTGCTGACGTCGACCACTCTCTGCGACGAGGAGCACATCCTGGTCGCCGCCCCGCGCTGGGCAGGGCGTCTGGGACCCGGGGCGCTGCGGCACAAGGGCTCCGTACTGCTGGAGCAGTTGCCGGTGGTCGAAGTGCACGAGAGCCTCCCCCTGGTATCCCGCTACTGGGCAACGGTGTTCGACAGCCGTCCGGCCGCGGCCGCCGCCGTGATCGCACCGGACCTCCGCGCGGTCCTCGAGTGCGCGGCAGCGGGTGCGGGCCTAGCCGTGCTGCCGCGCTATCTGTGCGAGAGCGCGCTGGAGCGGGGCGAGGTCGTGGCGCTGCTCGACCCGCCGGTACCCCCGCTCCGCACGTATTTCCTCGTCGCCAGAACCGGCACGCTCGGCCTCCCGCACATCGCGCGGGCGCACGAGTGGCTGGTGCGGGCTGCTGTGGACTGGTGACCGGTCGGCCGACAGGAGTTTCAGACCGGCTTTCCCGGGCCACGCTCTTGCCATGACCGAACGCCCCGTGGTCAAGCGCACGGCCCGCGCCGTCCTGCTCGACGGCGATGACCTCATCCTGATCAAGCGCACCAAGCCCGGTGTCGACCCGTACTGGCTCACGCCTGGTGGAGGGGTCGAGCCCGAGGACGCGACCGTCGTCGCCGCGCTGCACCGCGAGGTCGACGAGGAGCTCGGCGCCAAGGTCGTCGATGTCGTGCCCTGCTTCGTCGACACCGTCGAACACATCGCCGGCGGCGGCGTCAAAGGCGTGAAGGTACAGCACTTCTTCGTCTGCAGACTGGCGACGATGGACCTGTCGCGTCGGCATGGACCGGAGATCGACGAGCCCTGCGGGGAGTACGAGATCGTCCGGGTGCCCTTCAGCCGTGTGGGGATCGCAGCCGTCCATCTCGTCCCCCTGTCGCTGCGGCACTATCTGGACGCCAACATCGAGGGCGTACGGGCGATGCACGCTCCAGACCTGGGCTGAAGCCGGATCGCCGGCACGGTGCACGCGTCGGACCTGCGGTGCACGGCGGTCCGGGCACCAGTCCGCGGCCCCGGACACTTGCATGGCGAACGTGTTCTGCAGCAGGTCCCTGCGCCGTGCGTACGCCGAGGCCGGTAGCCGTGGATACTCCCGCCGTCGGATGACCGCGCTATCCGCGCTTGGCACCGTGTTTCACGTGAAACCACTCAAGCGTCCCGTTCGGCGAGGCATCCTCGTCACCCATGTAGCCGTGTCCGTGAGTTGGCTCGGCCTGACCGTGGGGCTGCTCGCCCTCGGCCTCGCCGCGTTCGTCACCGACGATGCCACCATGGCTCAGGCGGCCACCCGCGCCATGAAGGTATTCGGCGACTGGCTCGTGGTGCCGGTCGCCCTGTTGTCTCTCCTCAGCGGTCTGGTGCTGTCGCTGGGCACCCCGTGGGGCCTGGCCAGACACCGTTGGGTCTGGACGAAGTTCTGGCTCACCCTGGCCACCACCGGACTCTCCGTCTTCTCGCTCCGCCCAGGCATCAACGAGGCCGCGGCCCGGGGTACGACCGACATCGACCTGGTCGTCGCACCCTCGGTGGCCACGGCCACGTATCTCTTCATCACCGCGATATCGGTGCTGAAGCCGTGGGGACCGACTCGCCGGGGCCGGCGCCTGCGGAAGTCTCCGGAACGTGCGCGGACTCCAGCCGGCCGCGGGTGACCGACCGACGCTCGAGCGACCCGGAGAGGACGGCCAGGACCAGCGCGGACCCTGCCAGCGCTGCACCGACCCAGTTGGGCGCGGTGTAGCCGAGCCCGGCCGCGATGACGATCCCCCCGAGCCACGCCGAGAGCGCGTTGCCGAGATTGAATGCCCCGATGTTGACGGCCGAGGCAAGAGTGGGGGCCCCGGCGGCCTGGTCGAGCACACGCTTCTGCAGCGGCGGTACGGTCGCGAAGCCGAGTGCCCCGATGAGAACGATGGTCACCGCCGCAGTGACCTTGTTGTGCGCCGTCAGCGTGAACAGGGCCAGGACCACGGCGAGCGCCCCGAGCGAGATGTACAGCATCGGCATCAGGTGACGGTCCGCGAACTTGCCGCCGAGCAGATTCCCACCGACCATGCCGAGCCCGAAGAGGACGAGCAGCCAGGTGACGGACGACGTCGCATAGCCGGCGGTCTCCGTCATCATCGGAGTGATGTAGGTGATGGCCGCGAAGACGCCGCCGAACCCCAGAACCGTCATCGCCATGGCGAGCAGCACCTGCACGTTGCGGAAGGCGGCCAGCTCATGACGGATGCGCACGCCTTGGGGCTTCGGCTGCTCCGGGACCAGCTTGGCCACTCCGAGGAGACCCAGGACGCCGAGTCCCGCGACAACGAAGAACGTCACGCGCCAGCCGAGGTTCTGGCCGATGAAAGTCCCCAAGGGCACCCCGACGACGTTGGCGACGGTGAGCCCGGTGAACATCATGGCGATGGCACCAGCCTTCTTCTCCGGAGCTACCAGGTCAGCGGCGACGACCGATCCGATACCGAAGAAGGCCCCGTGGGCAAGCGAGGCGATCACTCGTCCGGCAAGCATCACACCGAGGACGGGGGCGAGTGCGGACACCACGTTCCCGACGATGAACAGCCCCATCAGGAGCATCAGCATCCGTTTCCTGGTCACCCGGGTGCCCAGGACAGTCATGAGCGGAGCCCCGAGAACCACACCCAAGGCGTAGCCCGTGACCAGAAAGCCGGCGGTCGGGATCGACACCTGGAAGTCCGCCGCGACGTCGGGGAGCAGTCCCATGATCACGAACTCTGTTGTTCCGATACCGAATGCCCCGATGGCGAGGGCGAGGAGCGCGAGCGGCATGGGTTCACCTTCCTGGGAGATTGCATCTGCGCCTTACAAGCGTCCACAATAATTGCACGCGCCGATTAATTGCAAGCGCGGGCTATTGCGCACGTGCCCTATCCTGGAGGCAAGCAGCTCCCGCACGGAGGAGAGACCATGACAGCGACTGATCCCGCACTGACGGCCCTCGCCCAGAGCTGGTGCGCCCTCTCCCTGCTCCACGGGAAGATCGAGGCCCGCATCGAACGGGCCCTGCAGTCCCACCACAGCCTCAGCGCCCGTGAGTTCTCCCTGCTCGACGTCCTGAGCCGCCAGCACAGCGGCACGGGCGGCCACCTGCAGATGAAGCAGGTGGCCGACGCCGTGGTGCTGAGCCAGAGCGCCACCACTCGGCTGGTCACCCGGCTCGAGGACCGTGGACTGCTCACGCGGTACCTGTGCGACACCGACCGGCGGGGCATCTACACGGACGTCACAGAAGCGGGCCTGACGCTACTGAGTGAGGCCAGGCCGACCAACGACACCGCGCTCCGCACCGCACTCGACGAGGCTGCCGAGAACCCGGAGCTCGCCCCGTTGGTCCGGACGGTCGAGGCGCTGAAGGTCCCGGCCTGAACCGGCCGGGCTTGCGTAGTCTGCTGATCATGAGCGATCTCGACGTACGTTCCGCGGCACTCGCCGACATCCCCGCCGTCGTGGCCATGCTCGCCGACGACCCGCTGGGTGCGCAGCGCGAGTCCCCGGACGACCTGCGCCCGTATCACGCCGCGTTCCGTCGGCTTGCCGACGACCCGAACCAGCATCTGGTCGTGGCTGTGCGCGAGGACCGCGTCGTGGGCACCCTCCAGCTCACGATCGTTCCCGGGCTGTCCCGGCGTGGCGCGACCCGCTCCGTCATCGAGGGTGTCCGCGTGCACGCCGATGAGCGCGGCAGTGGCCTGGGTACACAACTGATCCAGTGGGCCGTCGACGAGTCCAGGCGCCAGAACTGCCAGTTGGTGCAGCTGACGTCGGACGTCACCCGCACCGATGCGCGGCGCTTCTACGAACGGCTCGGCTTCTCCGCGAGCCATGTCGGGTTCAAACTCACTCTCTGAAACGTAGAGTCCCGGCAGACACCCGGGAGGTTCCCATGTACCGCATTGGCGACGAGCAGCGCAGGGCCAGGCTCGGCCGCCGGCACCTGCTGGCCCCTTCGGCGCAGGCAGGTTCCGTCGTCGCGGTGGCCGACGCGGTCGTCGCCCTGCACGCGACCGATGCCGCCACCGTGTACCTCTCCGCCTGTGCACGGCTGACCGATCCCCAGGTCGGAGCGGTGGAGCGGGCGCTCTACGAGGACATCTCGCTGGTGCGGCTGCTGGCCATGCGGAACACCTTGTTCACCATGTCCACGGACGTCGCACCCCTCGTCGACGCGTCGAACGCACGGGCCGTGGCGACCAAGGAACGCGCCAGGCTCCTCAAGCATCTACGGGAGGACGCCAACGGCCTGGACGAGCGGTGGCTCGCCGACGCCGAGCGGGAGACGCTCGCCGCGCTGACCGACCGGGGCCACGCCACGGGGAGCGAGCTCTCCGCTGCCGTCCCCGTTCTTCGCACAAAGATCACGGTCTTCCCCGGCACGAAGCAGGAGGCGGTACAGGGCATCGCCTCCCGGGTGATCCGTGTGCTGGCCGCCGACGGACGCATCCGGCGCGATCGCCCGCGGGGTTCCTGGACCTCCAGCCAGTTCCGCTGGACGGCCGCGGAACCCTGGCCGGCGTCGGATCCCGCCGACGCCCGGGCGGAGGTCGCCCGCCGGTGGCTCCACTCCTACGGCCCCGCGACCGAAGCCGACCTGAAGTGGTGGACGGGCTGGGGCGTGCGCGAGACGCGTGCGGCCCTGTCGTCCATCGGCGCCGAGGAGGTCCTGCTCGACAACGGCGCCGTCGGCCGCGTCACCTCCGGGGACCTCGCCACCGAGCCGCCCCCGGAGCCCTGGGCGGCTCTGCTGCCCGGTCTGGACCCGAGCGCGATGGGCTGGGCCGACCGCGGCTTCCATATGCCCAGCGGGCATCGTGCGTCACTTTTCGACCGCGCCGGCAACATCGGTCCGACCGTGTGGTGGAACGGTGGAATCGTCGGCGGCTGGGCCCAGCGCGGAGACGGCGAGGTGGTCTGGCGCCTGCTCTCCGACATCGGCCGGGACGCTTCACGGATCATCGAGGCGCAGGCCGCCCGGTTGTCGGCCTGGGTGGGCCCTGCCCGGATCACCCCGCGCTTCCGTACGCCCCTGGAACGCGAGCTGACGGCCTGACCCGTCCGTTCCCGGAGAGTGGGGGGCAGGCCACCTGGATCGGCGTCTCACGCTTCGTGTGTCACCCTTCGGCGTTTCACGTGAAACGCCGACCGTCTCTCCTCAGATGGCGAGCCCTCGCCAACCGCCTTCGTCGACACCCCCGGGAATGGCCGCACTCCGGTCGTACGGCTCCCGGGTAAAGACGAACGACCCCAGGTCGAGATGGTCCACCGTGCCGTCCGCAGAGCGCACGACCCGGAGCGTCTCCCCCGCGTAGTAACCGGCCAGGCCCGTCCAGGTCCCGTCAGGACGTGCTCGGAAACGTGCGGCGCGGCCCGCCCCCCTCAGCGGCTGCAGCTCGAACTCTCCGTCCGCGAGCAGCTTCAGACCGTAGACCAGCGTGCCCCAGTACCAGAGCCCGGTGAGCTCCAGCAGCTCCTCGTCGAAGTCGGGCAGCGGGCGCCAGGGCGCCGGGATCCTCGGCTCCGCGTCGGCGACGATCTGCACGAGGTCCGCTGCAACCGAACCGACCAGAGGGCCGGAGGTGGCGTTCGAGAGCACCACGGCCGCCACGTCGTCCTCGACACTGAACCAGAGCGTGGCCAGGAAGCCCGGGAGCGACCCCGAGTGGCCGAGGAGCGTACGGTCGCCTCGCCGTACGGCCTGGAGGCCGAGACCGTACGCTCCTGCCCAGTCACCTGCCTCGGCGGGTGCGGCGGGAGCCCTCATCTCCGCTGTCGACGAGACGCGCAGCACGCGTTCGTCCCCCTGAGCCAGGAAGGCCGCGAAGCGGAGCAGATCGGTGGTCGTCGACCAGAGCTGGCCGGCCGGCGCCATCAGCCCCAGGTCCTCGGCGGGCTCGGGCAACATGACATCGGCCCACGGGTGGACGGCCCAGCCCCCGGCGTGCGGGGCATGCGCCTGGAGGGTCGTACGATCCATCCCCAGGGGTTCCAGGATCTCGCGCCGCAGTACTTCGGCCCAGGAGTCGCCGCGCAACCTCTCCACGAGTGAACCGAGCAGGGTGTAGCCGGGGTTGGAGTAGTGGTGCCTGCGGCCGGACGGGTGGATCAATGGTTTCTCGCCCAGAACATCCGCCAGCTCCGGACGTGTACCACCCGGCGTCCTCTCCCACCATGGAGCAGGTGTCTCGGCCCCCAGGCCCCCACTGTGGCCCAGCAGCTGGAATACGGTCACCTGCCCGGCGTCCGTGCCCGGCAGGTGCTTCTCCAGAGGGTCGTCCAAGTCCAGCAACCCCTCGTCCCGCAGGCGCATCACCAGCACAGCGGTGAACGTCTTGGTGATGGAGCCGATCCTGAACTGCGTGTCGCCATCGGGCTCGTGACCGTCCACACAGCTGCGCGCACCGCTCCAGGCGATCCGTCCGTCCCGCTGGACCGCGGCGACGAGGGAGGGTGTCCGCCCTTCGGTCTGCGCGGTGGCGACGCGGTGCAACAGGGCGCGCCGGGTGGTGGGAAGCAGTACTTCGTCAGAGGTCATACCCAAGCATGACCCGCGCGTCCTCAGCCTGACGAACCATTTGCGCGGCCGCGGGTTCGTCGGCGAAATCGACTCGTCGCACGCATCGGACGCGCCCGGGGCAGCGCCAGCCTCATGCCTCTTACTGGGGCGAGCGCGCGCCGACCGGCGCCCTCTCAGCCCTGGCCGCCCGCATTGCCTGCCGCGTCGGGAAGCAGGGGGAACAACCGAGTGATGAGGGCAACCGGCCGAGCGTTCTCGGGACGGGCCAGGGGGCGTTGCTCCCGGTCCCGGTAGGGCGCGAGGGCCCGTCGGATCGCGTCCGCGACCCGGCTCATCTCTTCGGGCGTCAGGTAAGCGACTGCGCTGAAGGCTTCGTCGTGGCGCCATTCGGACGGCGCCTCGTCCCGCCGGGTCAGCCATCGATGCCAGCTCTCGTCCTCCAGTCCTCGGGCCAGGTCATCGAACTGCGCCTCCACGGGGCCGTCGGCAAGTGGGGCGGGCTGCTTCAGACGCCAGGGGCGCGCGCGGCCCCCGTTGTGGGGCGCTTCTTCGATGTGCCCGTGGCGTGCCAGCTGCCGCAGATGAAATGAGCAGAGACCAGAGCTGTAGCCCAGCCGGGAGGCGGCTTCGGTCGCCGTGACGGCGCCGACTTCGGCGAGCAGGCCCAGCAAGGCTGTCCGAACCTCATGCTCGCGCAGGTCTTCGCCTGTGCTGCGTGCCCGGCCCATCGGAGTATTGACGCCATCTTCAGTCACTTTGCAAAGTCTGCTACTTTGCAAAGGGCTTGGCAAGCAGTTCTTGCCGGAGCATCAGGCCGCAGTGACGTCCGGTGTCTGCGGTGCACACGACAGGGGAGACATCTGTGTCTGTTCACCACCGACGGCCCGGGCCCGTCGACCGACGCGTCCGTGTGCAGGGCCGGCCGACCGACGCCTGCCCAGCTCCGCCCACCGGGACGGGGCGGGGATCTGTGCGCCGGGTCACGGTGGTGGGTGAGGAGATCCTGAGCCGCTCCTGCCAGGAGGTGACCGCGTTCGGCTCCCCCGAGCTGGCGACTCTGATCGACGACATGTTCCTGACGATGTACGTCGCCGACGGTGCCGGCCTGGCTGCCAACCAAGTGGATGTCGACCTGCGCCTGTTCGTGTACGACTGCCCGGACGACTACGGGATCCGGCACGTCGGTCACATCATCAATCCGGTCCTGGACCTGCCCGACCCGGGTGACCGCCGACTCGTGGACGACTTCGAGGGGTGCCTGTCCGTGCCCGGCGCGGGCATGGCGGTCCCCCGCACCGATCACGCCGTCGTCCGCGGGCTCGACAAGGAGGGCGAGCCCCTCGTCATCGAGGGAACGGGCTACTTCGCACGGTGTCTGCAACACGAGTCCGATCACCTCTCCGGTCACACCTACCTCGACCGGCTCTCCGACAAGGAGCGCAAGGACGCCTTGCGGCAGATGGCAAAGCACAGTGAGGACGTCTTCGCCCGGCGCGCAGCCAAGGCCGCTGGCCTCGGGCGGTGAAGCCCTCCTGTGGTCCGCGAACCGTGGATGGTGATCACGAAGCTGCACAGGACCACGGCAGTGCGAATGTGCGGCAGCCTCTCACTCGGGTACTGCGGCCGGCTTCCACCGTTGCCCGTCGGCCAGTTGTGACAGGACTGCCGAGCTGGAATGCTCCCCGGGTGACCAACACAGGCACGGGACTTCTCCCGGCGTCCGACTTCGTTGATCGTTGATCTCCGAGCAGCGCTTCCGACGGGCAGTGCACGAAGGCGTCCACACGCTCACATGCCCAGCTGGTTCGGAATCTGGGACTGACCCTGACCAGGCATGACGAAGGGACACCTCCATCGATGCGCATCCTCCTGATCGGGCCGCCCGGAGCAGGCAAGGGCACGCAGGCAGTGCGCCTCGCCGCGCATCTGTCGATCCCGCACATCTCCGCCGGTGACCTGTTCCGCGAGCACATCGACCGGGGCACCGAGCTCGGGCAGAATGCCCGCTCGCACCTGCGCGACGGCCTTCTCGTACCGGACGAGGTCACGCTAGGGGTGATCAAGGAGCGCCTTGCCCGCCCGGACGCCGAGCGCGGATTCCTGCTGGACGGCTTCCCCCGCAACCCTGCACAGGCGAAGGCGCTGGACGGCATCCTGGCCGACTCGCAGTCGAGGCTGGACGCCGTGCTCGACCTGGAGATTCCCGAGGCACACGTGGTCGAGCGGGCCGTCGGACGGCGGCTGTGCCGCCGGAACCGCGAACACATCTTCCACGTCGACCACAGCCCGCCCGAACGAGCAGGCGTCTGCGACACCTGCGGCGGTGAGCTCCACCAACGCGATGACGACCGTGAGGCGACTGTTCGTAAGCGGCTGGAGGTCTATCGCAGGGAGACGGCGCCGGTCGTCGATCACTACCGGGCCCAGGGGCTGGTGACCGCGATCTCGGCCCTCGGCCACGTCCAGGAGGTCCTGGACCGCGCGCTGGCCGCGATCGGCCGGAACGGTGACGATGCCCGCCCCCGGTGAAGGGGGAGGGCGCGATCCGCTCTCACCCGTGGCACGGACGCCACGCACCCGCAGGGCGCGACGTCAGGTCTGTGCCATGTCCACGAAGCGGGAGTAGTGCCCCTGGAACGCCACGGTGATCGTCGCCGTCGGACCGTTACGGTGCTTGGCCACGATCAGGTCCGCCTCGCCCGCGCGCGGTGACTCCTTCTCGTACGCGTCCTCACGGTGGAGCAGGATCACCATGTCGGCGTCCTGCTCGATGGAACCGGACTCACGCAGGTCGGAGACCATGGGCTTCTTGTCCGTGCGCTGTTCGGGACCACGGTTCAGCTGGGAGAGGGCGATGACGGGGAGCTCGAGCTCCTTGGCGAGGAGCTTGAGGTTTCGGGACATGTCCGAGACCTCCTGCTGACGGCTCTCCGCCCGCTTGGCCCCGCCGGACTGCATCAGCTGCAGATAGTCGATGACGACGAGCTTGAGGTCGTTGCGCTGCTTGAGGCGGCGGCACTTCGCCCGGATCTCCATCATCGACAGGTTCGGCGAGTCGTCGATGTAGAGCGGAGCAGCCGACACGTCGGGCATCCGACGGGCAAGCCTCGTCCAGTCCTCGTCGGTCATGGTGCCGGAGCGCATGTGGTGGAGCGCCACCCGGGCCTCGGCGGACAGAAGACGCATCGCGATCTCGTTGCGCCCCATTTCCAGGGAGAAGATCACGCTCGGCAGATTGCTCTTGATCGAGCAGGCGCGGGCGAAGTCCAGGGCGAGAGTGGACTTACCCATGGCGGGGCGGGCGGCGATGACGATCATCTGCCCCGGGTGCAGCCCGTTGGTCAGGGAGTCGAGGTCCGTGAAACCGGTCGGCACACCGGTCATCTCACCGCTGCGGGAACCGATGGCCTCGATCTCGTCGAGAGCGCCTTCCATGATGTCGCCGAGCGGAAGGTAGTCCTCGCTGGTGCGCTGCTCCGTGACCGCGTAGATCTCGGCCTGCGCCGAGTTGACGATCTCGTCGACGTCGCCGTCGGCCGCATATCCCATCTGCGTGATCTTCGTGCCGGCCTCGACGAGACGCCGCAGCACCGCCCGCTCGTGGACGATCTCCGCGTAGTACGAAGCGTTGGCCGCGGTCGGCACGGACTGCACCAGCGTGTGCAGATACGGGGCTCCGCCGACCTTGGTGATCTCGCCGCGCTTGACGAGCTCCGCCGCCACCGTGATCGGGTCGGCCGGCTCACCCTTGGCATAGAGGTCGAGGATCGCCGTGTAGACGGTCTCGTGGGCGGGGCGGTAGAAGTCGTGCCCCTTGATGATCTCCACGACGTCGGCGATGGCGTCCTTGGAGAGGAGCATGCCACCCAGGACGGACTGCTCGGCGTCGAGATCCTGCGGAGGCACCCGCTCGAAGCCCGACGACCCGCCGTCCCAGCCGCTCTCCCGGCCCCGCTCGTGCTGCTCGTCGCGCCCCTTGCCCTCTCCGCGGCGCTGACGGGAAACGGGCAGACGGTCGCTGGGACCGACATCGGCCCAGGGGTCGTCCAAAGGCTCGGGAATGCTCACCGGGCCACCTCCTCCCGTCCGCTTCGCGGACCTAGCCGTGCCACTCTTTCTTACGGCACGGCACCGACAAACAAGACGCCCGACTCCGGTTCCGGCGCGTCAAGTTCTGCGGACTTCCAAGCCGGAACGGAGTGCGGGCGCCGCACCACGGTAGGCCGCTCCGCACCGTCAGCCAATCTGGTTATCCACAGGGCATGTGGACGACGGACCAGATGCTGTGGAGAACTCATCGGATCCTGTGCACGGACCGGGGGACAGCACTGTGGACAAACTCATACCGGCTCACCAAAGACTTCTCTGACCTGGTCTTTCTCGATCCACCGGCTGTGGGGGAGAAAAACTTTTGCCCTCAACGCAAGATCACCGGAATCGCCCTCCCGCCCCGCCCCGGAACTGCGGTCCAGTAAGGACCACAGGCACATTGCATCTCTTACCTGTGGAAGATTAGATTGTCCCCATGACCCAGGCGCCCACGGCCCAGCCGCCATCCCGTCGTCGGCACGACCGCGAGATCATCGCACTCGCCGTACCGGCCTTCGGCGCACTCGTTGCCGAGCCACTCTTCGTCATGGTCGACAGTGCGATCGTCGGACACCTCGGCACTCCGCAACTGGCCGGCCTGGCGGTTGCCGCGGCGCTGCTGACGACTGCGGTGAGCATCTTCGTCTTCCTCGCCTACGCCACCACAGCAGCCGTTGCCAGACAGGTGGGCGCAGGCGATCTGGCGTCCGCCATTCGTCAGGGAATGGACGGCATCTGGCTCGCTCTGCTGATCGGAGCTGCGGTGATCGCCCTGACGCTCCCCCTGGCACCGTGGCTGGTCGAGATCTTCGGCGCCTCCGACACCGCCAGCCCGTATGCCATCACCTACCTGCGGATCTCAAGTCTCGGCATCCCCGCGATGTTGGTGGTTCTGGCCGCGACGGGTGTCTTGCGCGGACTGCAGGACACCCGGACGCCGCTCTACGTCGCCATCGGGGGATTCGCAGCCAACGGTGCCCTGAATGCCGGGCTCGTTTACGGCGCCGGGCTAGGGATCGCAGGATCTGCCTGGGGGACCGTCATCGCCCAGATGGGCATGGCGCTGGCCTACCTGATCGTCGTGGTCCGTGGGGCACGACGTCACGGAGCATCGCTGCGCCCCGACGCCAAGGGCATTCGGGCGAGCGCTCAGGCAGGCGTCCCCCTGCTGATCCGTACGCTTTCGCTGAGAGCGGTCCTCATGATCGCGACAGCCGTCGCCGCCCGCCTGGGCGACACGGACATCGCCGCGCACCAGATCATCCTGTCTCTCTGGAGCCTCACAGCCTTTGCCCTCGACGCGATCGCCATCGCCGGACAAGCGATCATCGGCCGATACCTAGGGGCGAACGATGTGAAGGGCGCTCGCGAGGCGTGCCGGCGAATGGTTCAGTGGGGGATCGTCTCAGGCGTGATCCTCGGAGGCCTGATCATCCTCGCCAGGCCGCTCTTCATCCCGCTGTTCACCGGCGACACGTCCGTACAGGACACTCTGCTGCCTGCCCTTCTGGTCGTCGCACTCTCCCAGCCGATCTCCGGGGTGGTCTTCGTTCTCGACGGAGTCCTCATGGGAGCCGGGGACGGGCGCTACCTCGCTTGGGCCATGGTCCTCACCTTGGCCGTCTTCGCCCCGGCCGCTCTCCTGGTCCCCCACTTCGGCGGGGGTCTCACCGCTCTCTGGGGGGCGATGACACTGATGATGACCGTCCGACTGGTGACCCTGTGGCTGCGTACGCGGTCCGGCCGATGGATCGTGACGGGAGCCACGCGCTGAACCGCGAGCATCTGACATCCACCGGGCCGCCCGGTTTCACGTGAAACGACGAAGGGCCGCACCCAGGGGTGCGGCCCTTCACCTAGCTCTGCTGAGCTGCGCCCTTAGGCAGCAACGACCTCGATACCGAGCTTCGCGGCAACCTCAGGGTGCAGACGGACGGATACCTGGTATCCGCCCAGCGTCTTGATCGGCGAGCCGAGCTCGACGCGACGCTTGTCGACGTCCGGACCACCGGCGGACTTGATCGCCGAGGCGATGTCAGCCGGGGTGACGGAGCCGAAGAGGCGGCCGGCGTCGCCGGAGCGAACAGCCAGACGCACCTTGACGGCCTCGAGCTTGGCCTTGATCTCGTTGGCCTGCTCGATCGTCGAGATCTCGTGGATCTTGCGGGCGCGGCGGATCTGCGCCACGTCCTTCTCGCCGCCCTTGGTCCAGCGAATGGCGAAGCCACGCGGAACCAGGTAGTTACGGGCGTACCCGTCCTTGACGTCCACGACGTCGCCGGCAGCACCGAGGCCAGTGACCTCGTGGGTGAGGATGATCTTCATGATTCGGTCACCCTTCCCTTATCGCGCGGTGGACGTGTAGGGCAGCAGCGCCATCTCACGGCTGTTCTTGACTGCCGTGGCGACGTCACGCTGGTGCTGCGTGCAGTTGCCGGTGACGCGGCGGGCACGGATCTTGCCGCGGTCGGAAATGAACTTCCGCAGCATGTTCGTGTCCTTGTAGTCCACGTACTGGGTCTTGTCCTTGCAGAACGCGCAGACCTTCTTCTTAGGCTTGCGCACAGGCGGCTTCGCCATGGTGTTTCTCCTGTGTGATCAAGAAGTGGGGTACGAGCAGCCCTAGAAGGGCGGCTCGTCCGAGTAGCCGCCGCCGGAAGACGAACCGCCGGAGCCGCCGGAGCTTCCGCCCCAGCTGCCCCCGCCGCCCTGCTGGCCCCCGCCCTGCTGGCCGCCGGCCGGAGCGTTGGTGGCCCACGGGTCGTCGGCGGGAGCACCGCCGCCGCCCTGCTGGCCGCCGCCACCGGGACCGCCGCCCCAGTTGCCGCCGCCCTGCTGGCCACCGCCGTATCCACCCTGGCCGCCGCCCTGGCCACCGCGACCCGTGGTCTTGGTGACCTTGGCCGTGGCGCTCTTCAAGCTGGGGCCGACTTCCTCGACATCCAGCTCGTAGACCGTGCGCTTGACGCCCTCACGGTCCTCGTAGGACCGCTGCTTCAGCCGGCCCTGCACGACGACGCGCATGCCTCGCTGGAGCGACTCCGCGACGTTCTCCGCCGCCTGACGCCAGACCGAGCAGGTGAGGAACAGGCCTTCGCCGTCCTTCCACTCATTGGTCTGCCGGTCGAAGATGCGGGGAGTGGACGCGACACGGAACTTCGCGACCGCCGCACCGGACGGGGTGAAGCGCAGCTCGGGGTCGTCGACGAGATTGCCGACGACCGTGATGACGGTCTCGCCTGCCATGGGTGAACCTCTCGGCGGGGATTGCTTCTGGCTGCTTGCTACTCGAACCCGATGACCGCTGAGCTAGAAGCTCAGTGGGTCTCGGGACGGAGGACCTTGGTCCGGAGGACCGACTCGTTCAGGTTCATCTGTCGGTCGAGCTCCTTGACGACCGCAGGCTCGGCCTGCAGGTCGATGACCGAGTAGATGCCCTCAGGCTTCTTCTTGATCTCGTAAGAGAGACGACGACGGCCCCAGGTGTCGACCTTCTCAACCTTTCCATCGCCCTCACGGACGACGGAGAGGAAGTTCTCGATCAGCGGGGAGACTGCTCGCTCCTCGAGATCGGGGTCGAGGATGACCATCACCTCGTAGTGACGCATGTGGAACCCACCTCCTTTGGACTCAGCGGCCACGGTCGTTCCGTGGCAGGAGGGTCGTGATGCGTAAAGCAACAGTGTCTCCGACTAAAACAGCCGCCACTGACAACGCCCGTCTTCCAGAGTCGAGGGGGGCTGCAGTGCTGGCTCGAGGCAGACACCGGTGCAGACCGTCCAGAGTACCCGCAGACCGGCTTCCGGTTGAAATCCGGTGTTCAGCGCGCACAATCGAGACAGATGCGGTGTGAGAGGCGCTACATTGCACCGCCCGTCAGCCAGGAGGTACTCCATGGCACAGACAGTCCGCCCTGCCGGCAGCCGACCGGCCCCCAGCCGGATGGCCAATGCCCGGCCGGCCACCGGATCCCTCTTCGCCACGGACGGCAGGCCGCATCCGCTCCAGGAAGCGCTGATGGTGGTGACCGGGGTCCTCGGCGTCCTCGCGTTCGTGACGGCGATGTTCCACAACCTGCACCTGATCAGCTCGTGGGCCGGGCTGATCGGCATCCTGACCGGCGCTTACGGCCAGTACATCTCCAGGACCACGTGGCAGCGGTTCGGTCTGATCATGGGGCTCGGCGCATCCGCCGTCGGCTTCTTCCTCGGTATGGCGCACGGCGGCCTCTTCGGCGGCGTCGTCACCTGACCGGCAGAGCGGTGGCCGGCGAGGCCGACCACCCCACGCGGTGCGCAGCAAGGCGATCCCACGCGGGTGGCGCTCGGAACGGTCCGGACGGGCCAGACCGGGCGCCCCTCGGTCACAGTAGGCTTCGGCGCGAGAGCCGGAGCCCCTGACCGATGGGGACACACCTGCCGAGGAGCGCCCCGCATGAGCCTGACCCTGAGGACCATCAGCCGAGAACAGCATCTGGCGTACATCCAGAGCCTGCCCTCGGCCAGTCACTGCCAGGTCCCGGCGTGGGCTGACGTGAAAACCGAATGGCGCTCGGAGAACCTGGGATGGTTCGACAAGAACGGCGAGATGGTGGGCGCCGGACTGGTGCTGTACCGCCAGCTGCCCAAGATCAAGCGCTACCTCGCCTACCTCCCCGAGGGCCCGGTCATCAACTGGTACGCCCCGAATCTGGACGAGTGGCTCCAGCCCATGCTCGCCCACCTGAAGCAGCAGGGCGCCTTCTCCGTGAAGATGGGCCCGCCCGTCGTCATCCGCCGCTGGGACTCGGCCGCCATCAAGTCGGGCATCCAGGACCCCGACGTGAAGCGGCTGCGTGACGTCGAGGCAAGCCACATCGAGCCCCGCGCCTTCGAGGTCTCCGACCGGCTGCGCAAGATGGGCTGGCAGCAGGGCGAGGACGGCGGCGCCGGTTTCGGCGACGTGCAGCCCCGTTACGTCTTCCAGGTCCCGCTGGCCAACCGCTCTCTCGAGGACGTGCTCAAGGGCTTCAACCAGCTCTGGCGCCGCAACATCAAGAAGGCCGACAAGGCCGGCGTCGAGGTGGTCCAGGGCGGCTACGAGGACCTCGCCGAGTGGCAGCGGCTCTACGAGATCACCGCCGTGCGTGACCACTTCAGGCCCCGCCCGCTCTCGTACTTCCAGCGCATGTGGTCGGTGCTCAACTCCGAGGACCCCAACCGCATGCGGCTGTACTTCGCCCGACACAACGGGGTGAACCTGTCGGCCGCCACGATGCTCGTCGTCGGTGGGCACGTCTGGTACTCCTACGGCGCCTCGGACAACATCGGGCGCGAGGTCCGTCCCTCCAACGCCATGCAGTGGCGGATGCTCCGCGACTCGTACGCGATGGGCGCGACCGTCTACGACCTGCGCGGCATCAGCGACTCGCTGGACGAGACGGACCACCTCTTCGGGCTGATCCAGTTCAAGGTCGGCACCGGCGGCGAAGCCGTCGAATACGTCGGTGAATGGGACTTCCCCCTCAACAAGCTGCTGCACAAGGCACTGGATATGTACATGTCCCGTCGCTGACCGCACCCCGACCCCCGTCCCCCAGTGTTTCTCTTCTCTCTCACTTACACCGCAGCCACCAGAAAGGTTCCGGGCCGGCCATGGCGCTCTCCCTCTACGTCGACACCGCGCGCTGGCGGGCGCACCAGAAGTCCGTGCTGGACCAGTTCCCCGAGCTCGTCCCCGTCTGCAAGGGCAATGGGTACGGCTTCGGACATGAGCGGCTGGCCGACGAGGCGATCCGTTTCGGCTCCGACACGCTGGCCGTAGGGACCACGTACGAGGCCGCGCGCATCAAGGACTGGTTCAGCGGCGACCTGCTGGTGCTCACGCCCTTCCGCCGCGGCGAGGAGCCGGTGCCGCTGCCCGACCGCGTCATCCGCTCCGTCTCCTCCGTGGACGGTGTCCACGCCCTGGTGGGCGCACGTGTGGTCATCGAGTGCATGAGCTCGATGAAGCGCCACGGCGTGAAGGAGGAGGAGCTCGGCCAGCTGCACGCGGCCATCGAGGACGTGCGCCTCGAAGGCTTCGCGCTGCATCTGCCGCTCGACCGTACGGACGGGTCTGACGCGGTCGAGGAGGTCATCTCCTGGATGGACCGGCTGCGTGCCGCCCGGCTGCCCCTGCACACGATGTTCGTCAGCCATCTGCGGGCCGAGGAACTGGCCCGCCTGCGGCAGCAGTTCCCGCAGACCCGTTTCCGGGCGCGCATAGGCACGCGGCTCTGGCTGGGCGACCACGAGGCGACGGAGTACCGCGGTGCGGTGCTCGACGTCACGCGTGTCGTCAAGGGCGACCGGTTCGGCTACCGCCAGCAGAAGGCCGCGTCCGACGGCTGGCTCGTGGTCGTCGCCGGCGGGACCTCCCACGGTGTCGGCCTGGAGGCGCCGAAGGCCCTGCACGGCGTGATGCCCCGAGCCAAGGGGGTCGCACGCGCCGGACTGGCCACGGTCAACCGCAACCTGTCGCCGTTCGTCTGGGCGGGCAAGCAGCGCTGGTTCGCCGAGCCTCCGCACATGCAGGTGTCGATCCTCTTCGTGCCCTCGGACGCCCAGGAGCCGAAGGTCGGCGACGAACTGGTGGCCCATCTGCGGCACACGACCACCCAGTTCGACCGCCTCGTGGACCGGTAGTCCCGGCCCTCTCAGTCCGAGGCCGCTGTGCGCGCCGTCCCCCACTCCACCCGCGGTCCCTCGACCGCGGGTGCCGTGTGCCGGGACGGATGAGGCTGCACCCGCATCAGTGGCACCCGGTCCGGCGCCCCGTCGAGCACCCCGCCCGACGGATCGTCGGAACCGTCCTGCCGTACGGGGTCCCGCTCCGGCCTCAGGATGTCCCTGACGATCACGGCGCACATGTAGAGCGTTCCCAGCAGGTGCAGGGCGACCGCGACCTGGTAGCCGTCCTGCGGCAGCCCCTGGTGCTTGTCTCCGCTCGTCGTGTAGGCGAGGTAGAGCCAGATCCCCAGGAAGTACATGACCTCGCAGGCCTGCCAGACGAGGAAGTCCCGCCAGCGGGGCCTGGCCAGGGCGGCCAGCGGGATCAGCCAGAGCACGTACTGCGGTGAGTAGACCTTGTTCGTCAGGATGAAGGCGGCCACCACGAGGAACGCCAGCTGAGCGAAGCGTGGCCGGTGCCGGGCGGTCAGTGCCAGCCCGGCGATCCCCGCGCACAGCACGATCATCAACAGCACCGAGGCCGTGTTCACCGTCGCCACGTCGATGGGCCGTCCGGTGCGCTGGGTGATGACCAGCCAGAACGAGCCGTAGTCGATCTGGCGCTCCCGGCTGAACGTGTAGAACTTCTTCCAGCCCTCCGGGGCGTACGCCATCACCGGAAGGTTCACCAGCAGCCAGGCAGCAGCCGCCCCGAGGACGGCCATTCCGTACTCCCGCCATTTCCCGGCCCGCCAGCACAGCACCAGCAGGGGCCCGAGGAGCAGCACGGGGTAGAGCTTGGCAGCGGTCGCCAGGCCGAGGAGAATACCGAACGCGAGGTTCCTGCCGCGGGACCACATGAGCATCGCCGCGGCCGTCAGCGCGACGGCGAGCAGATCCCAGTTGATGGTCGCGGTGAGCGCGAGGGCCGGGGCGAGCGCGACCAGCAGGCCGTCCCAGGGGCGGCGCCGGTGCGTGCGGGCGACACACACCGCGAGGATGACGGCGCAGACCATGAGCATGCCCGCGTTGACCATCCAGTACATCTGCTCGCGCTGCTGCACGGGGTCCGAGGAAGGGGTCAGTGTCAGCCAGGACGCGACCTGCA
Organism: Streptomyces sp. NPDC057287; assembly: GCF_042667905.1. Taxonomy (NCBI): domain Bacteria; kingdom Bacillati; phylum Actinomycetota; class Actinomycetes; order Kitasatosporales; family Streptomycetaceae; genus Streptomyces; species Streptomyces sp. NPDC057287. Next base: position 146,811 of record NZ_JBHUYV010000008.1, on the reverse strand, counting down.
TGAACAGGCCGGTCAGGACGGGGTACTCGAGGTACGCCATGTCGCCGCCGAGCCGGTCGGCGTACGGCACGAGGCCGTCGGCGAAGCCGCGGCCGACGTAGAGGTGCGGGATGTCGGAGTAGCACGCGTGCGTGTACTGCGAGCTGGCACCGCGGAACCACGCCCAGTCGTAGCAGGGGACCTTCTGCACCATGCCGAGCGCGAACATCCCGATCGCCACGAGGACGATGACGCGGACCGGTGTGAGCGGGCCCGATCCGAACCGTGCCCGACGGCCCGCGGGACCGCCGATCAGCTCGCTGCCCGCCGCGGCGATCTCGTCCTGTCGCGTCGGCGGTACGACGGACGGCTCCTGGTGCACGCTCGTGTCTTCTGCGCTTGGCATGCCGCACATCCTGCCGTACGGCGCTGTGTGCGGGCGTGGCACACGTCCGCACACATGACGAGGGCCGCCGCACCCGGCAGGTGCGGCGGCCCTCGTCATGTGTCCCGGCAGGCTCCGAGGAGACTCCGGAGGCGGTGGTGCTACCCGCCTCCGAAGATCCCTCCGCGTTCGTTCTCGTCGCCTTCCGTCGTGCCTTCCGTCGTTCCCTCGGTCGTCCCGGTGTCCGTCCCGCCGTCGGTGGCCCCGGCGTCCGTCCCACCGTCGGTGGTTCCCTCGGTGTTCCCTTCGGTGCCGTTGCCGTTGGTGGCCCCGCCGTTCTGGTTGTTCCTGCACTCCCAGTCGAGCGGCTGGCACGTCTCGCTCGGCGTGGGGGTCGGCGAGGACGGTGTGGCGGACGGCGTGGGCGAGGCGCTGGATTCCGAAGGCGTGGGCGTCGGGCTCGGCGTAGGGGTGGGGCTCACCGCGCCGCCGCCGAAGACGGTCTCACCGATCGGTTCCGGCTTCGGGAAGGCGACGACCTTGGTGCCCTTGACCGCCTTGGTCATGTAGTCGTGCCAGATCTGGGCGGGGAACGACGCACCGTGGATGGACTTCTCACCGCCGGTCCCGTACATCTCCAGGAACTCGCGGTCCTTGTTCTTCTCGTCGTCGTCCATGCGGAACATGCTGACGGCGGTGGACAGCTGCGGGGTGTAGCCGACGAACCACGCCGACTTGTTGCCGTCGGTGGTGCCGGTCTTGCCGGCCGCGTCACGCCCTGCCAGCTTGGCAGGCGTTCCCGTGCCGTGTTCGACGACGTTCTTCAGCACATCAGTGACGTTGTCCGCGACGGCGCTGGAGAACGCGGGCTTGCTCTCGATCTTGTGCTGGTAGATGACCGCGCCGTCGTGCTTGACCTCGGTGACGGAGAACGGCTCCCGCTGCTTACCGCTGGTGGCGAAGGTGGCGTACGAGCCGGCCATCCGGATGGCGCTCGGCGAAGAGGTGCCGATGGAGAAGGAGGGGACGTCGGCGTTCGCCATGTAGTCGTCGTCACGCAGCCCCGCGGACATGGCCGCCGCCTTCACCTTGTCGGTGCCGACGTCCATACCGAGCTGGACGTACGGGGAGTTCGCGGATTCCTGCATGGCGTACCGAAGGCTGATGTCTCCGTAGCTGCGGTCTCCGTCGTTGGTCTGGAGCCACTCCTTGTCGTCGTCGTTCATCCAGACGGAGCGGTCATAGTTGGTGATCTTGAGCTTGTTGTCACCGTTGTAGATGCTCTTCGGTGAGACGGGCTTGCGCTCCGACTCGCTCTGCTCCTTCGGGAGCTCAGGGTTCCGCTTCCCGTACTTCATCGCGGCTGCCAGCACGAAGGGCTTGAAGGTCGAGCCGACCTGCGCACCGGTCGCGTCGGCGTTGTTGGTGTAGTGCTGGGTCGCGTCCTCGCCGCCGTACGTGGCGACGATGGCGCCCGTCTTGGTGTCCACCGACGCGCCACCGAACTGGACGTGCGTGTCCTTGTCGGGACGCTTCTTCGGATCGATCTTGGCCTCGCGGACCTTCTGGATCGACTTCTCGAGCTCGTCGACCTTCTTCTTCTCGAAGGTCGTGTGGATCTCGTAGCCGCCCTGAGCCAGTTCCTTCTCGGTGACACTGCCGTCGCTGTGCGCGAGGAAGTACTTGGTCGCGAGGTCGACCAGGTATCCGGTCTGACCGCCGAGCTTGGCATCCTTCTTCGGCTGCATCGGCATGGGGAACGTGTCGTACTTCGCCCGCTCCTCCGCACTGAGCGTGCCGTCCTTGACCTCTTCGTCGAGGATCCAGGTCCAACGCTCCTTGGCCCGCCTGGTGTTCTCCTTGGCGGAAGCCTTCACTGTGTCGACCTCAGGAGCGCCCGCGGGGTCGTAGTAGCTCGCGCCCTTGAGCAGCGTCGCGAGAAAGGCGCACTCGCTCGCGTTGAGATCCGTGGCGTCCTTGTTGTAGTACGCACGTGCCGCCGCCTGGAGGCCCGACGCGCCGCGGCCGTAGTAGGAGACGTTGAGGTAGCCCTCCATGACCTTCTTCTTGCTCACGGTCTCACCGACCTTGAGCGTGATGAAGAGCTCCTTGAACTTCCGGCTCAGCGTCTGGTCCTGGGAGAGCATGGAGTTCTTCACGTACTGCTGGGTGATCGTCGAACCGCCCTGGGTCTCACCACCCCGGGCCATGTTGTAGAAGGCGCGGGCGATACCCATGGGGTCGATGCCACGGTCGGAGTTGAACGACTTGTTCTCGGCCGAGATGACGGCGTTCCGCATCGCTGCGGGAATCTGGGCGTACTCGAGCGACTGACGGTTGACGGAACCGCCCGTGGCGACCATCTGAGTGTCGTCGGCCCAGTAGTAGACGTTGTTCTGCGCGGTGGCGAGCTTCTGGGGCTCGGGCGGCACCACCAAGGCATACGCGACGCCGGCCACGCCCATCATGAGGCCCAGGAATCCCAGGCACAGGCCGGAGACCAGCTTCCACGACGGGACCCAGCGGCGGAAGCCGTACTTGCCGGCACGCGGGTAGTCGACGAAGCGCTTCTTCCCGGAGTCCGTACGACCCCGGCCGCGGCCCTCGTGACCGCTGCTGTCCCCACCTCCCCGCCGCCGTCCCCCGCCACGCTGGGCGGCTCGACGCGCCTCGGCACGGCTGCCGTATGTCGGCTCCTCGCCGTGCGCTTCGGAAGGTGATGACGAAGTTGCTCTGCGTGACGAATCGGTGCGGCGTCCAGCAGGCTGTTGGGCGGCTCGTCTGGCCGCTGCGCGCCCGCCACCTTGAGGTTGCGGCGCTTTGCGACGGTGCTCGCTCATCGAACGACTACTCCTCGGGCAGGCGAGAGCGCCTGGAAGCGGCAGTTGTGATCCGGTCCCCCCGAATTACGGACAAGCCCTGCGGAAGGCTCACCCGCAGCACATCCGGCAGTCCGCGATTACTGACGCACAGTGGCGCGTCATGGTTCCCGGTGGTCTGCATGCCGCACAGACTACGCACGGTCAAAAACCTCCGTGGACCGAACTTCACCCCAAATTACGCAAGTCACTCCCTATGAATCGGGGATGTGACGCCGCTCACGAACCGTCCTCTTGTCGAACATCACGAGTCGATCTATCGTGCTGATGTATCGAGTCGATACATCAGCACGGCATAAGGTGGGCTCCAACGGCCCGCGGAAGCACCAGGCGAAGGAGGAGGCGAAAATGAGCAGACGCTCCGGCATCCTCGAATTCGCGGTACTCGGCCTGCTCCGCGAGTCCCCCATGCACGGGTACGAGCTGCGCAAGCGCCTCAACACTTCACTGGGGATCTTCCGCGCCTTCAGCTACGGCACCCTCTACCCCTGCCTCAAGACGCTCGTCGCCAGCGGCTGGTTGATCGAGGAACCGGGAAACGTTCCGGCCCTGCCGCCTTCCACAGGCCGTGGGGTAGCCCCTGCGTCCTCGCTGGCAGGACGCAGGGCCAAGATCGTCTACCGGTTGACGGCAGAAGGTAAGGAGCACTTCGAGGAGCTGCTCTCGCACACCGGTCCGGACGCCTGGGAGGACGAGCACTTCGCGGCTCGTTTCGCCTTCTTCGGGCAGACGGAGCGCGAGGTGCGGATGCGCGTGCTCGAAGGCCGCCGCAGCAGGCTGGAGGAGCGCCTCGAGAAGATGCGCGCCTCTCTCGCCCGCACCCGGGAACGACTCGACGACTACACGCTTGAGCTGCAGCGACACGGCATGGAGTCCGTGGAGCGCGAAGTGCGCTGGCTGAACGAGCTCATCGAGAGCGAGCGGTCGGGACGGGACCAGCAACGGTCCTCGCCCGAGAGCTCCACTCAGCACGACACATCAGGAGAGACGGGCGGCCTGCCCCGGCACCGGGACGACACCCGGCCGGATCCGTCCGAGGACACCAAGTGACATCCCCGCAGACCCGTGAGGCGTCAACGGGGAACACCGAGAACACACAGGGAGCAATCGGCATGGGTTCGGTTCGCGTAGCCATCGTCGGCGTGGGCAACTGCGCCGCCTCGCTGGTGCAGGGCGTCGAGTTCTACAAGGACGCCGATCCGGCCGGCAAGGTGCCCGGCCTGATGCACGTCCAGTTCGGCGAGTACCACGTGAGCGACGTCGAGTTCGTCGCCGCCTTCGACGTCGACGCGAAGAAGGTCGGCCTCGACCTCGCGGACGCCATCGGCGCCAGTGAGAACAACACCATCAAGATCGCCGATGTGCCGAACACGGGCGTGACCGTTCAGCGCGGCCACACGCACGACGGCCTGGGCAAGTACTACCGCGAGACGATCGAGGAGTCCTCCGAGACGCCCGTCGACATCGTCCAGATCCTCAAGGACAAGCAGGTCGACGTTCTCGTCTGCTACCTGCCCGTCGGTTCCGAAGTGGCTGCGAAGTTCTACGCGCAGTGCGCCATCGACGCCAAGGTCGCGTTCGTCAACGCCCTCCCGGTGTTCATCGCCGGCACCAAGGAGTGGGCCGACAAGTTCACCGAGGCCGGTGTCCCGATCGTCGGCGACGACATCAAGTCGCAGGTCGGCGCCACGATCACCCACCGCGTGATGGCGAAGCTCTTCGAGGACCGGGGCGTCATCCTGGACCGCACGATGCAGCTGAACGTCGGCGGCAACATGGACTTCAAGAACATGCTCGAGCGTGAGCGCCTGGAGTCCAAGAAGATCTCGAAGACGCAGGCCGTCACCTCGCAGATCCGTGACCGCGAGCTGGGTGCGGACAACGTCCACATCGGCCCCTCGGACTACGTGGCCTGGCTGGACGACCGCAAGTGGGCGTACGTGCGCCTCGAGGGCCGCGCCTTCGGTGACGTTCCGCTGAACCTGGAGTACAAGCTCGAGGTCTGGGACTCCCCGAACTCCGCCGGTGTCATCATCGACGCGGTGCGCGCCGCCAAGATCGCCAAGGACCGCGGCATCGGCGGCCCGATCCTCTCGGCCTCCTCGTACTTCATGAAGTCCCCGCCGGTCCAGTACTTCGACGACGAGGCCCGCGAGAACGTCGAGAAGTTCATCGCCGGCGACGTCGAGCGCTGACCCGGAGGGTCACTGCTTCATCGACGCTTCTCCATGTGGGGGGTCCCCGGCAATCCGCCCGGAGGCCCCCCACGTGTGTGACCCTTGCACACATGCCTGTCGTGCGTGATCTGGGCGTACTCCTGCGCCTCCGGAACTTCCGCCGCCTGCTCGCCGTACGACTTCTCTCGCAGTCGGCCGACGGCGTCTACCAGGTCGCGCTCGCCACCTACGTCGTCTTCTCACCGGAGAACCAGACCACGCCGGGAGCCATTGCCTCCGCCATGGCGGTGCTGTTGCTCCCGTACTCGCTGATCGGCCCGTTCGCGGGAGTCCTGCTCGACCGATGGCCCCGCCGCCAGGTCTTCCTGTACGGGAACCTGCTGCGCGCCGCGCTGGCCTGCTGTACGGCCCTGCTGCTCCTGGCCTCGGTCCCGGACTGGCTGTTCTACGCCTCCGCCCTCTGCGTCACCGCTGTCAACCGCTTCGTGCTCGCGGGGCTGTCCGCTGCCCTGCCCCGCGTCGTCGACACCGATCGGCTCGTTCTCGCCAACTCCCTCTCCCCGACAGCCGGCACGCTCGCCGCCACCGCGGGCGGGGGCCTCGCCCTGGGCATCAGCCTCCTGACGGGCGGTTCCGATGCCTCTGTGGTCCTGCTGGGCGCGGTCCTCTACCTTCTCTCGGCCCTCGTCTCGCTGACCCTGCCTCGCACACTCCTCGGACCGGATCGGTCCCTGCACCATGTGCCACTGCGGGAGGCGCTCACCACCACCGCCAGAGGTCTCGTCGCGGGGTTGCGCCATCTGGCCGAGCGGAGGGACGCGGCGCACGCACTTGCCGCCATAACGGTGCTCCGCTTCTGCTACGGGGCCCTGACCGTGATGGTGCTGATGCTGTGCCGCTACGCCTGGTCCGACGGCGAGTCGGACGGCTTGGCCCTCCTCGGCATCGCGCTCGGCGCCTCAGCCGCGGGGTTCTTCGCGGCCGCCGTCCTGTCCCCCTGGGCGGTCGGGCGCTTCGGTCGCTACGGCTGGCTCGCGGGCTGCGCCGGGGCGGCCGCGTTCCTGGAACCGACCCTGGGCCTCCCGTTCGCCCCTGCCCCGATGCTGGCGGCGGCCTTCGTCCTCGGGCTCGTGACTCAAGGGTCGAAGATCGCGACTGATACCGAGGTGCAGACCTCCGTGGACGACGCCTACCGCGGCCGGATCTTCTCGCTCTACGACGTGCTGTTCAACGTCGCCTTCGTGGCCGCGGCCGCCATGTCCGCCCTCGTGCTCCCCGCTGACGGGAAGTCCGTCGTCGTGGTTCTCACCGTGGCTGTGCTCTATGCGCTCGTCTCGGTCGCCATGCTTCGCCGACGGCGTGTGAGCAAAGCGCTCCAGCGCTCCCGCATCAAGGAATGACGGGCGCTGTTTCACGTGAAACGTCATTGCTGGCCTACGGGCCGCCCTGCCGACGAGTGCGTCATGTTTCACGTGAAACATGACGCACCCCTCAGCTCTCGCCCCCGTGTGGGCCCGGGGCGACAGTGCCTTCAGCCCTGCGTCGCCCACCAGTCCTTGAGAGCCGCGACCGCGGAATCGCGGTCCATCGGACCGTTCTCCAGTCGCAGCTCCAGTAGGAACGCGTACGCCTTGCCGATCACGGGACCGGGGCCCACATCCAGGATCCGCATGATCTCGTTGCCGTCCAGGTCGGGCCGGATCGACTCCAGCTCTTCCCGCTCCTGCAGTTGAGCGATGCGTTCCTCAAGACCGTCGTACGTGCGCGACAAGGCATTCGCCTTGCGCTTGTTCCGCGTCGTGCAGTCGGAGCGCGTCAGCTTGTGCAGCCTGTCCAGCAAGGGCCCAGCGTCCCGCACGTACCTGCGCACCGCGGAGTCGGTCCACTCGCCGTCGCCGTATCCGTGGAAGCGCAGATGCAGCTCCACCAGCTTCGACACGTCCTTGACCATGTCGTTGGAGTACTTGAGCTCAGTCATACGCTTCCTGGCCATCTTGGCTCCGACCACCTCATGGTGGTGGAACGAGACGCGTCCGTCCTCCTCGAAGCGCCGTGTCCGCGGCTTCCCGACGTCGTGGAGCAGGGCCGCGAGGCGCAGCACGAGGTCCGCCCCGTCCTCCTCCAGATCGATGGCCTGCTCCAGGACCGTCAGGGAGTGCTCATAGACGTCCTTGTGGCGGTGATGCTCATCACTTTCCAGGCGCAGCGCGGGAAGCTCGGGCAGAACGTGGTCGGCCAGGCCGGTGTCCACGAGAAGCCCCAGTCCCTTACGGGGGTGACCGGAGAGCAGCAGCTTGTTGAGTTCCTCACGAACCCGCTCGGCCGAGACGATCTCGATGCGTCCCGCCATGTCCGTCATGGCCTTGACGACGTCGGGGGCGACCTCGAAGTCCAGCTGTGCGGCAAAGCGGGCGGCGCGCAGCATGCGCAGCGGATCGTCGGAGAAGGACGCCTCGGGAGTGCCCGGCGTGCGCAGGACACGCTGCGCGAGGTCGTCGAGCCCGCCGTGCGGGTCGATGAACTCCTTCTGCGGCAGCGCGACGGCCATGGCGTTGACGGTGAAGTCACGACGCACGAGGTCGTCCTCGATCGAGTCGCCGTAGGAGACCTCGGGCTTGCGCGAGGTCCTGTCGTACGCCTCGGACCGGTAGGTCGTGACCTCGATCTGGTAGCCGTCCTTCTGCGAACCGACGGTGCCGAATGCGATCCCGACCTCCCAGACCGAGTCGGCCCAGGGGCGGACGATCTTGAGCACGTCCTCCGGGCGGGCATCGGTGGTGAAGTCCAGGTCGTTCCCCAGCCTGTCGAGCAACGCGTCGCGGACCGACCCGCCGACCAGGGCGAGGCCGAATCCGGCCTCCTGGAATCGACGGGCGAGGTCATCGGCGACGGGGGACACCCGCAGCAGTTCGCTGACTGCGCGGTGCTGCACCTGGCTCAGTGCACGGGGGCTGTCTTCGTTGGCGTTCGGCACAACAGAAAAGGGTACGTGCCCGGACCGGCCCGGGCGTCATCGTTTCTTGCGGCCCTGCGAGACTCTCCCGATCATGTGGCAAGGTCCCCGGCACTGAGGTGTCGGGCGCATCGTTACCATGCGGGGACGCAGAGACCGGCAGCGCCGGCACCAGCTGACGACGACGAGGGACGGATACGCGTGGCCGAGGCGGCAGACTTTCAGGGGATGAATCCCTCCCCTGCCCGCCGGTGGCTCCGGCGCACGGCCTCCTTGATCGTCGGGGCACCACTGGTCGCCGGCCTTCTGGCAGGTCCGACAGCTTCCCCGGCCCAGGCCGAGGGTGCGACGAAGGCCCCTACCGGATCGCGCACCGTCGATGTGTCCCTGGACACGCTCGCCCCCAGCGCCCCGGTCGAGGGCGACACACTTACCGTCTCCGGCACTCTGACCAACAAGGGCAAGAACACGGTCACCGACGCCGAGGTCGATCTTCGGGTCGGCCCGAGGCTGACCGGACGGGGTGCGGTCGACGAGGCCGCCAAGCGCACCGGGTACCAGCCCGGCAGTGACCCGGCCAAGCTCGGCGGCTCGTACACGATGAAGGTCCCCAAGCTCGCTTCCGGCGTGAGCCAGGACTTCACCCTCGCCGTCCCGGTGGACAAGCTGGACCTGGACGCCGAGGGCGTCTACCAGCTCGGAGTGTCCGTCACGGGCACGACCACGGACTACGCCTACGACCAAGTGCTCGGTATCCAGCGGACCTTCCTGCCGTGGCAGCCCGAGGACACCGGGAGCAAGACGAAACTCACCTTCCTCTGGCCGCTGATCGCTTCAGCGCACGTCACCGCCGAGACGGGCTCCGACGAACAGCAGACCCCCGTGCTCGCCAACGACGATCTGGCCCTCGAGCTCGCTCCCGGCGGCCGCCTGGAGCAGTTGGTCTCGCTGGGCCGCCAGCTCCCTGTGACATGGGTGATCGACCCGGACCTGCTCGCCACTGTCGACGCGATGACGAAGAACTACCGCGTCAAGGTCGGTGACACCACGGTCGCGGGAACGAATCAGACCATCGCCAAGAAGTGGCTGACGGACCTGCAAGCGGCGGTGAAGGACGGGAAGGTGGTGGCCCTGCCGTTCGCCGACCCCGACCTCGCGTCCATCGCCCACCGCGGCAAGAACGTCTCGGGTGCCCTCAGTCATCTGCAGACGGCCACCGAGGTGGCGGGCACGACAGTGGAAACCGTCCTTCACGTGAAGCCGTCGACGGACTTCGCGTGGCCCGTGGACGGTGCGGTCGACCCCTCCGTGATCGACGTCGCCACCTCAGCCGGCGCGCACAAGGTGATCGCCCGGAGCGACAGTCTCAAGGAGACGGGCGGACTGCTCTACACGCCGACCTCGGCCCGGCCGATCGGTGGTGGCACCACAGCCGTCGTCGCCGACTACCGGCTCTCCACCGCGTTCACCGGGGACATGTCGAAGGCCGGCGCCTCGACCTTGGCCGTCCAGAAGTTCCTCGCCCAGACACTGGCCCTGACGGAGCAGGATCCCGACAACGAGCGCAGCATCGTCGTCGCCCCGCAGCGGACACCGACAGCGGCCCAGGCCCAGAGCATGGCGCGCGCCCTGCAGGCGCTCACTGCCGAGCACTGGACCCAGCCCGTCGACCTCACGGCGGCAGCTGAACAGAAACCCGACGCACAGGCCACCACCAGGGTGCCCGGGGCCTCGCAGTACCCGAAGAAGCTGCGCAGCCAGGAGCTGCCCACCCAGGCGTTCCAGGACATCAGGACGACGCAGGACTCGCTGAACAGCTTCCAGGTCATCCTGACGCAGCCCGACCGGGTGGTGACGCCCTTCGGGAACGCGATCAACCGCTCCGTGTCGACGTCGTGGCGCGGCAGACCGCTGGAGGCGCAGCGGTACCGTGACTCGGTCCGCACCTATCTGCAGGGCCTCAGCAACGAGGTCCAGCTGATCACGAAGTCGGACCTGACCCTGTCCGGGCGCAGCGCGACGATCCCGGTGACCGTGCAGAACAAGCTGGTCCAGGGTGTCGATCACCTGGTTCTCCGTCTGACATCGGGCAACGCCACACGGCTCAAGCTCAACGACGGCGGGGCTGTCGCCGAAAAGCCGGTCAAGATCGCCGGCGGGCACAGCCAGTCCGTGAAGTTCGACGCCGCGGCCAATGCCAACGGGCAGGCACAGATCACGGCACGGCTCTTCACCGCGGACGGTGCGCCGTACGGCGAGGAGATGACCTTCACGGTGAAGGTCTCGGAGGTCACACCGACGGTGCTCCTGGTGATCGCCGGCGGGCTGCTGCTGCTTGTCCTCGCGGGCATCAGGATGTACACCCACCGCAAGCGCACCGTCGCGGGCGGAGCGGTGGACGGCAACGGCGGCGAACCCGAGCAGCCGAGTGACCCGACCCCGGACACCGGTCCGGAAAGCGGGAACCCATCGGACCCGGGTGAGAAAGTGGACCGTTGAGCGATGTCTGTCGGGGCCTGTCGGCCGGGGACAATGAGGTGGGGTTTCGATGAACGCGCCGTACGACGGTGACCGCGGCCAGGGCGCGGGCGGAGCTGGGTCTTCCAGCGGTCCGCCGGTGCCTCCGGGCGCCGGCCAGGGCGGGGAAGCACCTGACCCCTACCTGCAGCACGCGTACGACCACGATCCGTACCGTGCCCAGGACCTCGCCTCGCAGGATCCTGTGGCCGAGGCGCTCTACGACCGCGCCTCACACCCCCCACCTCCTCCGGGCACCTATCAGGAGCCTCAGGCCCTCTATCAGCAGCCTCCCCCGGCCCAGCACGCCCCCGACCCCCGCATCTGGGCCCAGACGCCGCCACCGGAGCCTGCAGGCCCCTCCCGGCACCTTCCCTACGGGGACAACGCCGGGACCACCCAGTACGTAGGGGTGGACGACCTGGTCACGCAGGCTTCGGGCGACCGTGAGGAGCAGGACGCGTTCGCTCACCTCTTCCGCGACCAAGAGGGGTCGGGTCGGCCTCCGGGGCCTTCCGCTGAGCCCGAGGCGGCTCCGGCACCCGTTCCGCCGAAGTCCGGTGGCAAGGCCGCGGGGATACTGAAGTCCAGTGCGCTGATGGCGGCGGGCACCCTGGTGTCCCGGCTCACCGGTTTCGTGCGCAGTCTTGTGATCACGGCCGCGCTCGGTGCGGCTCTCCTCGGTGACAGCTTCACCATCGCATACACCCTGCCGACGATGATCTACATCCTCACCGTGGGTGGTGGGCTGAACTCGGTCTTCGTGCCTCAGCTCGTCCGCTCCATGAAGGACGACGAGGACGGCGGCGAGGCCTATGCCAACCGCCTGCTGACACTCGTCATGGTCGCGCTCGGCGTGATCGTCGCGATCGCCGTCTTCGCGGCACCGCAGCTGGTTCACCTGATGTCGAGCACGATCGCGAACGATCCCGCAGCGGACACGGTGGCGGTCACCTTCGCCCGTTACTGCCTGCCGACCATCTTCTTCATGGGCGTCCACGTGGTGATGGGGCAGATCCTCAACGCCCGCGGGAAGTTCGGCGCGATGATGTGGACCCCGGTCCTCAACAACATCGTCATGATCTTCACGTTCGGCCTGTTCATCTGGGTCTACGGCACCTCGGCCGAATCCCGGATGGGCGTGGAGACGATCCCGCCGGAGGGCGTCCGGCTCCTGGGTATCGGAACGCTGCTCGGCCTCGTGGTGCAGGCACTGGCCATGATCCCGTATCTCCGCGAAGCCGGATTCCGCTTCCGTCCCCGGTTCGACTGGAAGGGCCACGGGCTCGGAAAGACGGTCAAGCTCGCCAAGTGGACGGTCCTCTTCGTCCTTGCCAACCAGGCCGGCGTGCTGGTCGTCACCCAGCTCGCGACCTCTGCGGGCAAGCTCGCGGACAAAGACGGTTCCGGCTTCCTCGCCTACTCCAACGCCCAGCTGATCTGGGGCATGCCCCAGGCCATCATCACGGTCTCGGTCATGGCGGCCCTGCTGCCCCGCATCTCCCGCGCCGCCCACGACAACGACCCCGGCGCCGTCCGTGACGACATCTCGCAGGGGCTGCGCAACTCGGCGGTGGCCATCGTGCCGGTCGCCTTCACCTTCCTCGCGCTCGGCCTGCCGATGTGCACCCTGCTCTACGCCTCCAGCGGCACCGAGGCCGCCCGGTCCATGGGCTTCATCCTGATGGCGTTCGGCCTCGGCCTCATCCCGTACTCCGTGCAGTACGTCGTGCTGCGCGGGTTCTACGCGTACGAGGACACCCGCACCCCCTTCTACAACACGGTCATCGTCGCAGCGTTCAACGCGGCAGCGTCTGCCCTCTGCTACGTGATTCTTCCGGCCCAGTGGGCAGTCGTGGGTATGGCGGCCTCCTACGGGCTGGCCTACGCGGTCGGAGTCGGAATCGCCTGGCGGAGGCTCAGCAGCCGGCTCGGCGGTGACCTCGACGGCGCCCGTGTGGTGCGTACCTACGCCCGACTCTGCCTGGCCGCGATCCCTGCGGCAGTTGTCGGTGGCGGCGTCGGCTTCGCGCTCCTGAAGGCCCTCGGTGAGGGGGCCGGAGGGTCGGTGGTGGCACTGGTCTGCGGCAGCGTCGTGCTGCTGGGCATCTTCTTCGTCGCTGCGAAGAAGATGCGTATCGAGGAGCTCAACGGCATGGTCGGCATGGTCCGGGGACGCCTCGGACGCTGAACACACTCCGAACCGCACAACCATCGCTGGACACCGCGTGTCGTGCATAGCACCGGAGTGTGGGCACAATTGGCGTGACTGCGCGGAGCCGGCTGGCGGGCATCGCGCAACGGATGGGGAGGCAGGAACGACGGTGGCGGAACGTAGCACGGCTGCTGTCGACGTGGCCGACAACAGCGGCGACGAGCCGCTGACCGCCAAGGCGGACGCGGCCACGACCGACGGGACGGCACAAACCCAGGACGCAGAGGGAGCAGGCGTCGAAGACACGGAGAGCGGGCGGGACGGCTCGGGCTCCGTGCCGGCGTCGCCCGATCTGCACAGCGGTCACAAACTGGCCAGACGCTACCGCCTCGAGGAGTGCGTCACCCGGCTGGACGGATTCAGCAGCTGGCGTGCTGTGGACGAGAAGCTGCGGCGTGCTGTGGGTGTCCACCTGCTTCCCGCCGACCATCCGCGCGCCCGCTCGGTGCTGGCCGCGGCCCGCTCCTCCGCTCTGCTCGGTGACCCTCGCTTCGTCCAGGTCCTGGACGCGGTGGAAGAGGACGACCTCGTCTACGTCGTCCACGAATGGCTCCCTGACGCCACTGAGCTGACCGCTCTGCTGGCGGCCGGTCCTCTGGAAGCCCACGACGCCTACCAGCTCGTGAGCCAGATCTCCCAGGCCATGGCCGCCGCGCACCGTGAAGGGCTCGCGCATCTGCGCCTCACGCCCGGTGCGGTCCTGCGCAGCTCGACCGGCCAGTACCGGATCCGCGGCCTGGCCGTGAACGCCGCGCTGCGGGGCATCACGGCCGATCAGCCGCTCCGCACGGACACCGAGGCCATCGGCGCACTCCTCTATGCGGCACTGACCCGGCGCTGGCCCTACGAGAGCGACGCGTACGGCCTCTCCGGCCTCCCCAAGGACCTGGGCCTGATCTCCCCGGACCAGGTACGCGCAGGCGTCCACCGAGGTCTGTCCGAGCTCGCCATGCGCGCGCTGGCCAACGACGGTGCGACCGCGTCGCGACAGGAACAGCCGTGCACCACACCGGACGAGCTCGCGAAGGCAGTCGCGGCCATGCCGCGTGTACTCCCCCCTGAGCCCACCTTCACCGCACCGCCCGAGTACCAACGCACGACCTACCAGCAGGGCACCTACGGGCGCCCGTCGGCACGCCCCACCTCGGCCACCCAGCCTGTCATCGCGGTCCCTCCGGCCCCTCTCCAGAGCCGCACGGGCAAGGCGCTGAAGTGGGCGGTGTCCGCGCTGCTCATCGCGGCGCTGGGCCTAGGCAGCTGGCAGCTGGCGGAGACCGTCCTCGACCGCAACAAGGGCTCGGATGAGCAGGCCCCCACGCAGACCACCGATGACGGGGGAGACGACAACAACAGCACGGTCGAACCCAGCAAGCCCGTCACCATCGCGCATGCCCAGGACTACGATCCGCTCGGCGTGGACGGCTCCGAGAAGCCTGCCTCGATAAAGAACGTCTATGACGGGGACACGAGCTCCTACTGGAACACGGACGGCTATTTCAGCGCCGATTTCGGACGGCTCAAGGAAGGCGTCGGAGTCGTTCTCGACCTCGGCAAGGTCCAGCAGGTCGGCAACGTCGAAGTGTCCTTCCTCGGAGGGAGCACCTCTGTGGAGCTGAGGACCACCGAAGACGAGTCCGTTCCTCAGATGCCCGACGGATTCACCAAGGCTGCCAAGGGATCCGGAACAAAGGTGTCCCTCAAGCCCGACAAGCCGGTGCAGGCACGGTACCTTCTGGTCTGGCTGACCAAACTGCCTCCGAGTGACGACGGCAACTACAGGGGCAAGGTCTCGGAGATCAAGGTCACCAGCTGAAGGAACCAAGGGGCTGAAGGCACCAGGGGAGGGGGCTCACCGTTGGACGACGCCAGATTCGCCGACACCAGCGACCAGGATCTCCTGGCACAGCACGTAGCCGGCGAGCCGGATGCCTTCGGTGAGCTGGTGCGGCGACACCGTGATCGACTCTGGGCCGTGGCCCTGCGCACGCTGGGCGACCGTGAAGAGGCCGCCGACGCCGTGCAGGACGCCCTGGTCTCCGCATTCCGCGCCGCACACACCTTCCGCGGTCAGTCCGCCGTCACCACATGGCTGCACAGAATCACTGTCAACGCATGCCTCGACCGGGCCCGCAAGGCAGCCTCCCGCAAGACAGCGCCGGTCGACGACGCAGAGCGACTCGATCAGCTCATGGAGCCGCACGAATCCGCCGAGGCCCCCGCCGAACGGCAGGACCTGCACCGCGAACTTCTGGCAGCACTCTCCACTCTGCCCGCCGAACAGCGCGCCGCCCTTGTCCTCGTTGACATGCAGGCATACCCCGTGGCGGAGGCAGCCCGCATCCTCGAGGTACCGACGGGCACTGTGAAAAGCCGCTGCGCACGAGGCCGGGCCAGACTGCTGCCCTTGCTGTCTCACCTGCGCAGCACCAGAGGTGGCGGCGAGGTCGGATCCATGGAAAGGAACCGGACGCAGGGGGCATCCGTCCCACCGGCGTCAGGGCCAAGAGACGCAGGCGACGGCGACCCTGCCGCGATGAAGGGTGGAGGTGGGCTCGCATGACATCTACGGCCGACACGGCTCAGCACCCGGACGTCTCGGAGATCTCCGACCTCACCGAAGGCCTCCTCCCGCCGTCCCGCGCGGTAGCGCTCCGCCGCCACATCGACGCCTGCGAGGACTGCGGCGCCATCCACGCCTCCCTGGAAGAGATCCGCTCGCTACTGGGAACGGTCCTGCCGCTTCACGAACACATGCCTCAAGACGTCGCCGATCGGATCGACGCGGCCCTGGTGGCGGAAGCGGCACCTGTCAGCACGCCCTCCGATGCGACGAAGTCTGTTTCACGTGAAACATATGACTCTCCCACCGAGGGAGCTATCGCGCCTCGGCCGGCCGGCCGGCCTCGGGGGGCCACCGGCCCCGGCCGGACGTCGCGCCGTCGCCGCCGCACGGTCATTCTCGGCACGGCCTTCGGGGCGGCGGCCGTAGGCATGAGCGTCTTCCTGCTCCAGTCCCTCCAGCCGTCCCAAGATTCGGGCAGCTCGATGGCTGACCGAGGAGTCAGCTCCGCCGAGAAGAGCGCGGCAGACTTCTCGGAAGGCACGCTGGAGAACCAGGTGCACGCACTCCTGAATGGGGGAACGGCCTCCGAGGCTCCGGGCAACGACCCGGGCAAGCCGTCCCTGGACACCAAGTCGTCCCCGGGGAACGTCTCCCCCGATGCCGTCGCGTCTCCCCGCACACCAATGCGCGCACCTGCCGTGGATGTTCCGCCCTGCGTCCAGGAGGGCACCGGGCGGGACACCCCTGCCCTGGCCGTGGAAGGGGGCAGCTACCAGGGAACCGCCGCTTTCCTCGTCCTTCTGCCCCACGCAACCGACTCGAGACGTGTCCAGGCCTATGTGGTCGACGCAGCCTGCGTGAATTCGACGCCTGCGACAAAGGGACAGCTCCTGTTCACGCACTCCTACGCACGCCGCTGACAGCCTGGCGGGAGCCGGACCGGCATTTCGGGAATGCACGCCCCGTAGGATCCGTTGGGTGGGGTGAGAGTCATGGAACCGGCCCCCGCAGTCAGTAGGCAGTCCGCAGAGACGAGGAAGAACCCGTGAGCGACGTCCGTAATGTGATCATCATCGGCTCCGGACCGGCTGGTTACACCGCCGCCCTGTACACCGCTCGCGCGTCTCTGAAGCCGCTGGTGTTCGAGGGCGCTGTCACCGCCGGCGGTGCGCTGATGAACACCACCGACGTGGAGAACTTCCCGGGCTTCCAGGACGGCATCATGGGACCGGAGCTCATGGACAACATGCGCGCCCAGGCCGAGCGCTTCGGTGCCGAGCTCATTCCCGACGATGTCGTCTCCGTCGATCTCTCCGGAGACGTCAAGACCGTCACGGACACCGCGGGTACGGTGCACCGCGCCAAGGCCGTCATCGTCACCACCGGCTCCCAGCACCGGAAGCTCGGACTGCCCAACGAGGACGCGCTCTCCGGACGCGGTGTCTCCTGGTGCGCCACCTGCGACGGCTTCTTCTTCAAGGACCAGGACATCGCCGTGATCGGTGGCGGCGACACCGCGATGGAGGAGGCGACCTTCCTCTCCCGGTTCGCCAAGTCCGTCACGATCGTCCACCGCCGTGACTCGCTGCGCGCCTCCAAGGCCATGCAGGAGCGCGCCTTCGCCGATCCGAAGATCAAGTTCGCGTGGGACAGCGAGGTCGCCACGGTTCACGGCGACCAGAAGCTTTCGAGCCTCACCCTGCGCAACACCAAGACCGGTGAGACCTCAGAGCTTCCTGTGACGGGTCTGTTCATCGCTGTCGGCCACGACCCCCGCACGGAGCTCTTCAAGGGCCAGCTCGACCTCGACGACGAGGGTTACCTCAAGGTCGACGCCCCCTCGACGCGCACCAACCTGAAGGGTGTCTTCGGCGCCGGTGACGTCGTCGACCACACGTATCGCCAGGCCATCACCGCTGCCGGGACCGGCTGCTCGGCAGCTCTCGACGCGGAGCGATTCCTGGCCGCGCTCTCGGACGAGCAGCTCGCCGAGCCGGAGAAGACCCCGGCAGTCTGACTGCATCCCCTAACCCACACCCCCGCGAAGTTAAGGAGGCCGCCGTGGCTGGCGCGCTGAAGAACGTAACTGACGACTCATTCGATGAGGACGTCCTGAAGAACGACAAGCCCGTGCTGGTGGACTTCTGGGCCGCCTGGTGTGGCCCGTGCCGCCAGATCGCACCTTCGCTGGAAGCCATCGCGGCTGAGCACGGCGATCAGATCGAAATCGTCAAGCTCAACATCGACGAGAACCCGGCCACCGCTGCCAAGTACGGCGTGATGTCGATCCCCACGCTCAACGTGTACCAGGGTGGCGAGGTCGCCAAGACCATTGTCGGCGCCAAGCCGAAGGCCGCGATCCTTCGGGACCTCGAGAGCTTCATCGCCCAGAAGTAGCAGGGCAGTAGCAGCTGAAGGTTTCACGTGAAACGGGCCCACCCGGAGGGTGGGCCCGTTCTGCATGTTCCCGCCACCGGTCCCGGTGTTCAGAGAGGCCGGAGCACCGGCTCCTTCTGTACGGCCCCCAGCAGTCTGTCCAATGCCAGCTCGACGTCTTCCTTCCAGGAGAGCGTCGTACGCAGCTCAAGTCTGAGCCGCGGATGCGTGGGGTGCGGGCGCACCGTCTTGAAGCCGACCGCGAGCAAATGGTCCGCCGGCAGTACACATGCCGGCTCGCTCCACCGGGCATCGCCAAAGGCCTCGATAGCCTTGAAGCCACGGCGCAACAAGTCCTTGGCCACTGTCTGCACCATCACGCGGCCGAGCCCTTGCCCCCGGAAGCCCGGAACGATCAGCGCAGTCATCAGCTGCACGGCGTCAGGGGACACAGGGCTCGTCGGGAAAGCCGTGGACCGGGGAACATACGCAGGGGGAGCGTAGAGAACGAAACCTGCCGCGACATCGTCCACGTAGACGACGCGCCCGCAGGAACCCCACTCGAGCAGCACAGCGGAGATCCATGCTTCCTTCTCGAGCTCGGCTCTGCCTTCCTTTACCGCAGCTTCCCCGCTGACCGGATCAAGTTCCCAGAAGACACACGAGCGGCATCGCCTGGGGAGATCCGGAAGGTTGTCCAGTGTGAGCGGTACAAGCCGTCGCCCCATGTAGGCGGTTCCTCACTTCCTTCGCCCGCCGCATCACGCGCGGCCGTCAGCGCACTCCGTTCTCGGAACAAGCTGCCGACGAACCCTCCGACAGCACCAAGCCCCAACCCGGCTGTCACCAGGTGGCTGCGATTCACTGATCGCACGGCCCCCGCCTCCTCTGAGGTGGATCACGGTGGTGGATACGGCATACCAGAACGCATCGTATCCACCCAGAGGTGATGGGGATACCGAGAGACGGCAAAGGGCGGGCCGAGTCACGAAGAACTTTCCGTGACTCGGCCCGCCCTTTGCATCCAGCAGACTCAGGCCTCGTCGGCCACAGCCTCCTCTTCCTCGATGCTCCGCTCCAGGACACGCCCCTCGCCTGGAGCAAGGCTGCCGAGAATGCGGTCCAGATCCTCCATCGAGGCGAACTCGACGACGATCTTTCCCTTCTTCTGCCCGAGATCGACCTTCACTCGCGTCTCAAAGCGGTCCGAGAGACGCGAAGCCAGATCGGTCAGCGCCGGGGAGACCCGTCCACCGGCCCTGGGCCCACGAGGCTTCGCTGAACTCGTGGGCTCGGATCCGAGAAGATTCACGATCTCCTCGACTGCGCGCACCGAGAGCCCTTCGGCCACGATGCGGTGGGCCAGCCGGTCCTGTTCCGCGGAGTCATCCACCGAAAGCAGAGCCCTTGCATGCCCGGCGGAGAGAACTCCTGCCGCGACCCTGCGCTGTACCGGCGGGGAGAGCCGGAGCAGGCGGAGCGTATTGGACACCTGGGGGCGGGACCGGCCGATCCGGTCGGCCAGCTGGTCATGGGTGCACTTGAAGTCCTTCAGCAGCTGGTCGTACGCAGCCGCCTCTTCCAGCGGATTCAGCTGGGCGCGGTGGAGGTTCTCCAGAAGCGCGTCGAGGAGGAGCTTCTCGTCATCAGTCGCACGGACGATGGCCGGGATGCGTTCCAGGCCGGCTTCACCGCACGCCCTCCAACGGCGCTCACCCATGATGAGCTCGTAGCGGTCCTCAGCGACCTTGCGCACGACGACGGGCTGGAGGAGGCCCACCTCCTTGATGGAGGTGACCAGCTCCGCCAGAGCGTCCTCGTCGAAGACCTCTCGAGGCTGCCTCGGGTTGGGCGTGATGGAAGGAAGGGGAAGCTCAGCGAAGTACGCCCCGGCAGTACTGGCCTGATCGGCGACGGGCTCCGTTTCCCCCACCGGCGAACTCGGCTCCGGGACCAGCGGGCCGGAAGGGAGCGCAGCCAGCTTCGCAGCGGCAACCCCACGCTCGGCGGTCAGTACGGGCAACACTCCTGCCGCGGCTCCACCGGACGCCGGGCTCGGGACCTGCTTCTCCTGCGGAGCTGCGGGAATCAGCGCGCCGAGTCCACGCCCCAGCCCTCTACGACGCTCGCTCACTGCATGCCCTCCGAATTGCTCTGCCGGCTGTTCTGGACGCCCGTGTGGGCAGGATCGCCCGCAGGGGCGTGCTGGGCCTCGTAATGCACCCCTACGCCTCTCAGTGCGATCTCGCGGGCTGCCTCGAGGTAGGACAGGGATCCGCTGGAGCCCGGATCGTACGTCAGGACGGTCTGCCCGTAGCTCGGCGCCTCCGAGATGCGAACGGAGCGCGGAATGCTGGTGCGCAGCACCTCCTTGCCGAAGTGGCTGCGCACCTCCTCCGCCACCTGGGACGCGAGCCTGGTCCGGCCGTCGTACATGGTGAGGAGGATCGTCGACACGTGCAGGTCAGGATTCAGATGCCCCCGGACCAGGTCGACGTTGCGCAACAGCTGCCCAAGGCCCTCCAGCGCGTAGTACTCGCACTGAATCGGGATGAGCACCTCCGCTCCTGCCACGAGGGCGTTGACCGTCAGCAGGCCGAGCGAGGGCGGGCAGTCGATGAGGATGTAGTCGAGCGGCTGGTCATAAGCCTGGATCGCCCGTTGCAGCCGGCTCTCCCGCGCCACCAACGACACGAGTTCGATCTCCGCGCCGGCGAGGTCGATGGTCGCAGGGGCACAGAAGAGACCTTCGACATCCGGCACCGGCTGTACCACCTCGGAGAGCGGCATGCTCTCCACCAGGACGTCGTAGATGGAGGGGACTTCCGCGTGATGGTCGATCCCCAGAGCCGTGGAGGCATTTCCCTGCGGGTCGAGGTCCACCACCAGGACGCGGGCACCATGAAGTGCGAGTGATGCAGCGAGATTGACCGTCGAGGTCGTCTTGCCCACACCGCCCTTCTGGTTGGCGACGACCATGACGCGCGTCCGGTCGGGCCGTGGCAGCCCTTCACCGGCGCGGCCAAGGGCCTCAACCGCAAGCTGGGCGGCACGGCCAATGGGCGTGTCGTCCATCGGTGGCGGTGTTTCACGTGAAACACCGTCCCCCAAGGACTCGGTACGGGGACCGGGGACCGGATCGGTCATCGGTCCCGCGATGTTGGCGTCGGACCGCAAGGATTCACTCTCCTCGACTACAGGCTCGCAATAAACAGAGCCTGCCATGCTTTCGGGGTCGTGAACCAGCGAGGCCGACTGTTCTGTGGATGAATCCGGTTCTGTGGACAACTCGGCAACCCTTACGGGCTTGCGGTCGCGCGGCGTGGCAGCCACACGACCGCGGCCGATGATGCCCTGCAGCAGAGAGCGACGTTTCACGTGAAACACGATGCCTCTGCAGCCCAGCGGCGGGGTCCCGACACTCCGCAGATAGGCATATCGCTGCTTGCATGGAGCATCTCCACAAAGAGACACTTAGCGCGCAAAAGGAACAAAATTAGCTTGCCGAGCCTTTGCTCAGCGACGTCGTCGCGTCCGGCCCACGCGTGCGGCCTTGGCTCGCTTTGCGGCGAACCTCACACCGCCAGGACTTTCCCCGACCACGACACGCACCACCGTGGACGCCGGATCGACCAAGCCCTCACCGACCTGCAGCACCTCGGTCTCCACCACTCCGAGTTTGCTCAGGGCGGCACGAGCTCCTTGGATCTCCTCCTCGGCGGTCCCTCCCTTGAGTGCCAGCATCTCTCCGTACGGGCGGAGCAGGGGCACCCCCCACCCGGCCAGCCGGTCGAGCGGGGCAACCGCCCGGGCCGTCACCACATGGACGGGCTGAAGCGTTCCGAGCACCTCTTCGGCACGGCCGCGGACGACCGTCACGTGATCGAGCCCCAAGAGCTCGACGACCTCCTGGAGGAAGTTCGTGCGGCGCAGCAGCGGCTCGAGCAGCGTGATCTTCAGGTCGGGGCGCACCAGGGCGAGGGGGATGCCGGGAAGACCGGCCCCCGATCCCACGTCGCACACCGTGACCCCCTCGGGGACGACCTCGGAGAGCACTGCACAGTTCAGCAAGTGCCGTTCCCAGAGACGTGGCACCTCGCGAGGACCGATCAGGCCACGCTTGACGCCCGCGTCCGCGAGCAGTTCCGCATACCTGACAGCCTCTGGGAAGAACTCACCGAATACCGCTTGCGCCTCCTTGGGCGCCTGAGGGAGCTCTGCTTCCTCCGTCACGGGGGACCGTCCTTCCGTACCGCACTAGCACGCTGACTATCAGGCTGACAAAGATCGGCCCCGCCTGCGAACAGACGGGGCCGACAGTACAAGGATCCGGTCAGGCCGGAAGAACGACGACGAAGCGCTGAGGCTCCTCGCCCTCGGACTCACTGCGGAGGCCTGCGGCCGCGATCGCGTCGTGAACGACCTTGCGCTCGAACGGCGTCATCGGCTCCAGCTTCACCGGCTCGCCCGAGCTCTTGACCTCGTCCGCGGCCTTGGCGCCCAGTGCAGCGAGAACCTCGCGCTTCTTGGCACGGAAGCCGCCGATGTCCAGCATCAGCCGGCTGCGGTCACCGGTTTCGCGGTGCACGGCCAGGCGCGTCAGCTCCTGAAGCGCCTCCAGCACCTCACCGTCACGGCCCACGAGCTTCTGCAGGTCACGCCCCGAGTCGCTGATGATCGAGACCGCGGCCCGGTCCGCCTCCACGTCCATGTCGATGTCGCCGTCGAGGTCAGCGATGTCGAGCAGGCCTTCGAGGTAGTCAGCCGCGATCTCCCCCTCCTGCTCGAGGCGGGTCAGAGTGTCGCTGCCCTCAGCGGCCGTGGTGATGGTGCCTTCCGTCACGGATGGACTCCTTCTTACTTCTTGGACGGGTGCTTGGGCCGCTGCGGGCCCTTGCGCTGTCCGGACTTGGCTTGGCGTGAGGAGCCGGACGCGGCGGGCTTGCCCGCCGGCTTCGGCTTGTCGTCCTGCGATGCGTCCTGCTTCTCCAGCGAGGTCTTGGGCTCCGTATCGGCGGAGTCCTCCTCCTTGGCGCTGCCGGGGTGCGTGGCAGCGGTGTGCCGCTGTGCCTTGGTCTGCCGCTTGGGCTGCTGGCGCTTGGGCGCCGCGCCGCCCTCGGCCTCGAGTACGGCGGCTTCGCTCTTCGCCACCGTCCCGTCCTCCTGGGCCGCGAGGCCGAGCTTGCTCAGACCGGTGATGAACTTGCGCTCGATGTCGTTGCGGTCGGTCCCCTTGGCGAAGATCCGCTTGACCGTGTTGCGCCGCGTCCTGCCGCGGACCTCGCCGTGCGCCGTCACGCTCTTCAGCAGACGGCCGAGGTACTGGTCCTGCGCCTTGCTGCCAGGAGTCGGGTTCTGGTTGATCACGTACATCTGCTGACCCATGGTCCAGACGTTGGTGGTCAGCCAGTACACGAGGACACCGACGGGGAAGTTGATGCCCATGACGGCGAAGATCAGCGGGAAGACGTACATCAGCATCTTCTGCTGCTGCATGTACGGCGTCTTCACCGTCAGGTCGACGTTCTTCGTCATCAGCTGGCGCTGCGTGAAGAACTGCGACGCGGACATCATCACGATCATGATCGCCGTGACGACCCGGACGTCGGTCAGCGAGGCGCCGAGCGCCGAGACCTTCTCTTCGCTGTCCATGAACTTCGCGGCCAGCGGGGCACCGAAGATATGGGCCTGACGGGCACTGTCCAGCAGCGGCTGGTCGATGACACCGATCGTCTTGCCCGAGGCGATGGCCGAGAGCACGTGGTACAGGGCGAAGAAGAACGGGGACTGCGCCAGGATGGGAAGGCACGAGGAGAGGGGGTTGGTACCCGTCTCCTTGTACAGCTTCATCATCTCTTCGGACTGACGCTGCTTGTCGTTCTTGTAGCGCTCCTGGATCGCCTTCATCTTCGGCTGGAGCACCTGCATGTTCCGGGTCGACTTGATCTGCTTCACGAAAAGCGGGATCAGGCAGATCCGGATCAGGACCACCAGGGACACGATGGACAGGCCCCAGGCCCACCCCGTGTCATCGCCGAAGAGCGCTCCGTACAGCTTGTGGAACTGGACGATGACCCACGAGACGGGTGTGGTGATAAAGCTGAACAGACTGGCAATCGTGTCCACTAATCAGGCTCCTTGAGCATTGGGCGAGGTCTCTGTGGCCGGGCTCAGGGGTTCGGAGACCGACCCCCCGGAAGGCACATCGGCGGCGGAGTCCCCGCCCTTGCCACCACGCACACAGCTGCGCAGCAGTTCGTGCCAACGCGGACGTTTGCGTGGCGGTACGTGATCCACGCCGCCGGGTGACCACGGATTGCACCGCAGGATGCGCCATGCGGTCAGCGCTGTTCCCTTGATGGCACCGTGCCGGTCGATCGCCGTATATCCATAGTGGGAACACGACGGGTAGTAACGGCAGACAGGCCCGAGGAGCGGGCTGATCGTCCACTGGTACAGCTTGATGAGAGCCAGCAGCGGGTACTTCATCGCGCGCCCCCTCCCAGTAGCCGCTCAAGGGCGGCATCCAGGTCTCGGGCCAGCTGTGCATGGTCGGCGTCGCCCGATCCGGGCAGCGCTCGTACGACAACAAGGCTACCGGGGGGCAGCTGAGGAAGCCGATCGCGGACCAGATGGCGAAGCTTCCGCTTCACCGCGGTGCGAACGACCGCTCCACCCACTGCTTTGCTGACAACGAAACCCGCACGCGGCGGGGGAACACTCTCCCCTGTCACGTGCGGGTCCGTAACACCGCTGCGTAGATGTACGACGAGTAGCGGGCGTCCGGCCCGACGTCCCCGGCGTACAGCGGCCGCGAAGTCCTCGCGCCGCCTCAGCCGATTCTCGGTAGGCAGCACGTCATGACCTGACCGCGATCAGGCGGACAGGTTGGCGCGACCCTTGCCGCGACGGTTCGCGAGAATCGCGCGGCCGGCACGGGTACGCATACGCAGTCGGAAGCCATGGGTCTTGGCGCGACGACGATTGTTCGGCTGGAAGGTGCGCTTGCTCACTCGGGGGCTCCAGAAATGATTCGTGTGTTGGCGGGACATCGCCTGGCTGTCACCGTGCGCCCACGAGGAACTCGCGTAAACGCCTTAGTGCACCGCTTCACAATCACAGATCGTGATCTTTGCCCATCGGAGGCAGGCGGCAGCAGCCATCGACAACTCGACCTGGTCACGGTACGCGCGGCTGCGCCATTCGGTCAAACCGGCTCCGCGTCACCCCGTTCTGTACACAGCCTGTGGACAACAACTTGAACCACGCGGGTCGGCCTGACTACCGTGGATGAACTCCGGTTCCTTTCCTTCCTGCCTGCCGGGCCTCACCCGACCCGACCCATCCCGTCCCGAGAAGCACACATTCGTGGGACATGCGAGAGAGCGTGCCTTGTGGCTGACGTACCTGCCGATCTTGCCGCAGTGTGGCCACGAGTGCTGGAACAACTCCTCGGGGAGGGCCAGCAGGGCATCGAGCCGAAGGACAAGCAGTGGATCGAGCGCTGTCAGCCCCTGGCACTCGTCGCCGACACCGCCCTGCTGGCCGTACCCAACGAGTGGGGCAAGCGAGTCCTGGAGGGCAGGCTCGCCCCGCTCATCAGTGAGTCGCTGACCCGGGAGTGCGGGCGCCCGATCCGGATCGCGATCACCGTCGACGACTCCGCGGGCGAGCCTCCTGCCCCGCCCGCACCGCCGATGCACCAGCACCAGGGCCAGCAGTCCCACCGCTACCAGGGACCGCAGCACGACGAGCCCTCGCGCAACGACGGGTACGACAGCTACGGCCCGCGGCCCTCCGACGACGGGATGCCGACAGCACGGCCCGCCTACCCGGAGTACCAGCAGCACCGCCCCGCGCCCGGTGCCTGGCCCCGCGCCCAGGAGGACCTCTCCTGGCAGCCCCGGCACGGCGGCTACCAGGACCGCGACCCGTACGCGAGCCCCCGCCCCCAGCAGCCGCAGCACGACTACCGTCCGCAGCCGCAGGAGCACCAGGGCTACGAGCAGCAGCGGGACGGCCGCGACCGCCGCGATCTGCAGGACCAGCAGCCCCAGCACCGCCAGAGCGGACCCGGGACCGGGAGGGCCGGCGGCGGCGGCCCCATGGGAACGCAGTCCGCGCCCCCTCCGGGTACGGGTGAGCCGCACGCCCGGCTGAATCCGAAGTACCTCTTCGACACCTTCGTCATCGGCGCGTCGAACCGCTTCGCGCACGCCGCGGCCGTGGCCGTCGCCGAGGCCCCCGCGAAGGCGTACAACCCCCTTTTCATCTACGGGGAGTCGGGGCTCGGCAAGACCCACCTGCTGCACGCCATCGGGCATTACGCACGGAGCCTCTACCCGGGGACCCGGGTGCGCTACGTGAGTTCCGAGGAGTTCACCAACGAGTTCATCAACTCGATCCGCGACGGCAAGGGCGACACCTTCCGCAAGCGCTATCGCGACGTGGACATCCTCCTGGTCGACGACATCCAGTTCCTGGCGAGCAAGGAGTCGACGCAGGAGGAGTTCTTCCACACCTTCAACACGCTCCACAACGCGAACAAGCAGATCGTGCTGTCCTCGGACCGCCCGCCCAAGCAGCTGGTGACTCTCGAGGACCGGCTTCGCAACCGCTTCGAGTGGGGGCTCACCACCGATGTGCAGCCGCCGGAGCTGGAGACGCGGATCGCGATCCTCCGTAAGAAGGCCGTGCAGGAGCAGCTCAACGCCCCGCCGGAGGTGCTCGAGTTCATCGCGTCCCGCATCTCGCGCAACATCCGCGAGCTGGAGGGCGCGCTCATCCGTGTGACCGCCTTCGCGAGCCTGAACCGGCAGCCGGTGGACCTCGGTCTGACCGAGATCGTGCTCAAGGACCTGATCCCGGGAGGCGAGGACTCGGCTCCCGAGATCACCGCTCCCGCCATCATGGCGGCGACCGCGGACTACTTCGGGCTGACCGTGGAGGATCTCTGCGGATCCTCGCGCAGCCGAGTCCTCGTGACCGCGCGCCAGATCGCCATGTACCTGTGCCGTGAGCTGACGGATCTTTCCCTGCCCAAGATCGGCGCCCAGTTCGGCGGGCGCGACCACACCACGGTGATGCATGCCGACCGGAAGATCCGGGCCCTCATGGCGGAGCGGCGCTCCATCTACAACCAGGTCACCGAGCTGACGAACCGCATCAAGAACGGCTGACGGCCGGCACCGCGACCGGCCCGCCCAGCGCGCCCGAAGGCGCCCCACGAGGAACGCACGACGTCCTCCGTGGGGCGCCTTTCGTCGTCAGGAGCCTCCGAGAGCGGCTCCAGGAGCGTCCCTGGGGAGCGCCGGAGGCCTCCGAGGACGGCTCCCGGGCGGCCCACGCAGTCGCTCCCAGCCCACTTTTCAGGCCTTCAGGAGGCCCGGTTCCGTGTGGGGTGTTCGAATACGTGCCGCTGACCAGCGCTTCTCCACAGAAGATCGAGGAATCCGGCGTCCACAGCCTGGGGACTGTGAAGTTGTCCAGATTGCGTCCACAGGGGCGGCTGTCGATACTCCATCAGGCCAGGTCACGTGCCTGGGGATTTGTGGTCAACGATGATCCACAGCCTGTGGACAGATTTTTCGTCCACAGGGTCGCGATGATGTTGTCCACCGGCGGCCCACAGGCGGGCCCCGGTTGTCCCCAGCTTCTCCACACCCCTGTCCACTGTTCGGCAACCCGACACCGCCTTTCACTGCCGAGAGTGAAAGGCGTCACACGAGGGGGGTCGGTTGAGCTGTGGGGAACGTGGGTAAAGCTGGGGACAGCCCTGGGGAGAAGTCACCCAGCCCTGTGCATCGGGTGTGCAGAACTTTCGCGTGTCCACAGAAACGCGCGGTTGTCCACCGGTGCCACCCACAGGTTCGGTGGACAAAAAACAGCTTCTGACCTGCGCAGACGACGTTATCCACGGTTTCCACAGGGCCTACTACTACTACCACTCAGAGTTAGCCAGGAATCAGCTTCGAAGTGGGGCCTGTGCACAACTCGAGCAGCGAGCTCGGCCGAGCTCTTGGCGCGACTTGACCCCGAGCAGCAACGAGTGTCGGCGCCGTACGTCAGACTGGACCCCGGCGGTCTCCCCAGCCCCTTGGCGAGGAGCCCCTGTCAGACGACGAAGGCCAGCAGGGCGAGCGAGCAACAGCAGGAGGCGGTTCCGGTGAAGATCCGGGTGGAGCGCGATGTACTCGCGGAGGCGGTGGCCTGGGTGGCCCGCAGCCTCCCGGCCCGTCCGCCGGCGCCCGTTCTCGCGGGCCTTCTGCTGAAGGCTGAGGACGGCGCCCTCAGCTTCTCGAGCTTCGACTACGAGGTCTCGGCCAAGGTCTCGGTGGACGCGGAGATCGAGGAGGACGGCACGGTGCTCGTCTCCGGCCGGCTCCTCGCCGACATCTGCCGTGCCCTGCCCAACCGGCCGGTGGAGATTTCCACAGACGGTGTACGGGCCACCGTGGTCTGCGGCTCCTCGCGGTTCACACTCCACACCCTGCCTGTGGAGGAGTACCCGGCACTGCCGCAGATGCCGACCGCGACGGGCACCGTCCCGGGTGAGGTCTTCGCTTCCGCCGCCGCCCAGGTGGCGATCGCGGCCGGGCGTGACGACACCCTCCCCGTCCTGACCGGCGTCCGGATCGAGATCGAGGGCGAGACCGTCACCCTCGCGTCGACCGACCGCTACCGCTTCGCGGTCCGCGAGTTCCTGTGGAAGCCGGAGAACCCCGACGCCTCGGCCGTTGCCCTGGTGCCCGCCAAGACGCTCCTGGACACTGCCAAGGCACTGACCAGCGGTGACACGGTGACGCTGGCGCTGTCCGGCTCCGGCGCGGGCGAAGGTCTCATCGGCTTCGAGGGCGCAGGGCGCCGCACGACCACGCGGCTGCTCGAGGGCGACCTCCCGAAGTACCGGACGCTCTTCCCCACCGAGTTCAACTCGGTCGCGGTGATCGAGACGGCCCCGTTCGTCGAGGCCGTCAAGCGTGTGGCCCTCGTCGCCGAGCGCAACACCCCGGTGCGGCTCAGCTTCGAGCAGGGCGTGCTGATCCTCGAGGCCGGGTCCAGTGACGACGCACAGGCTGTGGAGCGCGTCGACGCCGTGCTCGAGGGCGACGACATCTCGATCGCCTTCAACCCGACCTTCCTGCTGGACGGGCTCAGCGCGATCGACTCCCCGGTCGCCCAGCTCTCCTTCACGACGTCGACCAAGCCGGCTCTGCTCAGCGGCCGGCCGGCCGTCGACGCGGAGGCCGACGACGCCTACAAGTACCTGATCATGCCGGTCCGCCTCTCCGGCTGATCCGGCGGTCGTTCCTGTCATGGCAGTGTCCGGCGGGCAGGCTCAGCGCAGAGCGGGCCCACCGTGCTGCACCCCGCCGTGCTGCCCCGGCCGGGCGTAGGCTCGGTCCTGGGTACGAATCGGCACAACGCTTAAGGAATCTCTGATGGAGCTCGGTCTCGTCGGCCTCGGCAAGATGGGCGGCAACATGCGCGAGCGCATCCGCCGCGCAGGGCACACGGTCATCGGTTACGACCGCAACCCGGACGTCGCCGATGTCCACAGCCTCGAAGAGCTTGTGGGCAAGCTCAAGGGCCCGCGCGTCGTGTGGGTGATGGTCCCGGCGGGCGCCGCGACCCAGTCGACCATCGACGAGCTGGCCGATCTGCTGTCCCCGGGCGACGTCGTCGTGGACGGCGGGAACTCCCGCTGGACGGACGACGAGAAGCACGCCGTCGAGCTGGGGATCAAGGACATCGGCTTCGTCGACTGCGGTGTCTCCGGCGGTGTCTGGGGCCTGGAGAACGGCTACGCCCTGATGTACGGCGGCACCGAGGAGAACGTCGCCAAGGTCCAGCCGGTCTTCGACGCGCTCAAGCCCGAGGGCGACTTCGGCTCCGTCCACGCGGGCAAGGTCGGCGCCGGCCACTTCGCCAAGATGGTCCACAACGGCATCGAGTACGCCATGATGCAGGCTTACGCCGAGGGCTGGGAGCTCCTGGAGAAGGTCGACTCCGTCACCGACGTGCGCGAGGTCTTCCGCTCCTGGCAGGAGGGCACGGTCATCCGTTCCTGGCTGCTCGACCTCGCGGTCAACGCGCTGGACGACGACGAGCACCTCGACCAGCTCCGCGGGTTCGCCGCGGACTCGGGCGAGGGCCGGTGGACGGTCGAGGCCGCCATCGACAACGCCGTGCCGCTGCCCGCGATCACCGCGTCCCTGTTCGCGCGCTTCGCCTCGCGACAGGACGACTCGCCGCAGATGAAGATGATCGCCGCGCTGCGCAACCAGTTCGGCGGCCACGCGGTCGAGAACAAGAAGTAGCCCGCAGCACACAGCCGCGGACAGCCCGCGGCACGGCGGCACACAGCAGAGCACAGTCGGAAGGGTCGGCGACCATGCACGTCACGCATCTCTCGCTGGCCGACTTCCGCTCGTACGCCCGGGTCGAGGTTCCTCTCGACCCGGGCGTCACCGCGTTCGTGGGGGCCAACGGCCAGGGCAAGACCAACCTCGTGGAGGCCGTCGGCTATCTCGCCACGCTCGGCAGCCACCGGGTCTCGTCCGACGCCCCCCTGGTGCGGATGGGTGCGGAGCGCGCCGTCGTGCGGGCCGCGGTCACCCAGGGCGAGCGCTCGCAGCTGATCGAGCTCGAGCTCAACCCCGGCCGCGCCAATCGGGCCCGTATCAACAGGTCGTCGCAGGTCAGGCCGCGCGACGTCCTGGGGATAGTGCGGACGGTGCTGTTCGCACCGGAGGACCTGGCCCTGGTGAAGGGCGATCCGGGTGAGCGCCGGCGCTTCCTGGACGAACTGATCACGGCGCGCTCCCCCCGTATGGCCGGGGTGCGTTCCGACTACGAGCGGGTGCTCAAGCAGCGCAACACCCTGCTGAAGTCCGCGGCGATGGCCCGCAGGCACGGCGGCCGTTCGATGGACCTGTCCACCCTGGACGTGTGGGACCAGCATCTGGGCCGGGTGGGGGCCGAACTGCTGGCGCAGCGGCTTGATCTGATCGCTACCCTGCAGCCGCTGGCGGACAAGGCGTACGCGGACGTCGCCCCGGGCGGTGGCCCCGTGACGCTGGAGTACCGCAGCTCCGTCGGCGCCGACGTGGAGCCCGCGCGGACACGCGAGGAGCTGTACGAGCAGGTGATGGCGGCGCTGGTGCAGGCACGCAAGCAGGAGATCGAGCGCGGGGTGACGCTGGTGGGCCCGCACCGCGACGACCTGGTGCTGGGCCTGCGCGGAATGCCGGCGAAGGGCTACGCGAGCCACGGGGAGTCCTGGTCGTACGCCCTGGCGCTGCGGCTGGCCTCCTACGATCTGCTCCGCACCGAGGGCAACGAACCGGTGCTGGTGCTCGACGACGTGTTCGCCGAGCTGGACGCGCGACGCCGCGAGCGGCTGGCGGAGCTGGTGGCCCCGGGTGAGCAGGTGCTGGTGACGGCCGCCGTGGACGACGACGTGCCGGGTGTGCTGGCCGGAGCGCGGTACGCGGTGTCCGCCGGGGAGGTGGAGCGGCTGTGAGCGGTTCGGAGGAGCAGGGCGGCCCCTCGCGGGGGTCCGCGAAGCCGCCGGAGGCGTCCGGGGTCGATCTGGCCCGCGTGGCCCTGCGCGCGGCGAAGGAACAGGCCCGGGCCCGGGGGGCGGCGGTGCAGCAGAAGAATCAGGCGCGGCGCGGTGGCGGTCTGCGGTCGGGCGCGCGCTCCGACGGCCGGGATCCGCTGCCGCTCGGGTCGGCGGTCAGCCGGCTGATCACCGAGCGGGGCTGGGAGACCCCGGCGGCTGTCGGCGGTGTGATGGGCCGCTGGCCGCAGATCGTAGGTGACGATCTGGCCAATCACTGCGTGCCGGTGCGGTACGACGATGATCCGGCCGAGCGGGTCCTGACCGTGCAGTGCGATTCGACGGCGTGGGCGACGCAGCTGAGGCTGCTGGCCCCGCAGCTGGTGGCCCGGCTGAACACGGATCTGGGCCATGGCACCGTACGGATGATCAAGGTAATGGGCCCGGGGGGTCCGCAGCGCAGATTCGGCCCTCTCCGTACGCCCGGAAGCAAGGGTCCCGGCGACACCTACGGCTGAGCAGGGCTTTTCCTCGCCCGGCGGCGCAGGGCGCCAACGCGCGCGAGGAAGGGCCGAGGATGGTGCATCCGCTTCTGCCCTGCTTTGCCTCCGGCATGGCGTTTCCGGTTTGTCCCCCTATGTTCGACTTCGCGTCGCGCGGGGGGCGAGAGGCGTCCCTCACCGTAGCCGGAGGTTGACAGGCCGAAGCGCACAAAGCCCTCGTGAGCCCCTCGGGGGCCCTTCCTGAATATGGGGAGTCGTCAACCGCTCATTCAGGGCGGCACATGCGTACTCAGGCACCGGCAAACCCCCATTCATGTCAGAGCTACCGGTAGACTGGTGGACAATCCCGCTTCCTCGCGGGAGTCGTCGATACAAGCCGAACGACGCAGCCGCTCCCGCCTGCCGGAGAACGGCCTGTGCTGTGCCAGAAAGGGCGCTTCGTGGCCGATTCCGGCAACCCCAACGAGAACATTCCGTCCACGGCCGGCGAGGTGACCGCCTCGTACGACGCCAGCGCGATCACCGTGCTCGAGGGCCTGGACGCGGTCCGCAAGCGACCCGGCATGTACATCGGGTCCACCGGTGAGCGCGGTCTCCACCACCTCGTGCAAGAGGTTGTCGACAACTCGGTCGACGAGGCGATGGCCGGGCACGCGGACACCATCGACGTCACGATCCTCGCCGACGGCGGGGTGCGCGTGATCGACAACGGCCGCGGTATCCCCGTCGGGATCGTGCCGTCCGAAGGCAAGCCGGCCGTCGAGGTCGTGCTCACCGTCCTGCACGCGGGCGGAAAGTTCGGCGGCGGCGGCTACGCCGTCTCCGGTGGTCTGCACGGCGTCGGCGTCTCCGTCGTCAACGCCCTGTCCACCCGGGTCGCCGTCGAGGTCAGGACGGACGGCTACCGCTGGACCCAGGACTACAAGCTCGGTGTCCCGACCGCTCCGCTGGCGCAGAACGAAGCCACGGAGGAGACGGGTACGACCGTCACCTTCTGGGCCGACGGCGATGTCTTCGAGACGACCGACTACTCCTTCGAGACGCTCTCGCGCCGATTCCAGGAGATGGCGTTCCTCAACAAGGGACTCACGCTCAAGCTCACCGACGAGCGGGAGTCGGCGAAGGCCACGGCCGGCGCCGACAGCGCCGAGGTGGTCGACGTCCCCGACGAGGAGTCGACCCGCACGGTCACGTACCACTACGAGAACGGCATCGTCGACTTCGTCAAGTACCTCAACTCCCGCAAGGGCGAGCTCATTCACCAGTCGGTGATCGACATCGAGGCCGAGGACAAGGAGCGACTCCTCTCGGCCGAGATCGCCATGCAGTGGAACACGCAGTACACGGAGGGCGTCTACTCCTTCGCCAACGCGATCCACACGCATGAGGGCGGTACGCACGAGGAGGGCTTCCGTGCGGCGCTGACCTCGCTGGTCAACCGCTACGCGCGCGACAAGAAGCTGCTGCGCGAGAAGGACGACAACCTCACCGGTGAGGACGTCCGCGAGGGCCTGACGGCGATCATCTCGGTGAAGCTGGGCGAGCCCCAGTTCGAGGGTCAGACGAAGACCAAGCTGGGCAACACCGAGGCGAAGACCTTCGTCCAGAAGGTCGTCCACGAGCAGCTGACGGACTGGTTCGACCGGAACCCCAACGAGGCCGCCGACATCATCCGCAAGGGCATCGCGGCGTCCACGGCCCGGGTCGCGGCCCGCAAGGCCCGTGACCTGACGCGGCGCAAGGGGCTCCTGGAGAGCGCCTCGCTGCCCGGCAAGCTGAGCGACTGCCAGTCCAACGACCCGACGAAGTGCGAGATCTTCATCGTCGAGGGTGACTCCGCCGGTGGTTCGGCGAAGTCCGGCCGCAACCCGATGTACCAGGCCATCCTGCCGATCCGCGGCAAGATCCTGAACGTCGAGAAGGCCCGTATCGACAAGATCCTGCAGAACACCGAGGTCCAGGCGCTGATCTCGGCCTTCGGCACCGGGGTCCACGAGGACTTCGACATCGAGAAGCTCCGCTATCACAAGATCATTCTCATGGCGGACGCCGACGTCGACGGCCAGCACATCAACACCCTGCTGCTGACCTTCCTGTTCCGCTTCATGAGGCCGCTGGTCGAGTCCGGGCACGTCTACCTCTCGCGCCCGCCCCTCTACAAGATCAAGTGGGGCCGTGACGACTTCGAGTACGCGTACTCGGACCGCGAGCGCGACGCCCTGGTGGCGCTGGGCAAGCAGAACGGCAAGCGCATCAAGGAAGACTCGATCCAGCGCTTCAAGGGTCTCGGCGAGATGAACGCCGAGGAGCTGCGCGTCACCACCATGGACATCGACCACCGTGTGCTGGGCCAGGTCACGCTGGACGACGCGGCTCAGGCCGACGACCTGTTCTCCGTGCTGATGGGCGAGGACGTCGAGGCGCGGCGCTCGTTCATCCAGCGCAACGCCAAGGACGTCCGCTTCCTCGACATCTGAGTCGGCCGAACAAGGTGGAGGGTCCGGCCCTCCAAGCCGCAGCGCGAAAGGACTTTGACCAGCAATGGCCGACGAGAACACCCCTGTGATGCCCGAAGAGGAGCCCGCCGTCCCGGGCGTGGGCATGCGTGTCGAGCCCGTCGGGCTCGAGACGGAGATGCAGCGCTCCTACCTCGACTACGCGATGTCCGTCATCGTGTCGCGTGCCCTCCCCGACGTGAGGGACGGTCTGAAGCCCGTCCACCGACGGGTGCTGTACGCGATGTACGACGGTGGCTACCGGCCCGAGAAGGGCTTCTACAAGTGCGCCCGCGTCGTCGGTGACGTCATGGGTACGTACCACCCGCACGGCGACTCCTCGATCTACGACGCGCTCGTGCGACTGGCGCAGCACTGGTCGATGCGCATGCCGCTGGTGGACTCCAACGGCAACTTCGGTTCCCCGGGCAACGACCCGGCCGCGGCCATGCGGTACACCGAGTGCAAGATGATGCCGCTGTCCATGGAGATGGTCCGGGACATCGACGAGGAGACCGTCGATTTCAAGGACAACTACGACGGCCGCAACCAGGAGCCGGTCGTTCTGCCGGCCCGGTTCCCGAACCTGCTGATCAACGGTTCGGCAGGCATCGCGGTGGGCATGGCCACCAACATTCCGCCGCACAACCTGCGCGAGGTCGCCGCCGGTGCGCAGTGGTACCTGGAGAATCCGGAGGCTTCGAACGAGGAGCTCCTGGACGCCCTGCTGGAGCGGATCAAGGGCCCCGACTTCCCGACGGGCGCGCTGGTCGTCGGACGCAAGGGCATCGAGGAGGCGTACCGCACCGGACGCGGCTCGATCACGATGCGCGCGGTGGTGGCGGTCGAGGAGATCCAGGGCCGGCAGTGCCTGGTCGTCACGGAGCTTCCGTACCAGACCAACCCCGACAACCTCGCGCAGAAGATCGCCGACCTGGTGAAGGACGGCAAGGTCGGCGGCATCGCGGACGTCCGTGACGAGACGTCCTCGCGCACGGGCCAGCGGCTGGTGGTCGTGCTGAAGCGCGACGCCGTCGCCAAGGTCGTGCTGAACAACCTCTACAAGCACACCGATCTGCAGTCGAACTTCGGCGCGAACATGCTGGCGCTCGTCGACGGTGTGCCGCGCACGCTGTCGATCGACGCCTTCATCCGCCACTGGGTGACGCACCAGATCGAGGTCATCGTCCGGCGTACGAGGTTCCGCCTGCGCAAGGCCGAGGAGCGGGCGCACATCCTGCGCGGTCTCCTCAAGGCGCTGAACGCGATCGAAGAGGTCATCGCGCTCATCCGCCGCAGCAACACCGTGGAGATCGCGCGTGAGGGCCTGATGGGCCTGCTGGAGATCGACGAGATCCAGGCGAACGCGATCCTGGAGATGCAGCTGCGCCGCCTGGCCGCCCTGGAGCACCAGAAGATCACCGCCGAGCACGACGAGCTCCAGGCGAAGATCAACGAGTACAACGAGATCCTCGCGTCGCCCGGGCGGCAGCGTCAGATCGTCAGCGAGGAGCTGGCGGCGATCGTCGACAAGTTCGGCGACGACCGGCGCTCGAAGCTGGTGCCCTTCGACGGCGACATGTCGATCGAGGACCTCATCGCCGAGGAAGACATCGTCGTCACCATCTCGCGCGGCGGTTACGTCAAGCGCACCAAGACGGACGACTACCGCTCGCAGAAGCGCGGCGGCAAGGGCGTACGCGGCACGAAGCTCAGGGAAGACGACATCGTCGACCACTTCTTCGTGTCGACGACGCACCACTGGCTGCTGTTCTTCACGAACAAGGGCCGGGTCTACCGGGCCAAGGCGTACGAGCTGCCGGACGCCGGCCGGGACGCGCGTGGCCAGCACGTGGCGAACCTCCTGGCGTTCCAGCCGGACGAGCAGATCGCACAGATCCTGGCCATCCGCGACTACGAGGCGGCGCCCTACCTGATCCTGGCCACCAAGGGCGGCCTGGTGAAGAAGACGTCGCTCAAGGACTACGACTCCCCCCGCTCCGGCGGCGTCATCGCGATCAACCTGCGGGAGACGCAGGACGGCAGCGACGACGAGCTGATCGGCGCCGAACTGGTGTCGGCCGAGGACGACCTGCTGCTCGTCAGCAGGAAGGCACAGTCGATCAGGTTCACCGCCACGGACGACGCGCTGCGCCCCATGGGCCGCGCCACCTCCGGCGTCAAGGGCATGAGTTTCCGCGAGGGCGACGAACTGCTCTCGATGAATGTTGTCCGGCCCGGTACGTTCGTGTTCACTGCCACCGACGGTGGGTACGCGAAGCGGACCGCTGTCGACGAGTACCGCGTCCAGGGTCGTGGCGGTCTGGGCATCAAGGCTGCCAAGATCGTCGAGGACCGCGGTTCGCTCGTCGGCGCGCTGGTGGTGGAGGAGGCGGACGAGATCCTCGCCATCACGCTCGGCGGTGGTGTGATTCGTACGCGAGTCAATGAAGTCAGGGAGACGGGCCGTGACACCATGGGCGTCCAACTGATCAATCTGGGCAAGCGTGATGCCGTCGTCGGCATCGCGCGCAACGCCGAGGCCGGTCGTGAGGCCGAAGAGGTCGACGGGACCGATGAAGCCGAAGGCGCCACGGTCGAGGCCCATGCCGAGAACGTGGTCGAGGGCACAGTCGAGGGCACGGCGCCTTCGGCCGGGGAGCACGAGGAGTAGAGCGTGAGTGGAGCCACGGGCGCCGGTTCGGCCGCTTCCGAAGCCGGCGCGAACGGCGCCCGTGGCTCTGCCACGGACTCCCAAGGGGGCACTGTGACGGACACTCGGGGACCTCAGCCGCAGTACGAGGGGTACGCGACCGGGCCTTTGCCCGGCGAGCGGGAGCCCGCACCGGGCCAGGCAGGGCCGTATCACCCGCCCCAGGCGTACCAGTCGCCTGGGGGCGGTACGCAGGGCGGAGGAACACAGGGCGGCGTGCAGGGCGTCGGGGGCGCGCAGGCGACCCGGCTGCCCCGCACGGGGGCGCGGACCACTCCGCGTACCCGGAAGGCGCGTCTGCGGGTGGCGAAGGCCGATCCGTGGTCGGTGATGAAGGTCAGCTTCCTGCTCTCCATCGCGCTCGGCATCTGCACGGTGGTCGCGGCCGCCGTCCTCTGGATGGTGATGGACGCGATGGGTGTCTTCTCCACCGTGGGCGGCACGATCAGCGAGGCCACCGGATCCAACGAGAGCAACGGCTTCGATCTGCAGTCGTTCCTGTCGCTGCCGCGGGTGCTCATCTTCACCTCGGTCATCGCGGTGATCGACGTGGTGCTGGCCACCGCGCTGGCGACGCTGGGCGCGTTCATCTACAACCTGTCGGCCGGCTTCGTGGGTGGCGTGGAGCTCACGCTCGCCGAGGACGAGTAGGGCGACGGGTATCGATTTTGGGACTGGCCCCGACGTGCGCTAATCTTCAGAAGTCAGCGCAACAGCGCGGCGGGGCTATAGCTCAGTTGGTTAGAGCGCATCCCTGATAAGGATGAGGCCACAGGTTCAAATCCTGTTAGCCCCACCAGCACGAAGGCCCCCCACCGGTAACGGTGGGGGGCCTTCGGCGTCCGTGGGTGGCACCGGCCGACCGGTGCGTCTTCCGGGAGCTCCGTGAGCGTCGTGACGGCTTCTCGCTCACGGCCGTGAGCCCTGGCCGGCTCCTGGGCCCCGTCGGGTGCGGGCCGTCCGGCGGGCTCGCACCGTCCGCCCGCCCGTCCGCCCGTCCGCCCGTCGCCCGTCGCCCGTCGCCCGTCTGTTCTCCTGTTCTCCGGGCATGAAGAAGGCCCCCGCCGGAGAACCGGACCAGGGGCCTGGAGGGCGTGTGCGGCGCGCTCACGGTGGCAGCGGGGAGGAGTTCCCGGCCGGTGCGGCGCCGTGGGCGGAGCGGGTGCTGTTCGTCGCGTGGACGGCTTCGGTGGCGTCCGCGGGCAGCTGGCGGGTGGCCGGGGAGGAGCCGTGCGCCTCGGCGCGGATGCGCTGCTTCATCGTGGGTGGCAGCGCCCTGTCACGCGGAAGGGTCCATCGCACCGACGGCGGCGTCGCGGTTGCCGGTGTCACGCCCGTGTGCTCGTGGCTCGTGACCGTCGGCTCCGCGGCCGTGGCCTGGGCGGTGGCGAGGCCCAGCGACGCGAGAATCGCGAAGAAGGCGGTGACGAAGGCGGTCCAGATGCTCTTGGCCCTGATGGTGCTCATGGCCCCTCACTTTCAGGTGGTCCGGTTTGCTTACCTTTCCGATGATGTGGATCGGGCCCCTGGAATCCGGGACCGACGCCCCCGGTGCGCCGATCTTCCGATGAACACCACTCTTATGGTTCAACCGGCTCGAAGAAGCTGCTCCGAGGGTGGCGGACGGTCCCGAAAGGCGTCCGGAAGGGGCGGCGGCCGGGTTCCGGGGAGGTCACCGATCGGTATCGGCCGGTGTGTATAGTCGGGCGGCAGAAGTCCCTTACGTCAAGGAAAGACGAGGTCGCGCGGTGAAGAAGCTTCTCCTGGTCGCACTGGCCGCCATCGGCGGGCTCCTCGTGTACCGCCAGATCCAGGCGGATCGCGCCGAGCAGGATCTGTGGACGGAGGCGACCGACTCCGTGCCCGCAGGTTCAGGTGTGTGAGACGGAACAGTCTGCTACAAGCCCCGGCCGCCGAGCGGCCGGGGCTTCGTGCTGTCCGGGGCCCGTTGTTGCGTGACCGTGACGGCCGAACCCTTGAGTTCACCTGAGCAAATCACTAGCTTGCATGAGCAAAGCAAGAGTGGAAAACGGGTGACCGAGGGGGATTCGGTGGGCGTACGGACGAGGGCGGGAACACACCGTCGTACGGCGAGAGCGGCGATCGTGACCGGCGGAGCGCTGTTCGCGCTGGTGGCGGGGGTGCTGCCCGCAGGTGCCCCCGCGCACGGCGGGCGCCCCCCCCCCCCCCCCGGCCCCCCCCCCCCCCCCCCCCCCCCCACAGGGGTGAGCAGGAC
>NZ_JBHUYV010000008.1:0-107246 GCF_042667905.1 Streptomyces sp. NPDC057287 | reverse complement strand
GGTGGGGGGGGGGGGGGGTGTCGGGGGGGGGGGGGGGGGGTGGGGGGGGGGGGGGGGGGGGGGGGGCGCGGGGGGGGGGGCCCCGGGGGGCCCCCCACCCCCGCCGCGCAGGACGGTCCCGCAGGCGGCAGCCTCGTCATGGTGCTCGACTCCTCGGGCTCCATGGGGGACGACGACGGCACGGGCCGGACCCGGATGGAGAGTGCCCGTACAGCCGTGGGCGCCGTGGTCGACGCGCTCCCCGACGGGCATCCGACCGGCCTGCGGGTCTACGGCGCCGACCGGCCCAGGGGCTGCACGGACACCCGGCTCGTCCGGCCGGTGGGCGCGGTGGACCGGGCGGCCGTCAAGGAGGCCGTCGCGGGCGTACGGCCCCGCGGGGACACCCCGATCGGGCTCTCCCTCCGGAAGGCCGCCGAAGACCTTCCCGCCCCGTCGGGCGGGGCGGTCGGGACGCGGACGATCCTCCTGATCTCCGACGGGGAGGACAACTGCGGTGGGCCGAGCCCCTGCGAGGTCGCAGAACAGCTCGGCAGGGACGGCGTCGGGCTGCGGATCGACACGGTGGGCTTCCAGGTCGAGGGTGCGGCCCGGGAGCAGCTGGAGTGCATCGCCGAGGCAGGGAACGGGCGTTACTACGACGCGCCGGACGCTGACGCGCTCGCCCGTCAGCTGCAGAGGTCCGCACAACTCTCCGCAGGCGGCTACCGGTTGAAGGGCGACAGGATCGATGGAGGGGCCGCCGCGGACGAGGCTCCCACGATGGCTCCCGGCCAGTACCTCGACAGCATCGGCCCCGGCGAGAAGCGGTACTACGCCGTCGGCCTCGATGCCGTCTCCACAGCGGACCTCGCGGCCACGGCGGTCCCGCAGCCAGGTGCGGCCGTCGACGGCCTCGACGCCCTGAGCACCCGTCTCGTCGGCGGCGCCGGCACCACCTGTGAGTCGGACACCGCACGCTTCCTCCAGCAGGAGGGGGCGACTCCGCTGACTTCGGCGGTGTCCCGGATCCGTTCGGAGGACGGCAGCCGCACCTGTGACGAGGCGGGCCGCTACCTGCTGGTGGTCGAGCGACAGAGCAAGAAGGACTCCGACACGGCCCGTTGGCCTCTGGAGCTGGTGTACGGCGTGGAGAAGCCGCTGGCCGGCGGAGTCACGCCGGCACAGTCCGAGCCGGAGTACGGGAAGGGCGGCGAGCAGGCCCCGCTGCCGACGGGGGACCCGCGTGACGTGCGGGGCGGAACCGGCTTCAACGACGCCGTGCAGCTCGGCCGGGGCGTGTGGCGGGACCGGATCCTTCCGTCGCAGACCCTCTGGTACAAGGTTCCGGCAGGCTGGGGCCAGCAGGTGCGCTACGACGTCGAGTTCGCCAACGAGCCCACCGTGGAAGGCGCCGCCGCCACCTACTCGTACGGTGGGACGCAGCTGTTCACCCCGGCGCGCCTCCCGGTCGGCAGCGGCGGCGAGTTCCGTTCGACGGCGTTGTACGGCGGGAGGCCGGCGACGCTGCGGATGGGGTCCGTCCCGGTCGCGTGGACCAACCGCTACGAGTCCGCCGCAGCGGTGCGGCCGGTGCATGCCGGGGGAGATTTCTACATCGCGGTGACCCTCGGGGCGAAGGCGGCCGAGATCGCCGAGAACCCACGGATCGGAGTGGTGCTGCGGGTGGCGGTGCTCGGTGACGAGCTGGCCGGTCCGCAGCACGGGGCCCGCGCACGGGCCGAGTCGGGCGATCCCGGTAATCCGGCGGGGGCCGCAGACAGCGGTGGCGGGGGCGGGGCAGGATGGACCGGCATCGCGACGGCTGCCGGAGCGGGTGCCGTGGTCGTTGCGATCTCCGGTCTCCTGCTCGTACGCAGCCGGCGCAGAGCAGGCACGCAGACGACGAGGGGAAGCGCGTGAACAGGCAGCGCAACAGGGGCCGGGTGACGCTCGCGACGGTCGCGGCGGTGTGCGCGGTGGCGGCACTGCCGGGGCAGGCGCACGCGGCCGACGGCCCCGCGGCGTACACCTTCGACCCCGCGGCGGTATCGGTGCAGGGCGTCGAGACGAACTCCGACGCGGCGGAGCTGAAGCCCGGGTCGGTCTACAGGAGCTCCGTCAAGAGCGGCCAGAAGCTCTACTACCGCCTGGAGCTCGGCGCCAGGACAGACGCGTACGTCTCGGCCGTGGCCGTGCCGAAGGCCGGCGGGAAGGTCGCCTACGGGGACGGCATCACGATCAGCGTCAGGGACCTCGACGACAACGTGTGCAGTTCCGAGGACGCGGCCTTCGAGTCGGCGGAGTTCGCGCGCCCGATCGCCGCGTACGCCCACCGGACCGTGGAGAAGGACAGCACCACCTGTGCGGCGGGCGGGACGTACAACGTGCTGATCGAGCGGGAGAGCAAGGCGACCTCGTCGCCCGAGGCCTGGGACCTCGAGCTGCGCTACGAGACCGAACCGGCGCCGAAGGACGGCGGGTCACTGCCGACCGAGGCACCGGAGGACTGGCCATCCGCGTCGCCGGTGCCGCCTGCCGGCAAGCAGGAGAGGTCCGGCGGCAGCGGATTCCACGACGCGACCAGCCTGGGGTCCGGCGAGTGGGTGGACACCATCGCGCCGGGGCAGACCCGCTTCTACCGGGTGCCCGTGGACTGGGGTCAGCAGATCTTCGCCACGGCCGCGCTGAGCAACAGCAAGAAGTCGACCGAGTACCTCGGCAACGCCCTTGCGCTCGCGCTGGACAACCCGGCCCACGGCCACGTGGACGACGCGACCCTCTCGTACTCCGGGGCGTCCAACTCGGTGGCCCTGGACCCGTTGCCCCCGGTGGCGTACGAGAACCGCTACGACTCCGCGGCGGACGTCAGCGCCATGCGTTTCGCGGGCTGGTACTACCTGTCGGCGACGCTCTCGCCCGATGTCGCCGAGCACTACGGGGACGACGGCCTCGCGCTGACGCTCAGGGTGAAGGTCGTCAACGACAGCAAGCCGTCGCCGTACCAGGGGGACGCCGGGATCTTCGGGGTCACCGACGACGACAGGGACATGGCCGAGACCGGTCAGAGCGACGCTGCGGCCGAAAGGAGCGCCACGATGAGGACGGTGGCCGCGGCCGGGATCGGCGCGGGCTCCGTGCTGGTGCTCGGGCTCGGTGCGTGGACCCTGCTGGCACGCCGCCGGGCCGCTCCCGCCGCCGTGCCGCCGGGTACCCCGGGCGGGCAGGCGCCGCTCGGGGGTCCGCCGCAGGTCTGGTAGGGCGCTCAGGCCTGGGTGAGGGCCCAGATCCCCACGGCGAAGCAGACCAGAGCCACCAGCAGTACCGGGACCGCCACCTTCGGGGGCGGTCCCGGCCGCTTCGCGGGGGACGGCCGTGGCGCGGGCGGGGAGACGCTCCGGGGAGCCTGGGGGTGCTGGGCGGTGTAGGCGCGCGTCTGCGCCGCCCCGTACGGCACGGCGGCCGTGGGGGCCTGTGCGAGGTCCGGGGAGGCTCCGGCGGCGTAGGGGTTCGCTGTGAGCGGGCTCGCCGCGTGCGGGTCCGCCGTGTGGGGGTTCGCCGCGTGGGCCGGAAGCGGGGAGGACGGCGTCTGCTGGTCCAGGGGTGCGGGGCGCGGGGGCGGCGGTGCGAGGTGAAAGCTGCCCGTCTCCGACATCGACGAGGGTGGCGCGTACGGCTGGTGCCCCGTGTGCTGCTGCGGGCCTGCGTCGAGGGGCGTGTGCGGCTGTGGCGCCGACGGGGGGCCGCCGACGGACTGTGCGGGTGTCCGGGGGCCCCTGTCAGGTGATTCCGGGCCGTCGGGGCCGAACCCCGCGGGAAGGGGGCCGATCTGGTCGAACACCTCGACCGGCTCCTCGCCCGGTCCGGCCTCCGGCAGCATCTCGACCGCGGCCGTGAGGGCCTTGCGCGCCCCCGTGGCCGTACGGAAGCGGGCGTGCGGGTCCGGCTGCAGCAGGCCGGCGAGAACCTGCCACAAGGGCTCCGGTACCCCCTGCGGGGCGCCCGGAGTGCCGTGCTCGGCGAAGTACTCGATCAACGCCTTGGCGTCCGGCTTACGGCCCTGGAGCAGGTAGAGCGCGACGAGGCCGACGGCGAACAGGTCCGCCGGGAAGTCCGGCTCCGCTCCCATCATCTGCTCGGGCGCGAAGTAACCGGGCGTTCCCACCACGTAGTTGGTCTCGGTCAGGCGCGGCTCACCCTTGCGCATCGAGATGCCGAAGTCGGAGAGCCGCAGGTGCGGCCGGCCCGTTCCGGTGGCCTCCATCAGGATGTTGGCCGGTTTGATGTCGCGGTGCACGACCCCCTCGGCGTGCACCGTGGACAGCCCGGACAGCAGCTGATCGAGCAGGAGGCAGACGAATCGCGGGGGCAGCGGGCCGTAGTCACCGATGACATGGGCCAGCGAGCCCCCGCTGACGAGATCCATCGTGAACAGGACCTTGTCGTCGTCCGCGGCCCAGCTGGCCGGGGCGAGGACGTGCGGATGCTCGATCCGGAGCGCCTGCTCGCGGACGAAGCGCAGCAGCGTGTGCGCGTCGCTCTGCTGCAGGACCTTGGCCGCCACATAACGGCGGCGCCGGTGGTCCCATGCGCGCCAGACCGCCCCGACCCCACCACGTCCGATCGGATCGATCAGCTCGTACCGACCAGCGAAGACCTCACCCATTGCGCTGCGCCCGCTCCCGTTCCCGTTTCGGTTCGTGCCCCGGCTGTCGGGATACTGCCACGGCCCCGCCGCCCCGGGGCCGTCCCGGCCTAGCTCTGGTGGCCTTCGTAGTGCGCGACCGCGTCAGCGGTGCGTCCCGCTCCGTACACCCTGAGGAACTCTGCCAGCTCGGGGTGGGCCGGTGCGAGGGAGTCGGCCGCATCGATGATGTCGCCGGCCGCGGCCACCGACCGCAGCAGCGACTGGATCTCGCGGACCACGCGCCGCACGGTGGGGGCACCGCCGGT
Organism: Streptomyces sp. NPDC057287; assembly: GCF_042667905.1. Taxonomy (NCBI): domain Bacteria; kingdom Bacillati; phylum Actinomycetota; class Actinomycetes; order Kitasatosporales; family Streptomycetaceae; genus Streptomyces; species Streptomyces sp. NPDC057287. Next base: position 102,314 of record NZ_JBHUYV010000008.1, on the reverse strand, counting down.
GGTGGAGGTCTGGCCGGTGTTGGTCAGGACCGATCCGCCCTGAGACTTCTTGATCTCTTCCATCCGGTCGGTGGCCTCCCCCGCGCTGACGCTGCCGTCCGCCACCTGGCTGGCCAGCTCCTGAAGTGCCTGGACCCGCTGGACGACCGCAGGGTTGCCGATCTTGGCCCGCTGCCCGCTCATCAGCTGGGAAAGCATGGGTGCGGACAGCCCCAGCACCGCCGCGAGGCGCGCCTGATTGAGACCGAGGTCGTCGATCAGCCTGCGGAAGAGCGCCCCCAGCGGCTCTCCGTACCAGCTGCGCTGGAGCTCCCGGGCTCTAGCCGTCGCCTCTTGCTGTGCTGCGTCCATTGCGTCTCCCCTTCGCTGCGGCTTCGCTGCTGCGAACCTCGTGTGCATCTTACGGAGAGCGGTTGCAGGCCGGGAGTCCCAATCCTTTTGCAGGATTCGGGGGGTCACCCGGTACTCTGTTCTGCGACGGACGTCGAGGCATGGATGTGTCCTGCGGTGTCCGGTTTTTCGGGGCCTTAGCTCAGTTGGTAGAGCGCTGCCTTTGCAAGGCAGATGTCAGGAGTTCGAATCTCCTAGGCTCCACATCCCGAAAAACCCCTCCGGTCTGCGGAAATCGCAGACCGGAGGGGTTTTTCGTGTGTTGTGGCGGGCACCTCGCGTCGGTCACGGCACGTCGGTACCGGCGACGTGCCGTCCCCCGCCGTGCGGCGGGATCACCGGCATGCCGCAGACCGGTCGACCGCCTCGGTGTAGTCGGTGACCAGGCTCTTCATGGCCGTCGGGTCGTCGATGCCCGAGCCGAGGACCTGGATCACCGCGAAGAGGTCCTGCTCCGGGTGGGCCGACGACGTGCAGGAAGCGGTCCTGCCCACGGCGGCCTTGCCGGTGTGGACGAACCGGGAGTCGTCCGACGCCGTCCCGCCGTCGGTGTCGGCGTACCCCTGCGCGACCGTCGCCGCGGTCTCTCCCGCCCCCCACCATGCCTGGGCGAGGCGCAGGGCCGCCTTGCCGTCCACGGACACGTCGCAGCGAGTCGTCCCGCCGTTCGGCTGCGAGGAGGCCGACGAGACCGAATCGCCGCCGGGGAGCAAGGCCTTCACCAGTGCGGGATCGACAGCGACCCCGCAGAGTGACGTGGGCACGGTGTACTTCTTCTCGGCCGAGTCGTCGCTGTCGCCCGAGCACGCCGACAGGGTGGACGCGAGGACGACGGCGGCCGACAGGGAGACGGTCGCACCGATGAACCGGTGACGCCGGAGAGATCCACGGACAGACAACGCGGAAAGCCTTTCGAGGTTCGGAAGGGGACGACGCGGCGGGCGCCGTCCTCGGACATGCGATCAGATGTCCGTCTTCAGGTGCGGGGACATGAAGTCGGTGTTCGTACCCGCGGCCCGGAACCCCTCCTGGGCGGCCGCGCGCGCCTTCTCGTCGATGCTGTCGTCCATCAGGTCGTCACGGTGGTGCGCCTTCGCCGCGTTCTCCACGGCCTTCTCGGTGTACCCCGCGTTCTGGTCGAGGCCGCTCTCCCACTTCTCGCCCATGACGGACCCCGCGTCGTCCTTGGCGTGACCCTCGGCGTCCTGGAAGAGGGCTTCGAGGACCATGCTGCTCGCCGTCCCCGCCACGCCGCCGGCCACCGCGCCGCCGATCGGGCTGGCGATGAACGACGTGCCGACGCCGATGCCCGTGCCGATGCCTCCGGAGACGGCGTTCTTCCACTGGCCCACGGACTGGTCGAACTTCTTGTCGGCTTCCTCGGCGGGGCCGGCGACCGCCTCCTGACGTCCGATGGCCAGCGTGCCGGACACCTCGCCCGAGCCGTGGGCGATCTGCTCGATGGCGAACTGTGTGTCGTTCGAGTAGCGCTCGCCGGCCGGCAGGTCGGGGTTCATGTGGTAGTCCATGAGGTTCGCCATGTACGACTTGTTGGCCACCTCCACGGCCGCGTACCCCTCAGGATTCTGTCCGACGGTGACCAACAGGGCGTTCACATCTCGGTGGTTGAGGGTGGCGGAGCTGCCGGCCACGGGGAACAGCTTGTTGGTGTCCTCGTCCTGGTCGTCGGTCATGGCCCGGTTGATGTCCGGCAGGTACTCCGAGGTGATCTGTCCGATGCTGTCGGACATGTAGCCGTGCTTGGTGAGCCGTTCGTTGTCGTCCGAGACGGAGGACACGATGGACTCGAAGAGCTTGGTCTGCCCGTCGTCGTGGGCCGGGGTGTCCGCCGTCGGCAACTCGCCCGCCGGATGCCCTGTCGTGGCGGCCTCCAGGGCGAGGGCGAGGTTGTTGCGGCCGGTGTTGTCATCGTCGCCCTTGAGGTTGCTCTCCTGCGGCCATTCCCGCTCTTCGAACAGGTACTGGAAGTTGGAGAGCGGAACCTTCCCGTTCTTGCCGTTGCCGTCCGTGTCGCGCTCGAAGGGGGAGTCCTCCTTCGAGACGTACTCCTCGTTGAAGAAGTCGGTCGCCGCGTCCGGACTGTTGGACAGACCCTTGAGGTAGCCGGTCAGCGGGTCGTCGCCGCTGTCGTCACCGATCCGGTTGAGCCACGGGTCCATGCCCATGTGCTGCCACGCCAGGTTCGCGTGCTCGCCGTTGCCGGTGAGCCTGCGGTCCGTCTCCATGAGCTTGGTGCCGTAGCTCTTGAGGAACTGGTCGTCGTAGTCGCCGGTCCGCATCAGGTTGCTCATGACCTGGAAGCCCATGGGGCCGCCGCCGTCCCGGCCGATGGGCTGGTCGCCGAGCTTGATCATGTTGCCCTTCCAGCTCGTCATGTCGGCGGAGTCGCTCTGTGTGGCGGTGGCGAGCGTCATGCCGAGATTGCGCTGGAGGTCGTCGAGCTTGTCGAGGCGTTCGCGGCCCACGTTCGGGTTCACGGCGGGGTCGTTGATGCCCTGCCAGAACTCAAGGGTCTTCGTGGGCCCGAGATGCGTGGCGAACCGCTCGGCGAACAGCGGGTCGTCCTTGTACTTGGCCAGGCCGCCGTCGATCTTGTCGAAGTCGGCCGGTGTGAGGTCCTTGGGGTTCTTCGCCGCGATCTTGGCGAGGTCCTCCGCCGCCTTGACGGCCTCCGCCGCGGAGTCGCGGTCCTTGTAGTCGGCGTCCGAGAAGCCCATCTTGGCCTGATCGGCGATCGCGGTCAGCACCATGCTCGCCGAGTCGTCGCTCTCCGAGGCCTTCTTGAGGATCCCCTGCACCTCGTCACGCAGTGCCGTGACATCGCTCTCGCTGTGCTCCGGCACCGAGGTGCCCTTGGCTGCCCGGTCAGGATGGATGTTCATGGTGACGGTGAAGCCGCCGCCGCCCGTGCTCGTGACGGTCAGATTCTTCTTGTTCCCGCGGCTGATGGCGGCCTCGAGATCCTTCTTGTACTGCCTCAGCTCGTCGCGGGTGTCACTGAGGATCTTGTGAATGGTGTTGGCCTGCGTGTGGGCGTCACTGAACTCGCCGGCGGTCTTGCCGATGAACTCCTTGGTGACCTGAGCGTTCATGCCGGCCCAGTCGGCCGTGTTGGCGGCCTTGTGCAGGCCGTCCTCGGCCTGCTTCTTCAGTTCCACCAGGTGTCGTACGAGCAGGTTCCAGTCGGAGACGGCGTCGTCCAGCGTCGAGAAGTTGGCGAACCGCAGCGCGTCGAGATCCATGAGTTGTCGTTCTCCTGTACGTCTGTGGGCGCGCTGCTACTTCTTCGGCTCGTACGCCGGGTTCTTCGCGCCCGGCTCGCCGGCCCGCTCGTCGAATCCGGCATCCAGGGCGTCGATGCTGCTCACCTGCCGCTGGATGTAGTGCTCGTCACCGGCGTGCACGTTCTTGGTCACCTGCATGTGGTTGGAGATGTGGGCGCACGCGTCCATGAGCGACTTCAGCTGCTCGTCCCACCGGTTCGACACGTGCTTGAGCCCGCCGCCCAGCGCGAACCCCTGGCCGCTCAGGTCACCCGCGGCCTTGTCGCTGCTGGGAATGGCCACCCGGGCCTTGTTCCAGAGGTCGTCGTAGAGGCCGTGGGCCTGGCTGCCGATCTTCGTCAGATCGTCGTGGCCCACCTTGAGATCGCCCGTCTGCCCGGGCAGAGCCGCCGAGCCTCCGCCGCCGGGCTCGAGCTGGTTCAACTGCATCCCGGTCGCCTGCCGCTCGGAGGCGTCCGCCTTCAGCTGCTCCCACTCGTCCCATGCCATGGACAACCCTTCCCCCGCGTCCCTGTCCCGTCCCGTCGCGTCCGGTGGACGCCTCGGCTCCAGGCCAAGCTAGCAATTCGCCAGGATGTTCACATGGGGCGGAGTCCGTATCCGTGAAGAGCAGTTGTGCATATCTCGTGGAGGCTCCAGGAGGGATGCGGCTCGAATGCCTTAAATCGTCCGAGCGGGGCCGGTCTGTGCGTCGGCGGCCCTCGGAAGGATGCCGGGCCGATCGGCGTTCGGTCAGGCGCATTCACCCAGGGGCGGGCGGGGCCGGGAGGCGCCCCGGCTCCGCCCGCGACGGTGTCAGGGCCGCAGCTCGATCACGGTGATCTCGGGATCGGCGCCGACCCGTACCGGCGGGCCGAAGAATCCGGCGCCGTTGGTGACGTACAGCTGAGTGTTGTCGACCTTCCCGAGGCCCGAGACGACGGGGTTGGCGAGTTTGGTCAGCTGGGTGAGCGGAAACATCTGACCGCCGTGGGTGTGCCCCGAGAGCTGGAGGTCTACCCCGTGCCGTGCGGCCTCCTCGATCATCACCGGCTGGTGCGCCATGAGGACGACCGGCCGACCGGTGTCCCGGCCGCCGAGCGCCTGCTCGTAGTCAGGCCCGCGCCCGTGCTCGGTGGCGGACAGGTCCTCGACCCCGGCCAGGTCGAGCACGGCGCCGTGGTGGTGGATCTCCGTGCGTTCGTTGAGGAGCGTGGTGACCCCCAGGTCGTGCAGTTCGTCCACCCACGCCTCGGCGCCGTCGAACATGTACTCATGGTTGCCCGTGACGAAGAAGGCGCCGTGCGTGGACTCCAGGTGGCGTAGTGGGCGGGCGGCGGGGGCCAGCTGGGACGGCTTGCCGTCCGCCAGGTCCCCGACGACGGTCACGACGTCGGCCTCCAGGCCGTTGATCATCCGGACGATGCGCTCGGTGTGGCCCCGTCCCAGCAGCGGACCGAGGTGCAGGTCGCTGACGACCGCGATCCGCAGCCCGGAGAGCGGCTGTGCCAGACCGGCGATGCGGATGGGCACCCGCTTGATCACCGGGTCGCCGAGCGCGGTCCGCATGCCGGCACCGGTGGTGGCGACGGCGATCCCTCCTGCGGCGAGCGCGCCCGCGCGGCTCAGGAAGAGGCGCCGGTCCGGACGCGCGGGGCCGGTGTCCCGGTCCCCGCCGGGGCCGTCGCCCGCCTCTCCGGACGTCGGTCCGGCACTCGGAGAAGCTGTCTCTGTTTCACGTGAAACAGGGTCTCCCTCTGTTTCACGTGAAACGGTCGTCGCCGGAACCCTTACGGGCTCCGCGGCCGCCGGCGGCCGCGCCGGCCCGCTCCGCCGCCGGGTAAGCGCCCGGATCCCGAGGACCGCACGCGGGATCTCCAGCACCAGCAGAACCAGGATCAGGTACAGCAGCACTCCCAGCCAGACGTACCCCGCCCAGGCCAGCGGCCGTCCCGTGTCCGGGCCGAGAGCCGGGACGAGGATGCGCGGGGCGGCCGCGAGGGCTGCGGAGGCGACCGTCGCGACGGTTCCCACCCGGCGTGCCCTGCCTCCCTGGCGCGTGGTGTCGCGCACCAGCCGGACCCAGAGCCAGCGGTGGATCAGCGCGGAGGCCACGACGATGAGCAGGTTCACCAGGGGTGCGAGCATTACTTGGCCTCGATCAGGTCCTGGCGGGGAGTCTCGGCAGCGGGCGCCTCACTGATCCCGTACCGGGCGTGCAGACGGCGCAGCGGAGCCGGTGCCCACCAGTTGGCCTTGCCTGCCAGTCCCATGAAGGCCGGGACGAGGAGGGTACGGATCAGCAGGGCGTCGACGAGGACCGCCAGTGCCATGCCGATGCCCAGCTCCTTCAGGAAGACCACACCGCCGGTGGCGTACGTCGCGAAGGTGAGGGCGAGGATCGCGGCGGCCGAGGTGACGAGCGGGGCGCTGCGCTGGATGCCTTCGGCGACCGCGCGCGTGTTGTCCCCGGTCCGGTCGTACGCCTCCTTGACCCTGGCCATGATGAACACCTCGTAGTCCATGGACAGCCCGTAGGCGATGCAGAACATGAGGATGGGGATGCTGGGTTCCATACGGCCGCTCGCGGTGAAGCCGAGGACTCCGGAGAGGTTGCCCTCCTGGAAGACCCAGACCAGCACGCCGAACATCACACTGAGACTGAGGATGTTGGCGATCGTGGCCTTCGCCGGGATGAGCAGGCTGCCCGTCATCAGGAAGAGGATGACGAAGGTGACCAACAGGATCAGGGCGACGACGTAGGGGAGGCGGTCGAGAAGCTCTCCGCGGAAGTCCGTCATCGCGGCGGGGAACCCGCCGACCCGCACCTCGGTGTACGGGGCGTCCACCGAGCGCACCCGCTCCACGAACTGCGCCATGTCGCCGGCCAGCGCCTTCTGGTCGGGGACGACCGTCAGGAGGGTGTGCTCACCGGCTTCGAAGCGGCCGGGATCCGCCGTGGCGCCCGCACGCCCGCCGTCGCGGTACGTGCCGCTTCCGGTGTCCACCTGGAAGACGCCGGGGACCTGCGACAGTCGCTCCGCGTAGTCCGAGCCGTCCTGCGCCGCTTCGCCGGTGGTGACGATCTGGAGCGCGTCGGTCTCCTCGGCCGCGAAGCCGGTGCGGATCTCCTCCTGCACGATGCGGCTGGACGCGCTCGCGGGGAGCACCCGCTCGTCGGGCAGGCCGAACCGGGCGCCGAGGAACGGCGCGCCCAGGGCGAGCAGGGCGATCAGCACGGGAAGGCCGTAGAGGAGCGGCCTGCGCATGACCTTCAGGGTGTTGCGGTACCAGCGGCCGCTCTCCACGGCGGGTTCGGTCCGGCCCGGCCGCAGGGTGCGCCGGCCGACAGCGGCCAGAGCGGCGGGCAGCAGGACGACTGCGCCGAACGCCGCGGACACGACCACGGCGATGCCGGCCCACGCGAAGGACTGGAGGAAGGGGAAGGGGAAGAGGAAGAGGGCCGCGAGCGAGGCGGCGACCGTGAAGCCGCTGAACAGGACGGTGCGTCCGGCGCTGGCGACGGTGCGGACGACCGCGGCGTGCCGGTCGGCGACGCTGCCGCCGGGAGTGGCGGCCATCTCCTCGCGGAAGCGGGAGATGACGAACAGGCTGTAGTCCAGGCCGAGTCCCAGACCGAGCACGAGGGCGAGGTTGGCGGCGAAGGTGGAGACCTCGGTGAACGCGGTGACGCCGCGCACCATGGCGAGCGTGGCCAGCACCGAGAAGAAGCCGACGCCGAGCGTCAGCCCGGCGGCCGACCAGCGGCGGTACACCCACAGGAGCAGCAGGAAGACGGCGGGGATGACGATGGCCTCCGCGCGGAGGAAGTCCCGCCGGGTCTCCTCGCCGACCTGGCGGAAGACCTCGTCCTGGCCGCCGGGGCGCACGGTGAGGAGTTCGGTGTCCCGGGTGAAATCGGGTGTGATCTCCGCCAGTTCGGTCCGTACCTCGGTAGCCGATCCCCGGAGCCAGGCCACCACGAGCGCCTGCGAGCGGTCCTCACTGACCAGGGCGCTGTCCGCGCCGCGCGACCAGTAGGAGCCGGCCGTGTCGACGCCGTCGCGTCCGGCCAGGTCCTCGGTCAGCTTCCGGCCCTCGGCTGCCGTCTCCGGGTCGTCGACCGTCCCGCCGTCCTTCGCGGTGACCAGGAGCACGTAGTTCGGGGAGCCGTCCTTGAACTCCTGGTGCAGGATCTGCTCCGCGGTGTCCGACTCGGAGCCCGGCGCCTCGAAGCGCGACAGGGACAGGGCTGCTTGGGCCCCCGCGCCGAAGGCCGCGGCGAGCAGGAAGAGGACCGCACCGGCGATCAGGACGGTGCGCCGCCGGGCCGCGGCGAAGGCGCCGAGCCGGTGGAGCGGGGACGGTGTGGCTGGCATGGGATGAACTCCCTGGGTTTCGGGGGTGGGAGGAAGGCACAAGGGCTCCGTACGGTCGACGATGACCGTGCCCGCTGACCAGTCGCTGGAAGATTCGCTGAAGCCCGGCCGGGGAGGGGCCCGGGCCGGGCGGTGTGGCGGAGGCGTGCGGTACGGCGGGCCGTGGACCCCCGTGACGCTTTCCGGGCCGGTTCAGCGGCGGTCGAGCCAGTCGGCGAGGGTGTCGTGGACCAGAGGGGCCTGGCGGGCCATGCCCATGTAGTGACCGGCGTCCGGGATGTCGATCAGCTGGGTGTCCTCGGCGCCGGTGAAGAGCGCGCGGTGCTCCTCGCCGCCCTCCACGCGGGCGTCCTTCTCCCCGTACATGAAGAGGACGGGCACGGTGATGGTCTTCAGTTCGCGCAGGTCGACCAGGACCGCGCCGAGCTGGGAGACCATGTCCCCGCAGGGGTGGCGGTTCTGGTGCGGCACGGCGAGGCCGAGGACGGCCGGGTCCGTGTCGTGGAAGTTGCCCGAACGGAATTCGGCGGGCCCCAGGTCGTAGTAGACGTATCCCTTGGTCCCGCCCCGGAGGCAGGTCTGGAGGGAGGAGAAGAAGCGGGCGTTGGCCTGCGGGGTGAGCCCGCGGTCCGTCCAGTCCATGAGGACGAGGCCGTCGATGTCGCGGAAGGAGTACGCGGCGATCTGCGCTATCTGGCCGCCGTTGGACTGGCCGGCGAGGAAGACCTTGCCGAACCTGGCCGCGGTTCTACCCTCTCCGGTGCCCTCGCTCCGGTAGGTCCCCTTGCGGAGCTGCTGGACGATCTGGTGGGTGATGTCGGCCTGTCCGCCGATGCAGGTGGCCAGGCCGTCCAGGGTGTCGCTGTTGTCGTAACCGATGCGGTCGATGGTGAGCGAGGCGTGGCCCCGTGCGGCCAGCTCCTCCGCGTGGTGGTAGCCGTCGGCCTCGACCCGCCAGTACCACTCGCCCGCGGCGATGCCGTGCTGGTAGAGCGTGACGGCCCTGTCCGTGTCCTTGCCCTCCAGGAGACGGGTGGGGGCGGTGAGGTGCCCGCGGACGGTGTACGTGCGGCCGTCGACCGGGCACGCGGCCTTGGTCCGGTTGATGTTGCGGACGGTGAAGCTGACAGGGATGTCGGAGATGCCCTTGTCGAGGGTCCATGTCTTCTGCTGCTGCGGGGCGTTCACATCCGTCGTGCGGCCCTCGGTCGTGCCGGGCGACGGAGCTACGGCGTTCGCCCAGTACACCGGGGTGACGGCCAGCAGCGCCGCCGCCGCACCGAGCAGGACGGTCCGCAGCCGGCTGATCCTGGCGGAATTCACGCGGCATTCTCCTCTGTGGTCACGTGGTCGAGCAGGCCGGCGCGGTGGTACCAGGCGGCGGTGTCCGCGACGGTCCGGGCCAGCGGGCGGAAGGTGACGCCGAGTTCCCGCTGGGCCCGCGCGGAGGTGATACGGGTGCGGTCCCCGTCGAGCAGGGCGCGCACGCCCTCACGGGTGACGACGGGGGGAGTGCCGCGCAGTCTGGCCGAGGTCTCCAGGACGGTCGCGAACGCGATGGCCGCCCGGGCGGGGACCTCCTTGGGCGCGGGAGCTCCCGTGGCGCGGGCGACTGCCGCGCAGGTCCCCGAGAGGGACCGCCATCGGCCGGCGACGATGTAGCGCCGCAGGTGCTCGCCCTGATCGGCTGCCCTGACCAGCGCGTACGCCACATCGCGGGCGTCCACCACGTGGTTCCCCGCACGGGGGACCGCTTTGATGCCCCGTTGCGCGACGGCGAGGAAGAGCCGGCCCGCCGAGGTGGGGCCGGCGTCGGCCGGGCCCCACATCCAGCCGGGGAGGACGATCGGGACCCGGATCCGGCCCGCGTACTCGGGATCCCGCGCGAAGGCCCGGATGGCGGCCTCCGCACGGACCTTGCTGGCGCGGTAGGCGTTGCGCTCCCAGTCCGGTGGCGGGTCGGCCGACTCGCTCGCCGGGTCCTCCTCCGTCCCGGCGCCGAGGGTGTTGACGGAGCTGGTCTGGACGACGGCGGGCACTCCTGCGGCGACCGCCTCCCGCAGGAGTGTGGTGACGGCGTCGACGTTGGTGGCGAAGAGCCGGGGCAGGTCGGCCTCGGGAAGGTAGTACTCGCGGAAGTACGCGGCGGTGTGGATCACCGCAGCCGCGCCGGGCAGTGCCTCGCGGTACGTCTCCGGCTTCCGGATGTCCGCCGTCACGACGGCCGACTTCGGGAGCGCGGGGAACTGGCGGGCGGCCTTGGCGGGGTCGCGGACCAGCGCCGTCACCTCCCTGCCCTCGGCGAGGAGCTGGTTGACGACGGCGGTTCCGAGGAGGCCGGTCGCACCGGTCACCACCACACGGCCGTGCCGGAGGCCGGGATCGGACGCGTTCATTTCGCTGTCTCCAGTACGGGTTCTGTGGGTGTCCGCCGCTCCGGGGCCGGAGCGGCGGCCGGTTCCTCACGCAGACCGAAACGCTGCTGGAAGTGCGCCAGGGGGGCCGGTGCCCACCAGGTGGCGCGTCCGCCGAGCCGCATGACGGCCGGGACGAGGAGGCCCCGGACGGCGGTGGCGTCCACGAGGACGGCGAGGGCGGCGCCCAGGCCGAGCATCTTGCTGTTGGTGATCTGCGAGGTGCCGATGGCGACGAAGACCACGGCGATGATCGCCGCGGCCGCGGTGATGACGCCGCTGGTGCGGCGCACTCCGGTGACGATGGCCAGCCGGGGGTCGCCGGTGCGGTCGTACTCCTCCTTCATGCGGGAGAGGAGGAATACGCCGTAGTCCATGGAGAGGCCGAACGCGATGCAGAACATCAGCACCGGCAGGGTCGCCTCGATGGTCCCGGTGGGCGTGAATCCGAGCAGTCCGGACAGGTGGCCGTCCTGGAAGACCCACACCACCAGGCCGAACATGGCGGTGAGGCTCAGTGCTCCCGACGCCACGGAGAGGAGAGGGATCAGCAGGCTCCCGGTCAGGAGGAAGACGAGCAGGAGGGAGGTGCCGGCGATGAGCAGTCCGGCTGCGGGCAGCCCGTCGGCTATGGCTCGCTTGCTGTCCTCCAGGACCGCGGCCCGGCCCCCGGCGAGGGGTTCGAGTTCCTCGAATCCCGACGAGGCGTCCCGGACGCCCTCGACGAGGCGCCGGCTCTCGGGCGACACGTCCTCCACGCCCTTCTCCGGGACCACGGACAGATGCACCAGTCCGTCGGCCGCGCGGGAGGCGTCGGCTGGGGTGGCGGCGTCCTTCCTGCGGCCGTCGCGGTAGGTGCCGAGCGGGGTGTCCACCTCGGCGGCGTGCGCGAGCAGGGAAAGCCTCGCCGCGTACCGGTCGAGTCCCTTCGCGTCCCGGGCGAGGATCTCCACCCCGCCGGTCGTGCTGGCGGCGAAGTCGTCCCGTATCGCCTCCTGGACCAGGCGGGACTCCGAGGCAGCGGGCAGTTGCCGGTCGTCGGCGGTCCCGAACTCGACCTGGAGGAATGGGACTCCGGCAGCCACCAGGACGGCGGCGACGGTGACGGCGTACCGGTAGGGGCGGCGCACCACGCGCTCGACCAGACCACCCTCCTGGCGGGTCCGCGGTGGCTTCCTGCGCAGGCGGAGGGCGTCCACCCGGTGCCCCAGCAGCAGCAGCACGGCCGGCAGCACGATCAGGGACGCCGCGGCGGCGAGCAGGACGACACTGAGGCCCGCGTAGGCGAAGGAGCGGAGGAAGTACAGCGGGAAGACCAGCATCGCGGCCAGCGAGACCGCGACGGTCAGGGCGGAGAAGAGGACCGCGCGCCCCGCTGTGCGCAGCGTCGTGCGGACCGCCGTGCGCGGGTCCGCTCCCTGGTGCAGCTCCTCGCGGAAGCGGCGCACGATCAGCAGGGCGTAGTCGATGGCCAGGCCCAGCCCGAGCGCGGTGGTGAGGTTCTGTGCGAAGACGGAGACCTCGGTGACGGACGTCAGCAGGCGCAGCACGGCATTGGTACCGAGGATGGCGAGCACGCCGACACCGAGAGGCAGGAGCGCCGCGACCGCGCCCCCGAAGACGAGGACCAGGATGATCAGCGTCAGGGGCAGGGCGATGAGTTCGGCGGTGAGCAGGTCGGCTTCGATCGTCGTCTGGATCTCCTGCTGCACGGCGACGCTGCCGCCCAGGGACACGTCCAGAGCGTCCGCGTCGGGCGGGCTGCCCCGGTAGAGCGGTGCCAGCCGGTCATAGGTCCTGGCCGCCGTGTCGTCGTCGCCTTCGAGGTGCGCGAGGATCAGCGCCTCGGAGCGGTCGGCGGACCGCAGGCGCTCGGATCCGGTCTGCCAGTACGAGACGACGCCGGAGACCCGTGGCTCGAAGGCGAGGCGTTCGGCGAGCCTGGCCCCCTGCGCGGCCACCTGTTCGCTGTCGACGCCCGCACCGTCCTCGCCGCGGACCAGCAGCACCAGATCGGGGGCGCTCGACGGGAAGTGGGCTTCCAGCAGGGCACCGGCGCGGGAGGAGGCGGAGGACGGATCGTCGGTCCCGCCGCCGAGCAGCCGGTCGCCGACGTCCGCGCCTATGACGACGGAGTTCGCCGCGAGGAGCAGGGTGAAGAGCAGGACGAACCAGGGCCCGCGCCGCCGCACCGGGGAACGGGACTCACGAGATGTGCGGAACACGGTCCTGCTCACCGCCGACCGGGATTCTGGCGAGGAGCTCGGCGATGCGGCCCGGTCCGTCGAGGGACACCCGGGCGCCGACGACCCCGTCGGGCCGGACGTACAGGGCCTGCGTGGTGGTGCCGTACCGGCCGGCGGCGACATCGTGCGCGGGCAGAGCCGAGGGAACGGAGAAGGCGTCGCCGCGGTCGGTCGGCCGGATCAGCAGTACGTCGACGTTTCCGCCCGACGTGCCGCGGTGACGCGCCGCCGCCGTCTCGGCCGCCTGCACCGCGACGGTGTCGGTGCCGGAGACGCCGAGCACGACGACGGTGTGCCGGCCGGCGGCGACGTAGCCGTGGAGGCTGTCGGCCTCCCGGCCGTAGACCATGGACAGGACCGTGTCGGGGACGCGGCGGCCGGGCCGCACACCGTCCACGGGGGTTCCCGAGACGATCGGGCTGCCGGTCAGGTCCAGGTCGACCTGGGCGAGTTCGGGCACGAGGCGCTTCTCCAGCGCGCCGCTCGCCGAGAGCCTGCGGAGCAGTGTGTCCCGGAGGAAGCGGGAGACCGCGGAGCGCAGGAGCCAGAGCTTCGTCTGCCGGTCGGCGTTGCCCACGGCCCGGACGGCGCTGGGCCGCCGTTCGGCCTCGTAGCTGTCGAGCAGGGCGGGATCCGCACCCGCGCAGACCGCCGCGAGCTTCCAGCCGAGGTCGTAGCCGTCCTGCACCCCGGTGTTGAGGCCCTGGCCGCCGGCCGGGCTGTGGCAGTGAGCGGCGTCCCCGGCGAGGAGCACCGGACCCGACCTGAAGGCCGCGGCGACCTTGGTGTGCACCCGGAACCTGCTGGTCCACGCGGTGCTCGTCAGGGTCCAGCCTCCGGGCCCGCGGGCGTCGAGGAGCTGCTGGAGCTCGGCGTCGTCAGGCGGACCCTCGCCGCTGCCGGCCGGCAGGTCGAAGAAGACCCGGTGACCGCCCTCGGGGAGGGCGACGACGACGAGTACACCGTCCGGAGTGAGGTGGTACTGCGCCTCGGCGGGGGGCAGCGGGGTGGCGCCGGTGGCCTCCAGCAGCCCGTCACCGAGGAGGAAGTCACGGGCGTACGTGCTGCCTTCGAAGGGGATGCCCAGCTCCTCGCGGACCCTGCTGTGCGCCCCGTCGGCGGCGATCAGCCAACGGGGGCGCGAGGTGCTGCGGTCCCCGCCGGGGCCGTTCAGCACGACAGCGGCCTCTTCGGCCTCCACCGTGACCGACTCGGCCTCCGTCGACCATTCGACGGCGCCGCCCAGCTGGATGAGCCGTTCGTACAGCAGCTCCTCCGTCACCGGCTGCGGGACGCACAGAGGGCCGGGGAAACGGGTGCCGCGCAGGGCGCCGAACCCCAGCCCGGCGATTCTCCTGCCGCGCGACCAGTACGAGGCGCCGGTGAGCGGCAGCGACCGCTCGCCGATCGCGACCGCCGTCCCGAGCCGGTCGAGCACCTCCAGGGCGCCGCTCCACAGGATCAGCGCCTTGGGGGCGCTGGTGGGTCCGTGCCGGCGGTCCACGACCCTGACCTGCACACCGTGCCGCAGCAGGGTGCAGGCCGCGGTGAGACCGGTCGGGCCCGCGCCGACGATCAGCACCTGAGGGGTGGGCGAACGGGTCATGACGTACCTCCGGAGGGTTCCTCGGTGAGAGCGGGCAGATCCATCAGGCGGCCCACGTCCCGGACGGCCTGATCCGTCGAGTCGAAGCGGATCGCATGCATCCCCTGCGCCCGGGCGGCGGCGCAGTTCTCCTCCAGGTCGTCCAGGAAGAGGACGGTGGCCGGGACGGCGTCCAGCCGGGCGACGAGCCGGCGGTAGATCTCGGGGTCCGGCTTGCGGACGCCCTCCCGGGAGGAGTCGACGACGGTGTCGAACAGCTCGGCGACGGGGAGGGCCGCGCGCCAGCGCGGTTCCCACTCCCGGACGTTGTTCGTGAGCAGCCCGACCCGGTGACCGGCTGCCCGGACGGTGCGGAGGAAGGCGGTCAGGTCCTCGTTGGTGCGCCGGCCGCGGAACCAGACCTCGCCGAACGGGAGGCCCCGGAGAACATCGCCGGGGTCCGTGTCCAGCTCGGACAGCACGCGCCGTACGAGCTCGTCCTCCCGGATGGCGCCGATCTCCAGCTCCGCCATGGGGCTCACGCCGTACCGCCGGGTGGCGCGGCCGAAGGCCACCTGGAGGTCCTCGACCGGGATGCCGGTGCTGTCCGAGAAGACCGCGAAGGTCTCGGCGAGCGGGTTCGTCAGGACGCCTCCGTAGTCGCAGACCAGCGTCGTGATCGGTGGTGCGTCGGGGAGCGCGGCCGTGGCCGTCCGGGTCCCGGGGGTCACGCCCACTGGGCCACCTCCAGATTGACCTCGCTCACCGAGCTGTCGCCCTGGCCGAGACGCACCTCGACGGGGACGGTCAGGGTTCCGAGGGCCTCCGCGTGCTGGACCCCGTCGACGTGGGCGGTCACCGGGGTGCTGAGGCCGAGCTCGGCGAAGTCGGTGAACCGCGCGCGCACGGACGTCACGACCAGATCCACGGGGGACAGTCCGTGCAGCCGTGCCACCGAGGCCACCGCGAGCTGCCGGGCGGCCTCCAGCTGGAGGTTCCCCGGCACATGGTCCAGCTGGTGGTCGAACAGGTGCGGATGGGCGGTGTCGACGACCAGGAACGCGGAGGCCTCGCCTCCCACACCGACGGCCGGCTCGGTCAGCACGACGTTCCGGGCGTCCTTGCGTCCGATGGTGGTGGGGGCGGCGGGAGCAGGCCGGTGGGCGCGCGCGGCGGACGCGGCCCGTGCCTTGCCGAGCCCCTGGGCCCGGAGCATCCCGTACGCCCGGCGGCTGACGAAGGTCAGACCGCCCGACGCCCGGAGCGTGGGTGTTCCGTCGAGATCCACGACGATGTCGAAGTCGAAGCCCAGGATCCGGCCGCCGCGGTTCGTCTCCGGCCGCACGGACAGGTGCAGCACCGTCTGCGCCGGGCGCGCGCCTATGCGCAGCGCCTCCAGGGACAGCACGTCGAAGTTGAGCGCGCTGAATATGAACGCACTGTCTATCGCCACGTCGAGGTGGCGGTGCGCGACGCACACCCCGGACTGCCGCAGGACCTCGACGAGCAGCAGGAAGTCGTACGCGGCCGGGTGCTCGCCGACGAGGTGGCCGCGGGGCAGCTGGGCGGCCACGTCGAAGGTGCGGGTGGTGGCGCCCGGCGCGGGCGTGCCGGTCTCCACCGAGTCCGTGACGAACACCTCCGCCACGGAGGCCCGGTGGACCACTGAGCGGGGAAGGGTGGAGTCGAAGCTGAGCGGCACGGGCGCCGGGACGACGACGGGGACGGGGGCTGATTCGGATGCTGACTGGCGGCCGACGGGCAGTGTCATTCCGGAAGTCCTCCTGGACCTGTCTGCAGATGTCTCGTTCGGGTCGGTTCCTGGGGAGGACCTTCGCCGGAGGTGCTGACGGGGCGCTGGAAGGGACGCTGAACTGCTTCGGAAGCACGGCGCCCGTCGAGGCTGGCGCAGAAACAGCGTGTTAATACCAAGAGATCCGACCGGCCGGAGGCTTACGCTCTCTTTACCGTTACCGGGGGGGAAAATGATTGACTCGCATGTACGTTTCGAAGTGATGGGCCCGTTAAGGGCGTTGGTCGACGACTTGTCACTGCCGCTCGGACCGCCCCGCCAGCGCGCGGTGCTGGTCGCCCTGCTGCTCGGCGGCCCCCGTCCCGTACCCGCGGACCGGATCATCGCGATGGTCTGGGGTGACGACGCGCCGGCCCACGCCCTCAATCTCGTCCAGAAGTACGTCTCGGGACTGCGGCGCTGTCTGCCGTCCTCCCTGCCCCTCACCCATTCCGAGGCCGGCTACGTGCTCGGCACGCCCGGCGGCTTCGACTGCGATCTCCTCGAGTTCGAGGAACTGTTCGCCGCCGCCCGTGCCCTGAGCGACTCGGGGCGGCCCGCGGACGCCGCCGAGACACTGGCCCGGGCGACCGCCCTGGCCCGCGGCCCGCTCGCCGAGGGAACCGAGAGCCGCGGTATCGAACTGGAGCGCGATCGATTCCAGGAGCGCCGGCTCGCCGCCGAGGAGGAGCTGTACGCACTGGAGGTCTCGCTCGGACAGGGGGAACGCCACCTCCCCGAGCTCGTGCGCCTCATCAACGTGCACCCGCTCCGCGAACGCCTGCACGCCCTCCTCATGCGGACGCTCGCCGACAGCGGCCGCCAGGTGGAGGCTCTGGACGCCTACGCGCGCATCCGCGAGCGGCTGGTCGAGGAGTACGGCGTGGAGCCGGGCGCCGAGCTCAGGGACGCGCACCAGTTCGTCCTGAGCGCGGTGCTGCCCCGGGAACGGACTCCGGAAGCACCCCTCACACCCCACCAGTTGCCCAGCGCGGTACGGGACTTCACAGGCCGCACGGAAGAGATCGGCCGGATCACCGACCGGCTCCGTTCCGGGAACGCGCCCGTCGTCTGTGTGGAGGGCACCGCGGGGATCGGCAAGACGGCACTGGCGGTGCACTGCGCCCACCAGGTCGCCGACGACTTCCCGGACGGTCAGCTCTTCGTCGACCTCAGGGGTTTCGACCGTCTCGGCGCGGCGGATCCGTGCGAGATCCTCGGCTCGTTCCTGCGGGCGATGGGTGTGGCGGCCCAGCACGTCCCCAACGACTGCCTCGAACGCGGCACACTCTTCCGCTCGGTCATCGCCACCCGTCGCATGCTGATCGTTCTGGACAACGCGGCCGACGCCGACCACGTACGGCTCCTGCTGCCCAGCGCGACGGGCTGCGCCGTCCTCGTCACCAGCCGGCGGGCACTGGTCAGCCTGGCGGTGCACGAGGACGCGCAGCGCATCGTGCTGCCCGTGCTGGGGCCCGACGAATCGGCGGAGCTGCTCAGGAGCGCGCTGGGCCGCCCGCGGCCGACGGGGGAACCGGATCCCGCCGTGGCGGAGATCTCGCGGCTCTGCGGACACCTGCCGCTCGCCCTGCGGGTGGTGGCGGCAGGATCCGCGGTCTCCCCGCACTTCGACCTCAGGTCCGTGGCCCGGGAGCTCGCCGCGGCCGGACCGCTGGCCGGAGCCTCCGTCGCGGACGACGAACGGGCGTCCGTGGGTGCGTCGCTCGACCTGTCCTACCAGCGGCTCGACGACCGGGACCGGCGCGCCCTGCGCATGCTCGGCCTTCTCCCCGGCCGTGATCTGACCTACGCGGCCGCTGCCGCCCTCACCGGCACGGACGAGACCGCCGTGCGCCCCGCCCTCAACGCGCTGGCCACGGCGAACCTCCTGGTCCAGCACGCTCCGGGCCGTTTCCGCTTCCCGCACGACCTGCTCCGGGAGTACGCCTGGAACCGGGCGGGCGACGAGGAGCCGGCGGAGTCGCGCCACGAGGCGCTGAACCGTCTCCTGGGCTGGTACACGCAGGTCGCCAGCGTGCTCGACGGCCGTGCCGGCCGGATCCACGTGGTGGGGCAGCAGCCCCGTGCCACCGAGGGCGCACCGGTCTCCAGGGAGGACGCGGAGGCCGAACTGCGCAATCTCACCGCCGCCGTGGAGCACACCGCCGAGCACGGTCCGTACGTCGCCGCCTGGACACTCGCGGGCATGCTGCGGGAGACCTGCAAGCGCCGGTCACGTGTCCCCGAGTGGCTCGCCGTCGCGCGGGCCGGGCTGCGGGCCGCGCAACGGGGATCGAACCCGCGGGCGGAGACCGAACTCTCCCTCAGCCTCGTCGACGCCTCCCTCACCGCGGGCCTCGTCGACTCCGCGGAGGAACACGTCCAGCGAGCCCTGCGGCTCAGTGAGCTCCACGACTGGCCGGATCTGCTGGCCGCCTCCAGGGAGGAACTGGGACGCGCCCGCTGGACCACCGGCGCGCTGGACGAGGCGCGCGGGCACCTGACGGAATCCGTCCGCCTCTATTCGGCGGGGACCGACCATCTGCGGACCGCCCTCGCCTACGGGGCGCTCGCCCGCGTCGAGTTGGACGCAGGGGCGCCCGGCGCCGCATACCGCCTGTACTCCCGCTGCCTGCGGCTGACCCGCTCGCAGTCACACCGCGGGGCCGAGGCGATGACCCTGGTCGAGCTGGGTCTGGTCCACGAGGCGCTGGGCCACCCGCACACCGCCGCGCTCTCCCTCGAAGCCGGTCTCGCCCTCAGCAGGGACCACCGAGGGCTCCAGCGCCCCAAGGCCCTGGCCCAGTCCTATCTGGGCGCCCTGAAGGCGAGGACGGGCGACCGCGAGGCCGCCCGTTCCCTGTGTCTGGCCGGTATCGAGGTCGCGGAGGAGCTGGGAGACCTCTGGGCCCAGGCGGAGTGCCGCAACGCCGCGGGACGCGCGATGTCCGCGCTCGGCTGCCCCCGCGAGGCCGCCGAGCACCACCGCGAGGCCCTTCGCATCGCGCGGGGCCTCCACTTCCACCGGGCCGAGCAGCATGCCCTGGCAGGCCTCCGCAGCACGGTCTTCGAGCCGTGCCGGGTCGGCTGAGGGCTCCCCGCAAGCACCGCACGAGAGAGGGGCGCCGGAGACCCTGAGGTCTTCCGGCGCCCCTCTCAGGCGTCGTTCCCGGCGGGCCGGGTCAGCGCCGGTCGTCGCGGTCGGTTCCGTCCACCGGGTCCGATCCGGATTCCGCCTCGTCCTGCTTGACGCGGACCTCCGGGTCGAGCACCGTACGGCCGCTGCCGTCCACCGAGGTCAGCGGGGCACGGTCGTCGGACACATCGGTGGGGGCGGGCGGCTCGACCAGCCAGTCCGGGTTGGCCTGCTTGTCCCACCACTTCCAGGCGGCGAAGGCTCCGCCGGCCAGGACGCCCAGGACGAGGAAGCCCTTGGCCGCCCGGCCCGCCCTGGCCCGGCGCTCGTGCTTCCTGACCAGCTTCTGGATCTCCTTGGCGGTCACCTGACCGCGCAGTGCGGCCAGCGCGGCCGTACTGCGGGCGGTGGCCTCCTCGGCCATGGGCCGGCTCGCCGCCACCGCGTACTCGACGCGCGGAACGGTGTAGTCGGCTGCGGTGCGGGCGGCGCTGCGCGTCCGGGTGGCGGCCTTGTGCGCGGCTACGTCGACCTTGGGCGGCACGTGGGTCAGCGCCTGTTCGATGCGAGGTGCGAGATGCGCGCCGTACTGGACGCGGGCCTGCGCGGCTGCCTTCGACACCTTGGGCGCGAGCCGTGCACGAGCCTCCTGCGCGTAGTGCGCGGCCTGTTCCTTGGCCGTGTCGGCGTAGGGCGCCACCACTTCCGCGGCGTGCTGCGCGCTGTCCTTCGCCGAGTAGGTTGCGGCGCGCACGCTGTCGATGCGGGTCACGGGATCCTCCTCCTTGGTGGCGGGTAGGTACTCCGCCTATCCACCCAATTCGAAATCATGCCCGCTGGGGCCTTGTGCGCCATGCGGGACGGGCATCCGGGTCATGAACGTCATTCTCGGGCAAAGCGGTGCAAGGGGAGCGTGTCGCCGACGATGCCACGGTTCGTGTCGGCGCGCTCCGCGCCGTCGGGCACCTGGCCGCCCATGTCGTGCGGGAAGTGTGGGAAAGGTGCAGGAAAGCGGGCAACAAGGTGAGTGGGCCCGTCCCCGGGCCGTGGTCGCCCGGCGGACGAGCGCCCCCGTGCGAGGATCGGTGGTCGTCAGCGAAGACTTAAGGAAGGCGGATCGTGGCCGAGCAGCTTTACGCCACTCTGAAGACCAACCAGGGCGACATCGAGATCCGGCTCCTGCCGAACCACGCGCCGAAGACGGTCAAGAACTTCGTCGAGCTCGCCACGGGCGAGCGTGAGTGGACCGATCCGGCGACCGGCAGGAAGTCCACGGACAAGCTCTACGACGGCACCGTCTTCCACCGCGTCATCAAAGGTTTCATGATCCAGGGAGGCGACCCGCTGGGCAACGGCACGGGCGGCCCCGGGTACGAGTTCCGTGACGAGTTCCATCCCGACCTCGCGTTCACCAAGCCGTACCTTCTGGCCATGGCCAACGCGGGTCCGGGCACCAACGGTTCGCAGTTCTTCGTGACGGTGTCGCCCACCGCGTGGCTGACCGGCAAGCACACGATCTTCGGTGAGGTCTCCGAAGAGGCGGGCAGGAAGGTCGTGGACGCCATCGCCGCGGCTGAGACCAATCCCCGGACCGACCGCCCGCTCCAGGACGTGGTGATCGAGTCGGTCGTCATCGAGACCCGCTGATCCGAGGGCTGAGCCGCACGGGCCGCTGACCTGCGGCCGCCGCCCTCTCGGGAACCAACCGCCCTGCTCGTCCGTACTGATACATAACGGGCGAGCGGGGCGGCCGTGTGTGCGCCGCCTCCACGGACGAGGACCGAAGGGGCCGTGACCGATGGACCAGCAGCCGCCGGAAGACCAGGACGGGTCCGCGGCCGCGGGCGGTCCGCCCACGTGTTACCGGCATCCGGGCAGGGAGACGGGGATCCGCTGCACCCGGTGCGACCGCCCGGTCTGTACGGACTGCATGATCGAGGCCTCGGTCGGTTTCCACTGCCCGGAGTGCGTCCGCGAAGGGGCGGGTGCGGGGCGCCACCCCGCGGCCCGGCGGCCGCGGACCCTGGCGGGCGGTCGTGTCGCCGCCGACCCCAGGCTGGTCACCAAGATCCTGATCGGCATCAACCTAGCCGTCTTCGTCGCGGTCCTCGTCACCGAGCGTACGAAGTATCCGCTGGTCGACGACCTGCTGCTGTTCGGACGTGCCTACACGGGCCCGTCCGGCGGCATCGAGGGAGTGGCGGAAGGCCAGTGGTACCGGTTGGTGACGTCGATGTTCCTGCACCAGGAGGTGTGGCACATCGCCTTCAACATGCTGGGGCTGTGGTGGCTCGGCGGGCCCCTGGAGGCCGCTCTGGGCCGTGCCCGCTACCTCGCGCTCTACCTGCTCTCCGGGCTCGCGGGCAGCGCGCTCACCTACTGGATCGCCGACCCCGCGCAGGGTTCGCTCGGTGCGTCCGGCGCCGTCTTCGGTCTGCTGGGTGCCACGGCGGTCCTGATGCGCAGGATGAACTACGACATGCGGCCGGTGATCGCGCTCCTCGTGGTGAACCTGATCTTCACCTTCAACCCCTGGGGCGGGATCGCCTGGCAGGCTCATGTGGGCGGGCTCGTCGCCGGAGCCCTGATCGCGGTCGCCATGGTCCACGCGCCGCGCGAGCGCCGGAATCTCGTGCAGTACGGCGCCTGTGCGCTGGCCCTCGTGGTGGTCGTCGTGGCCGTCCTCGTCAGGACAGTGGCGCTCACCTGAGCGGAACCATCGCTCCAGGAGGCCGGTTGTCCACAGAGGGTGCCGGATCTTGTGCATGACGTGGGGAACAGGTGTGCCCCTTGTCGCTGAACCGGGTTTTTCCAGTCAGGACAAGGGGCGCACGGCCTCGGGATGCGTAAGTGTGTAGTCACACCGGCGTCAACTTCGAGGGAAGTTATCCACAGATCGTCAGACCTTTTCCCCCACCTGTGGATAACTCTGTGGGTAACTTCAGGGCAGAGCTACTTCCACTGGGTGGAGACGCCGAAGCCGCCGGCGATGAATCCGAAGCCCACGACGATGTTCCAGTTGCCGAGGGCGTCGATCGGCAGGTCGCCCTCGGTGACGTAGAAGACCACGATCCAGGCCAGGCCGATCAGGAAGAGCGCCAGCATCACCGGCGCCACCCAACTGCGGTTGGTCAGCTTTATGCTCGTCGCCTGCTTCGCCGGCGGAGGCGTGAAATCTGCCTTCTTGCGGATACGTGACTTCGGCACGAGGGACTCTCCTGTCGATGCGCTGCGTGACCGCGCAGGGATCTGTGGCTGGCGCCGGGGCGCGAGGGGGAATGCTGCCTCCCCGGGGCGTCCGTTAGCGTAGTGCTTCCGTGGCGCCTAAGGAGATAAGGGTACGTTGAGCAATTCTGCCGACTCTCCCCGAGGCCGGGCCCGGAGCTTGTCCCGATGGCCGGTCCAAAGCCTCACCGCTGCCGTTTTCGCACTGGCCGGACTGATCTTCGTCACCAGTGCCAACACGGCCAAAGGGACCGATATCCGGACCGACTCCTCCCTGCTGAAGCTCTCCGACCTCATTCAGCAGCGCAGTGAGAAGAACGCCGAGCTGGACGAATCGACCGCTTCCGTGCGCGCGGACATCGACACCCTCGCCCGGCGCGACGACGGGAGTACCCGCGCCGAGGACGCCGAGCTCGACGCGCTGGAGAAGGCCGCGGGCACCACGGCGGTCACCGGCGAAGCGCTGTCCGTCACGCTGAACGACGCCCCGCCCAACGCCACGGCCAACCCCGGGTACCCCGAGCCCCAGCCCAACGACCTGGTCATCCACCAGCAGGACCTGCAGGCCGTGGTCAACGCCCTCTGGGAGGGCGGGGCCCGCGGGATCCGGGTGATGGACCAGCGGCTCATCTCCACCAGCGCGGTGCGCTGCGTCGGCAACACGCTGATCCTTCAGGGCCGGGTCTACTCGCCTCCGTACAGGGTCACCGCCGTCGGTGACCGCGAGAAGCTCAGGCAGGCGCTCGACGGCTCCACGGCCATCCAGAACTACCAGCTGTACGTAAAGGCGTACGGTCTGGGATGGAAGGTCGAAGAAGATGACAAGCTGACGCTTCCCGGCTATTCGGGCACCGTCGATCTCCATTACGCACAGCCGGTGAAGTAGCCCCGGGTCGACGGGGCCGACGGTATGCGCGGCGCCCGCGACAGGCGGCGGACAAGCGGCTTTCCACAGCTGACCCACGCCTGTGCCCCGGCCGTTTAGTCTGGTGCCGTACCGAATGGAGGCAACAGCATGTACGGCTGGATCTGGCGGCATCTGCCGGGCAACGCATGGGTGCGGGGCTTCATCTCGCTCCTGCTGGCCCTGGCCGTTGTCTACGCGCTCTTCCAGTACGTCTTCCCCTGGGCGGAGCCGCTGCTCCCCTTCGGTGATGCGACGTTGGACGGCGAAGGCACCGGCGGAGCGGGGTCCGGCCAGTGAGCGCACGCATTCTCGTCGTCGACAACTACGACAGCTTCGTCTTCAACCTCGTCCAGTACCTCTACCAGCTCGGTGCCGAGTGCGAGGTGGTGCGCAACGACGAGGTGACCACGGCACACGCGGACGACGGCTTCGACGGCGTCCTGCTGTCGCCCGGCCCGGGCACACCGGAGCAGGCGGGTGTCTGCATCGAGATGGTGCACCACTGCGCGCGGTCCGGCGTCCCCGTCTTCGGCGTGTGCCTGGGGATGCAGTCGATGGCCGTCGCGTACGGCGGCGTGGTGGACCGCGCGCCGGAGCTGCTGCACGGCAAGACCTCCCCCGTGCTGCACGAGGGCAAGGGTGTGTTCGCCGGTCTGCCGTCCCCCTTCACCGCGACGCGCTACCACTCGCTCGCCGCCGAACCCACGACGGTTCCGCCCGAGCTCGAAGTCACCGCACGCACCGCCGACGGCATCATCATGGGCCTGCGCCACCGTGAACAGGCGGTGGAGGGCGTGCAGTTCCACCCCGAATCGGTGCTCACGGAGCACGGCCACCTGATGCTCGCCAACTGGCTCGGGCAGTGCGGTGACGCGGGGGCCGTCGGGAGATCGGCGGGGCTCGCCCCGGTGGTGGGCAAGGCCGCCGCGTGACCTCACCCCGCCCCGGCGCCGGACAGGAAGGCCCGTACGCGCAGGGAGCGTACGAGCCCGACGGCACATTCGCCGAGGCGGTGGAGCAGCTCGCGGACCCGCTGAACGACCCGCTGCCGGGACCGCACACCTCGCCCTGGTTCCGGACCGAGGCCGCATCGGCCGACGACGGTGCACCCCAGGCGCCCCAGACGGCGGCTCAGGGGCCTGCGGAGGCCCCGGGTGAGTGGTACGACCCGGAGGGCTATCAGAGGGACTGGTACGGGCCGCAGGAGGCTGCGGCGGCTCCCATGGCGGGGACCGTCCGGGGGACCGCGGTGATACCCGGCCCGACGGCGGGCGTGCCCGGTCCCAGGGCGGAAGGGCCGGCCCCGGTGCCGGCGTCGCCCGTCCCCGATCCCGGGCGGCCTGTCCCCGGCGTCCCGGATCCCGTGCGGCCTGTGGCCGGCGACCCTACGGTCCGGAACGACGAGACCGTCGCCCTGCGGACGGCCGATACGCGGAGGGTGGCCGCGCCCGCAGGCCCCGCGGATGCGGAGGCCGCTCCCGAACCGCTGCCGACAGGTGGCAGGGCCGAGCGCCGGAGGGCGGCCAAGGGGCGGGGAAGACGACGGGGTGAGGCCCGGCCCGCCCCCGAACCCGAGGCCGGTGCGCCCGCGGTTCCGATGTCACGGCTGGAGGCGCGCCGCGCGGCGCGTGCCGCCAAGGACAGCCCCGCCGTCGTGGCCAGCCGGGTCGTCGGCGAGGTGTTCATCACCTTCGGCGTGCTGATGCTCCTGTTCGTCACCTACCAGTTGTGGTGGACCAACGTCCGCGCCGACCAGATCGCCGGCCAGGAGACGCACAAGATCCAGGACGACTGGGCGAGCGGCGCGCGCAGCCCCGGCGCGTTCGAGCCCGGCCAGGGCTTCGCGATCATGCACATCCCGAAGCTGGACGTGGTCGCGCCGATCGCCGAGGGCATCAGCAAGGAGAAGGTCCTCGACCGCGGCATGGTCGGTCACTACGGCGAGGGCAAGCTGAAGACCGCCATGCCCTCGGCGGAGCAGGGGAACTTCGCGGTGGCGGGCCACCGCAACACCCACGGCGAGCCCTTCCGCTACATCAACAAGCTGAAACCGGGCGATCCGATCGTGGTCGAGACGCAGGACGCCTACTACACGTACGAGATGACCAGCATCCTTCCGCAGACGTCGCCGTCGAACGTGGCCGTGATCGACGAAGTCCCCCCGGGCTCCGGTTTCACCGGCCCGGGCAGGTACATCACGCTGACGACCTGCACGCCGGAATTCACGAGTACGTACCGAATGATCGTGTGGGGCAAAATGGTCGACGAACGGCCGCGCAGCAAGGGGAAGCCCGACGCGCTCGTCGGCTGACGCGGGGCTGGACGACATCACGACAGGGACGGGTGCGGTGGCAGCGAGGACCGAGCACGAGGAGCGCACCGGAGAGCCGTCGGCCCCGGTGCGCCGCAGGAGCCGCCATCCCGTCGCGACGGCGGTGAGTGTCTTCGGCGAACTGCTGATCACGGCCGGGGTGGTGCTGGGCCTGTTCGTCGCCTACTCGTTGTGGTGGACCAATGTGCTCGCCGACCGCGAGGCCGACAAGCAGGGCAACACCGTCCGCGACCGGTGGGCCGGCGGCCCGGGGGCGCTGGACACGAGGGACGGCATCGGATTCCTCCACGTCCCCGCCATGAAGAACGGGGAGGTGCTGGTCAAGAAGGGCACCGACACCGAGACCCTCAACAACGGCATCGCCGGCTACTACACGGACCCCGTGAAGTCGGCACTCCCCTCGGCGGACCAGGGCAACTTCGCGCTGGCCGCCCACCGGGACGGACACGGCGCCAAGTTCCACAACATCGACAAGGTCAAGAAGGGCGACGCGGTCGTCTTCGAGACCAAGGACACCTGGTACGTCTACAAGGTCTTCGCGAAGCTTCCGGAGACGTCGAAGTTCAACGTCGACGCGATCGCTGCCGTACCCAGGGAATCGGGTGTGAAGAAGGCCGGCCGTTACATCACGCTGACCACGTGCACGCCCGTCTACACCTCGAAGTACCGCTACATCGTGTGGGGCGAGCTGGTGCGCACCGAGAAGGTGGACAGGGACCGCACGCTCCCGGAGGAGCTGCGGTAAGGCGCCCGCGGACAGAAACACAGGGCCCCGGTCACCGTTGAGGTGACCGGGGCCCTGATCCGTTTCCGGGCGCTCGGCGGGTCAGTCCGCCGCTGTGCCGGACGGGCCTCCGAAGATGTTGCCGTCGCCTCCGCCACCGAGGGTGGTGAGGGTGACTGTGCCGCCCTTGGCGACCTGGGCGTTGGCTCCCGGTTCGGCACCCATCACCAAGGCGTTGGGCTTGTCGGGCGAGTTGGGGGCCAGTGCGACCACCAGGCCCATGCCCTCGAGCTGGGCCTTCGCCTCCTGGTACCGCTTGCCGACGATGTCGCCCGGGACGGTGACCTGTTCGGGCTGCGGCGGGCCCTTGGAGACCTTCAGGACGATCTGGACGTCCTTGGCCTGGTCACTCGGTCCTGTCGGGCTCTGCTCGACGACCGTCCCGGCGGGCTCCTCCGAGTCGACGTCCTGCTTCGACACGTTCGTGAAGCCGAGGCCGTTCAGCTGTGCCACGGCCGCGTCGTAGGAGCGGGTGCGCACGTCGGGCATCGGTTCGGTCGCCTCCTTGGCCACCGTGATCGTGACCTCGGTGTCCTTCTCGACCTTCGAACCGCCCTCGGGGTCCTGCGAGATGACCGTGTCCGTGGTCTTCTCGGACTCGACCGTCTTCACGTTCACCGTGAAGCCGTCGTCCTCCAGCGCCTTGCGCGCGGTGGCCTCGGACTTCTCCAGGACATCCGGCACCTCGACCTTGGGGGCGCCGGTGGAGACGACGACCGTCACGGTCTCGCCCGTCTTCATCTGGGCGTCCGGGGACGGGCGCTGGCTGCAGATCTGGCCCTTCTCCTGGTCCTCGCAGGGCTCCCTGGAACCCACCGCCAGGACGACTTCCGCGTTGTCGGCGAGTTTCTGCGCCTCACTGACCGTGGAGCCGATCATGTTCGGTGCGTCGAACTTGGTGGCGTCGCCCTCGGTGTCGCTGAAGACCACACGTCCGATGAGGATCGCGCCGATGAGGACGAGAACGCCGGCGACGACCAGGAGGATCGTCGAGGTGTTGCTCTTCTTCTGGCGCCGCCGGTCGGGACGGTCGTCGTAGCCGTAGCCGCCGTCGTCCGGATTGACCGGCGGCAGCATCGACGTCTGGGCGCCACCCGGGTCCGTCGCGCGGAGGGCGGTGGTCGGCTGGTCGTTGCCGTAGGCGTCGTACCCGCCGTAGCCCGCCGCGCCCATGGCCGCCGTGGCCGCGACCGGCTGGCCGTCGAGGCAGGCCTCGATGTCGGCGCGCATCTCGTCGGCCGACTGGTAGCGGTAGTCGGGATCCTTGGTCAGCGCCTTCAGGACGATCGCGTCCATCTCGGGCGTGATCTCGGGATCGAAGTTGCTCGGAGGCTGCGGCTCCTCGCGCACGTGCTGGTACGCGACCGCGACGGGCGAGTCCCCGACGAACGGGGGCCGGACCGCGAGCAGCTCGTAGAGCAGGCAGCCCGTGGAGTACAGGTCGGAGCGTGCGTCGACCTGCTCTCCCTTCGCCTGCTCCGGAGAGAGGTACTGAGCGGTTCCGATGACCGCCGCGGTCTGGGTCATCGTCATGCCGGAGTCACCCATGGCGCGGGCGATACCGAAGTCCATGACCTTGACCTGGCCGGTGCGCGTCAGCATGACGTTCGCCGGCTTGATGTCGCGGTGGACGATCTGCGCGCGGTGCGAGTACTCCAGTGCCTGGAGGATCCCGACCGTCATTTCGAGGGTCCGCTCCGGCAGCAGCTTGCGGCCCGAGTGCAGGAGCTCTCTGAGTGTCGATCCGTCGACGTACTCCATCACGATGTACGGGATGGAGACCCCGTCGACGTAGTCCTCGCCGGTGTCGTAGACGGCGACGATCGCGGGGTGGTTGAGCGAGGCGGCGGACTGGGCCTCACGGCGGAACCGTGCCTGGAAGGACGGGTCGCGGGCGAGATCGGCCCGGAGCGTCTTCACAGCTACGGTGCGGCCGAGCCGGGTGTCGTGGGCGAGGTAGACCTCGGCCATGCCACCACGGCCGAGCACCGAGCCCAGCTCGTACCGGCCGCCGAGGCGACGCGGCTCTTCCATAACTGATCCAGCCCTCTCCGTCAGTCCCGACCGCACCCGTGTGTGGTCCGGCGGTGCGCTGCTCGCGCCTACGCTACCGGGCACCCACAGCGTGATCGGCCCGCACCCGTCAGCTGATATCCGACCGGTATCCCAATGTGCCGGTGTGGACAGAACTTGTGACGGGTGTCACTACTTTCCGTCGAGTACCGCCTTCATCACGTTCTTGGCGATCGGTGCTGCCAGGCCGCCACCGGAGATGTCGTCCCGGTTGGCGTTGCCGTCCTCGACGACCACGGCCACGGCGACGGGGGACCCGCTGTCGGTCTTGGCGTACGAGATGAACCACGCGTACGGCTTCTCGCTGTTGTTGAGGCCGTGCTGGGCGGTGCCGGTCTTGCCTCCGACAGTGACGCCGTCGATCTGGGCGTTGGTTCCCGTGCCCTCACTGACCACGGTCTCCATCATCTGCTGCACCTTCTGGGCGTTCTCCGCCGAGAGCGGCTCGCTGAGCTGCTCCTTCTCGTGGGTGTAGATGACGTCGAGGTTGGGGGCCTGGCGCTGCGCGACCATGTACGGCTGCATGAGCTTGCCGTCGTTGGCGATCGCGGACGCCACCATGGCCATCTGGAGCGGTGTGGCGCGGTTGGAGGCCTGGCCGATGCCCGCCATGGCGTTCTGCGGCTTGTTGTCCTCCGGGTAGACGCTGGCGTCGGCCCGGACAGGGGTGAAGACTTCCTTGTTGAAGCCGAACTTGTCGGCCTGCTCGATCATCTTCTCGTTGCCGAGGTCGTCGCTCATCTTGCCGAAGACGGTGTTGCAGGAGTAGCGCAGCGCCACCCGCAGCGAGGCGTCCTTGCAGGGGATGCTGCCCTCGTTCTGCAGCAGGTTGGACGACTGCGGGAGCCGCCAGGGCAGCGGGGAGTCCGTCTTCGCGTCGATGTCCGTGTAGAGGCCGTTCTCCAGCGCCGCGGACGCCGTGACGACCTTGAACGTCGAGCCGGGCGGGTAGGTCTCCCGCAGGGCCCGGTTCAGCATCGGCTTGTCCTTGTCGTCCAGCAGCTTCTGCCGGGCGTCGGAGTCCTTCATGGAGTTGCCGGCGAAGACCGAGGGGTCGTACGACGGCGTGCTGGCCAGCGCGAGGACGGCGCCGGTCTGCGGGTCGAGCGCGGCGACCGCGCCCTTCTTGCTGCCGAGTCCCTCGAAGGCGGCCTTCTGGGCGGCACCGTTGAGCGTGGTGACGATGTTGCCGCCGGTCTTCTTCTCACCGGTGAACATCGACAGGGTGCGGTCGAAGAACAGCTGGTCGCTGTTGCCGGTGAGGATGCCGTCCTCGAGGTTCTCCAGCTGCGAGGAGTCGAAGGCCTGCGAGGAGTAGCCGGTGACGGGCGACCACATGGGGCCGTTCTTCCACACGCGCTTGTACGTGAAGTCGCTGTCCTCGGTCTCGACGGAGCCGGTGACGGGTTCGCCGTCCACGATGATGTTGCCGCGCTCGTGGGCGTAGCGCTCGATCTGGACGCGGCGGTTGTGCTCGCTCGAGTTGAGTTCGTCGGCGCGGACGTACTGGATGTAGTTGGTGCGGACCAACAGGGCCAGGACGAGTACGCCGCAGAAGATAGCGATCCTGCGGAGCGGCTTGTTCACGGTCGGACCACCTGGGTCATTTCGGCGTCCGGGGACGGTGCGGGGGCCGGGGCGGGACGGCGTGCCGTGTCGCTGATCCTGATCAGGATCCCGATGAGTGCCCAGTTCGCGATGACGGACGAACCACCGGCCGCGAGGAAGGGCATGGTCATACCCGTCAGCGGGATGAGCCCCATGACACCGCCGGCGACGACGAAGACCTGGATGGCGAAGGAGCCGGAGAGCCCGATGGCGAGGAGCTTCCCGAACGGGTCCCGGGCGGCCAGCGCCGTACGGACGCCGCGCTCGACGACCAGGCCGTAGACGAGCAGGACCGCCATCATTCCGGCCAGTCCGAGCTCCTCACCGACGGTGGCGAGGATGAAGTCGGAGTTGGCGGCGAAGCCGATCAGGTCGGAGTTGCCCTGGCCGAGGCCGGTGCCGAGCGTGCCTCCGGAGCCGAAGGCCATCAGGGACTTGGCCATCTGCTCGCTGGCGGCCAGCTTTCCCCATCCCGCGAAGGGATCGAGCCAGGCGGTGACACGGTCCTGGACGTGCGGCTCGAAGGTGGCCACACCGACCGCGCCGGCCCCCGACATCAGCAGGCCGAAGACGATCCAGCTGGTGCGCTCGGTGGCGACGTACAGCATGACGACGAACATGCCGAAGAACAGGAGCGAGGATCCGAGGTCGGTCTCGAAGACCAGGATCAGGATCGAGAAGGCCCAGACCATGAGGATGGGGCCCAGGTCACGCCCGCGGGGCAGATAGAGCCCCATGAAGCGCCGGCTGGCCAGGGCGAGGGCGTCGCGCTTCACCATCAGATAGCCGGCGAAGAACACCGCGATGATGATCTTCGCGAACTCTCCGGGCTGGATCGTGCCGACGCCGGGAATCTTGATCCAGATCTTGGCGCCGTTCACCGCCGGGAAGAACATGGGAAGGATCAGCAGGACCAGCGCCACCAGCATGGAGATGTAGGTGTAGCGCTGCAGAATGCGGTGGTCCTTGAGGGCGATCAGGACGCCGACCAGCAGGGCCACGCCCACGGCCGAGAACATCAGCTGCTTGGAGGCCGCGGCCACGAAGTCGTCGGTGGCCTGGAACCGCTCCGACTGGTCCAGGCGCCAGATGAAGGCCAGGCCCAGCCCGTTCAGCAGCGTTGCCAGAGGCAGGAGCAGCGGGTCCGCGTACGGGGCGAATCTCCGTACCGCGAGATGTGCCACACCGCCGAGCAGCGCGAGGCCCAGGCCGTAGCCGAGCATGCCTGCGGGCAGTTCGCCGTGGAGGGCGAGGCCCACGTTGGCGTACGCGAACACCGAGATCAGGACGGCGAAGGCGACCAGAACCAGTTCGGTGTTACGGCGGCTAGGCGCGTCGATCGCGCCGATGGTGGTCGTGTTGGTGACAACGCTCATGTGCTGAAGGCCCCCTACGGCTTACTGCTTACCGCACTGCAGGGCCAGCTTCTTCTCTTCCTCCGAGAGGCTGGGGCCGGGAGTGGGAGTCGCGGTCTTGGTCCCCTTGGCGGGAGAAGTGGCGGAAGTGCTGTCGCCCTGGTCCTTGGCGGCATTGGTGTCGGCCTTGTCCTTGGCGGCGTTGCTGTCCGCCTCGGCCGCGCGGCGCTGGGCGTCCTTCTTGCAGGCGGAGGCCTGCACTTCGAGCTCGCCGAGCTTCTTGTGTGCGTCGGCGAGGCTGCCCTGGGAGATCGTCGCTTCGACCTTCTTGCGCCAGTACGGCGGGAGGTACTTCAGTTCGATCTTGGTGTCCTCTTCGACCTTCGAGAGGGACACCCAGGCGAGGTCCTGGCTGATTCCGCGGTACAGCGCGACGTTGTCGTCCTGCGCGCCCACGTAGAACTGGGTCTGGGTCCAGCGGTAGCCGCCGTAGACGCCACCGCCGATGACGGCCAGCGCCAGCACGATGTAGAACGAACGCTTCAGCCACCTGCGGCGGCCCCGCGGCTTCACGAAGTCGTCGTCGGTGTACGCGTCGAAAGCGCCGTCCGGACCTGAGCCGTACCCCATGTCGTTGCCGCTGCCGGGAGGACCGAAGCCTCCGGCGGGCGGCGGGACCGGGCGGCCGAGGCCGGCCGCGCGGCCGGCCGGCGTCTCCATGCCCCTGCCGTCGTTCGCCTGGGCCGCCTGGTTCTCGGCGACCGCACCGACGATGACCGGGGTGTCGTTGAGCTGCCCGGCCAGGGTGTCGTTGCTGTCGACGTCCAGGACGTCGGCGACGATGCAGGTGATGTTGTCGGGACCGCCGCCGCGCAGGGCGAGCTGGATGAGGTCCTGGATGGTCTCCTGCGGGCCCTGGTAGCTGGCCAAGGTCTCCTCCATCGTCTGATGGGAGACGACGCCGGAGAGCCCGTCCGAGCAGATCAGGTAGCGGTCACCGGCGCGGACCTCCCGGACGGAGAGATCGGGCTCCACATGGTCGCCACTTCCCAGGGCCCGCATCAGCAGGGAGCGCTGCGGATGGGTGGTGGCTTCCTCCTCGGTGATCCTGCCCTCGTCGACGAGACGCTGCACCCAGGTGTGGTCCTGGGTGATCTGCGTCAGGACGCCGTCGCGCAGGAGGTACGCACGGGAGTCGCCCACGTGGACGAGGCCGAGGCGCTGACCGGTCCAGAGCAGGGCGGTGAGCGTCGTGCCCATGCCCTCCAGCTGGGGGTCCTCCTCGACCATGACGCGCAGCTGGTCATTGGCCCGTTGGACCGCCGTGCCGAGCGCGGTGAGGATGTCGGAGCCCGGCACGTCGTCGTCGAGCTGGACGAGTGTGGAGATCACCTCGGAGCTGGCGACCTCTCCGGCCGCCTGGCCGCCCATGCCGTCGGCGATGGCGAGAAGACGGGGCCCGGCGTAACCGGAGTCCTCGTTCCCTTCCCGGATCATGCCCTTGTGCGATCCGGCGGCGAAGCGCAGAGACAAGCTCATGCGCACCTCGCCCGTCGGCTCGGGGTACAGCCGGTCTCGAGCCACACTGCCCACCCTCCGGTCGGGAGCCGGGCAGCGTCCGTCGTCCGGACCGCCCCGGCTCGCTCGCTCCGCTCGCTCATTGTCGTACTACTTCCGCAGCTCGATGACGGTCTTGCCGATGCGGATCGGCGCGCCCAGCGGAACAGGTGTCGGGGTGGTGAGCCGGGTCCGGTCGAGATAGGTGCCGTTGGTGGACCCGAGATCCTCGACGATCCACTGGCCGTCACGGTCCGGGTAGATCCTGGCATGCCTGCTGGACGCGTAGTCGTCGTCCAGCACGATCGTTGAATCGTGCGCCCGGCCCAGGGTGATGGTCTGGCCCTGGAGCGCGACCGTGGTGCCGGTCAGCGTGCCTTCGGAGACGACCAGCTTGGTGGGTGCCCCGCGGCGCTGGCGCCCGGACTGCTGGCGCTGCTGAGGCGGCGCTGCTTGCTGTTGGCGGCCCTGCTGGGGACGGGCGTCACCCGCAGTGCGGCGTGAGCCGCGCTGCGTGACGCGCGTACCGAACAGGTCGCTGCGAATGACCTGAACGGCCACGATTACGAATAGCCACAGAACAGCCAGGAAACCTAGCCGCATGACCGTCAGGGTCAGCTCTGACATTGCCCCCGCTTCACCCTTCGGCTTGCCGGTAAACGATGGTGGTGCTGCCCACGACGATCCGCGAGCCGTCGCGGAGCGTAGCGCGGGTGGTGTGCTGCCCGTCCACCACGATGCCGTTGGTGGACCCGAGATCCTGGATCGTCGAGGGCGTTCCGGTCCGGATCTCACAGTGCCGGCGGGATACGCCGGGGTCGTCGATCCGCACGTCGGCGTCGGTGCTTCGTCCCATCACCAACGTCGGGCGGGAGATCTGATGGCGGGTGCCGTTGATCTCGATCCAGCGCCGTACCTGTGCGTCCGGCGCGGAGCCGGACGCGGCCGGCGGGCGCCAGTCGCTGGATGGGCCTCCGGAGCGCCCGGCGCCCGGCGGGGCCGGGGGCATGGGCGGGGCGGAGGCCGGTGGGTAGCCGTAGCCGCCCTGCCCCTGGGGGGCGGAGGGGCGGTTCGGCTGGGCTTGGGGAGCGGGGCCGCTCTGCTGGCCCTGCTGTGACGAACTCGACGCCAAGGTCCGGCTGCGCACGCGGTAGAGACCCGTGTCCAGGTCGTCCGCCTTCTCCAGGTGGACCTTGATCGGTCCCATGAAGGTGTACCGCTGCTGCTTGGCGTAGTCACGTACGAGGCCGGCCAGCTCGTCGCCGAGCTGTCCGGAGTACGGGCTGAGCCGCTCGTAGTCCGGGGTGCTGAGCTCGACGATGAAGTCGTTGGGTACGACAGTCCGCTCGCGGTTCCAGATCGTCGCGTTGTTGTCGCACTCGCGCTGGAGGGCTCCCGCGATCTCGACCGGCTGCACCTCGGACTTGAAGACCTTGGCGAAGGTGCCATTGACCAGACCTTCGAGACGCTGCTCGAAACGCTTCATGACTCCCATGGGGCACCTCCTCCGGTGTCGTCATCCCTGTACTGCTTACTGATCGTATCCACGCGTCGGGAAATCGGCTGGTTCCCCTTGTCTGCACAGTGGATGAGTGTCACCTCTCACACGGATCGTAGAGGTGCCCTCCTGACAGTGTCCCGCACTCCGGGCGCACTCTGGAGGAGTGGGGCCGAGCTTCCCGCGTTCCCGCTTCCCCTCGTGGGTCCGGTGAAACAACAGATGCGAATCCACCCTGCCCAGCGTGCTAATCTTTCGTTTGTCGCCAGGCGCTCGCACCGAACAGTGGGAGAGCCTGAAAACACCACTCTTGCGCGAGTGGCGGAACGGCAGACGCGCTGGCTTCAGGTGCCAGTGTCCTTAGGGACGTGGGGGTTCAAATCCCCCCTCGCGCACAACGGGTAGTCGCTTGCGACTGCCGGGTTGGTTCGACAGAACCCCCGCACCGAAGAGATTCGGTGCGGGGGTTCTTCGTTGTGCGTATCTCTCCGGGTTGCCGGTGCGGGCCTTTGGCCCGGGTCGCCTGCGGCCGCCTCGCGAGAGTCCTTCCGGGCCGTCTCGGCCGACCCACGACGGCCTGGCGTGCTCTGTGACGAAGCACGCACTGAGGCCGAAGAGGGGTGCTGTTTCACGTGAAACGTCGCATCCGCACCGAAGGCGGCTCGTGCGGCCGCCCGTGGTGGCGTGTCAGGCGGCGAGGCGCGCAGCGAGGGCCTTGGCCTTCTCTGTGGCGGCAGTGAACGCCTGGTCGCGGGACGCGTCGGCGAGGGGGATGAGGTCGGCCATCTCGGGCTTCGAGTGGGCCAGCGTCAACTCCGGCACGATGAAGTCGACTTCAGCGCCGAGCATGCCCGTCAGCACCTTCTCCAGGTAGTTCTGGACGAACTCGAAGTCCTCGCGCGGGGTGCCGGGGGCGTATGAACCTCCGCGACTGGCCACAACGGTGACGGGGGTCCCGGCGACGGGCCCGTCGGCTCCCGCGTTGTGGCCCACGATGATCACTTGGTCCAGCCATGCCTTGAGCGTGGACGGGATGGAGAAGTTGTACATCGGAGCGCCGATGAGTACGGCGTCCGCAGCGGTCAGTTCTGCGGCCAGTTCGCCCCGCAGCGTGTCTGCGGCGCCTGCGGCCACAGCAGAGGCATCCAGGTGGGGCAGTGGGTCGGCGGCGAGGTCGCGGTACACGACCTCACCGTCGGGGTGCTGCTCGCGCCAGGCTGCGACGAAGGCGGCTGTGACCTCGCGAGACGTGGAGCCCTGAGGGAAGACGGCGGAGTCGAGGTGGAGGAGCGTAGCCATGGGGATCTCCGTAGGAATCGAGTGGTCGGCTCTCTGAGGTCCCGCGGGTGGTGCCACAGAGGCGCAAGAGCGCATGGTTTTTCTGTACGTACCTATTGATAACACAGTCCCTTACTTTTAATAAGCCCCTCACTGCGGCGCAGTACGCTGGGGGCATGGCGGATCACAGCGAACAGGCCTGTCGGCGGGTGGATGTGGGCATCACTCGCGTCTTCGGGCTGTTCGGGAAGCGCTGGACGGGGCCGATCGTCTCGGTGCTGATGCAGCAGCCGGTGCACTTCGCCGATCTGCGCCGGGCGATTCCTGGCATCAGCGAGCGCATGCTGTCGGACCGACTGTCCGAGCTGGGTGCGGCCGGCCTTGTGGTGCGCGAGGTCGATGAAGGGCCACCGCTGAGGGTCGCGTACCGGTTGACGGAGGCCGGTGCCGCCATGGGGCCCGCGCTCAAGGAGCTGGGGCAGTGGGCGGATACGTATCTGACGGAGCCGGGGGGCTGCTGACCGCCCACCGGGTGTGCCGCCGACGCGTGTGGGTCTCCGGTGTGGCGCCGGAAATGCGGTGTGGGGTTGTCTACCGGGGCGGGGTGTCTTCGCCCGCTGCGTTGTAGCGCAGCAAGTACTCCGCGAACTGCTCGAGATCGTCCGACGTCCAGGCGCCGAGTCGTTCGCGGTAGGCGGCGCGGCGGCTGGCCTGTGTCGAGGCGAGGGCCTCGGTGCCGGCGACGGTGGGATGCAGCACCTGGATGCGCTGGTCGTCCGGGTCCGGGTGGCGCTCGACCAGGCCGAGCTTCTCCAGCGCCGCGACCTGTCGGCTGACTGTCGACTTGTCCAGCATGTAGTGCGCTGCCAGATCCGTCGCACGGCAGCCGTGCCGGTGGTCGATGTGGGCGAGCAGCGTGTACGAGACCAGAGGCAGGTCCGGGTGGAGCCGTGCCGCGGTTGAGCGTGCGCGGCGAGCGAAAGCGGTCAGCTCGCGCTGGATGACATCCAGCGAATCCTCGCGGCCCCTGGTGGTGTCTGCCACATGAATCACCTTCTCGAGATTTTAGTTGTATGCTACAACGAGTGTAAGGGTTGTAAAAGCCAACTATTGGAGGAGTGGCCGAATGTCCGCAGGTCCGAGCTCCGCTCCCGGCTCGAACGCCGGTGCGCTGCGTCATGTACTCAGTCATCTCGTCACGCCGCTGCTGATGTGTATCGGCATGGGGCTTGCTTATCTGGGGGCCTTTCACGCCCCGGAGCCGCACGACCTGAGAGTGGACGTCGTGGGCTCGGGAGCAAGCGCGCAGGTGCTTGCGCAGACCCTGCAGGACAAGGGCGACGGCGCATTGAGTGTGCGTACCGTAGCCGACCGCGGCACAGCGGTGAACCACCTGCGGACGCAGCAGAGCTACGGCGCCTACGTGCCGGGGGACAGCCCCCGACTGATGGTGGCCACCGCATCGTCGGACACCAGCGCGACCGTGGTGCAGAAGGTCTTCACCGAGGTCGCCGCCGAGCAGGGCTCACCTCTCCAGGTGACGGACGTGTCGCCCACGGCGCACGGGGACCCGACCGGACAGGGGACCTTCTTCCTGCTGGTGGCGGTGAGCATCGGGTCGTACGCGTCGGTCGCGGTGATCGGCGGCGCGGGTGCGGTTCTCGCCCTGCGGATCAGGGCCGTGCTCGCCCTCGGTACCTCCTTCGTGGTCAGCCTTGTAGGCGCCGCCTTCGCCGGACCTGTGTTCGGCCTGGTGGACCACGGGCTCGGCGGGCTCTGGGGGATGGCATGGCTCTACTCGGCGGGGATCCTGCTGGTCGGGGTCGGGCTGCACACCTTCCTCAAGCGGTGGACCACGCTCGGCGTGATGCTGCTCTTCGTCATGCTCAACTTCACGAGTTCCGGCGGGATCTTCCGGCCTGAGCTCCAGCCCGGCTTCTTCGGATCCCTGCACTCGTTCTGGAACGGCGCCGGCTTCGTCGAGGGCGTCCGCAGCCACGTGTACTTCGGCGGGCATGCGCTGGGCGGTCACCTGCTGGTGCTGGCGCTGTGGTTCGTGGCAGGCCTGGTCGTCATGGCGGTGGCGGGTGCGGCCGAGGCGAGGCGACGCCGTGAGGTCGCGGAGCGGGCCCGCGCCCGTGAGGCGGCGGCCGCGCGGACTACGGCCGGTGCCGAGGAAGAGATGGAAGAGGCCGTCGGGGTGTGACCCGGCGAGGTGCCCGGGACTGCGGGGGCTTGCGGGGTGCGGTTGGGGGGTGCGTGATGGGGTGGCGTACCCGCTGGCGGTGAGGGATGTGCCTGCCGACGACGTTGTCCACAGAGCGGCTCCCAAGTTGTCCACAGGGGAAGACGGTCGTCACGGACCGGCTGTACCGTCGCCCGCAGTTGATGTTGACCGGGCGGAACGGCTGACGAGCGGGGGAGGCGGCGCTCCATGGGCGAAGTCGAGGCGACGGTGCCGGCACAGAGGGCTGCGGGAGGCGGGCGCATCCCCGTCGTTCCCGGTTTCGCGCGGCGTGTGGCCGGAGGGGTGCGGCCTGCCGGAGCGGGGGCGGTGTCCCCGAAGGCGGCCGGCAAGGCGCTGAGGCTCAAGGTGCCCCGGTCCGCGCACAGTTCCCTGGTCCTGCCCGCCGGAAGGCCGGACGCGTTGCAGGCGGTCGAGGAATCGAACCAGGGGCGGGTCCCCGGTCTGACGCCCATACGGGTGGGACGGATGGCTGCGACACCGTTCGCGTTCCTGCGCGGCTCGGCGGGCCTCATGGCACATGACCTGATGGGAACTCCGGTCACGGGGGTCGGCGCCCAGCTCTGCGGCGACGCGCACGCGGCCAACTTCGGGCTGTACGGCGATGCCCGCGGCAACCTGGTCATCGATCTCAACGACTTCGACGAGACCGCGTTCGGGCCGTGGGAGTGGGATCTCAAGCGGCTCGCCACGTCGCTGGTGCTCGCGGGCCGGGAGGCGGGGGCGGACGAGGACACCTGCCGCCGGGGCGCTTACGACACGGTGGGCGCGTACCGGCGAACGATGCGGCTGCTGGCCGGGTTGCCCGCACTCGACGCGTGGAACGCCATCGCGGACGAGGAGCTCGTCTCCCACACGGACGCGCGGGACCTGCTGGGGACCCTGGAGCGGGTCTCCGCCAAGGCGCGCAACAACACGAGTGCCCGCTTCGCCGCGAGGTCCACGGAGGAGTGCGAGGACGGCGGGCGCCGCTTCGTCGACGCGCCGCCCGTGCTGCGCCGTGTGCCGGACGCGGAGGCCGCGGCCGTCGCGGCAGGGCTCGGGGGGTACCTCGGAACGCTCTCGGAGGACAGGGTTCCGCTACTGGCCCGCTATGCGATCCACGATGTGGCGTTCCGGGTGGTCGGCACGGGAAGTGTGGGAACCCGGTCCTACGTGGTGCTGCTGCTCGATCACCGTGGAGAGCCGCTGGTCCTGCAGGTGAAGGAGGCCCGGCCGTCCGCGCTCACCCCCTTTCTCCCGCAGGCCGGCTTCGAGGTGCCGGACGTGGTGCACGAGGGACGACGCGTGGTGCTCGGCCAGAAGCGGATGCAGGTGGTCAGCGACATATTGCTCGGCTGGGCCGAGGTGGACGGCAGGCCCTATCAGGTACGACAGTTCAGGAATCGCAAGGGCAGTGTGGATCCTGCCGCCCTGGCGGCGGACCTGGTGGACGACTACGGGCGGATGACCGGGGCGCTGCTGGCCAGGGCGCACGCCCACAGCGCCGATCCCCGGCTGCTGGCGGGCTACTGCGGGAAGAACACCGAGCTGGACGCGGCGGTGGCCGAGTTCGCCGTGACGTACGCGAACCGGACGGAGGCGGACCACGCCGAGCTCGTCAGGGCCGTCCGGTCCGGGCGAATAGCCGCGGAGCTCGGTGTCTGAGCGGGCCGTGGCGCCACCGTGTGTCCTCGAGGTACGGGCGGTGGCCATACGCTGGACGGGTGACCCACGAAGCCGCCGGGGTGCCGACCACCCGGAACGACGAAGACCGGCAGGACCAGGACCGGCAGGACGCGCCGCAGCGTGCTCAGGACGAGCCGCGGAGCGACGTGCCGGCGGATCCGGACGACACGCCGCCGGCGGGCC
Organism: Streptomyces sp. NPDC057287; assembly: GCF_042667905.1. Classification (NCBI taxonomy): domain Bacteria; kingdom Bacillati; phylum Actinomycetota; class Actinomycetes; order Kitasatosporales; family Streptomycetaceae; genus Streptomyces; species Streptomyces sp. NPDC057287. Next base: position 62,375 of record NZ_JBHUYV010000008.1, on the reverse strand, counting down.
CCGCCACCGGCGGCGCGGAGGGTGATCCGGCAGGGTCCACGGGCGGTGAGGCGGGCGACGGCGTGGCGGGTGAGACCGGTGCTCCTCGGCCCGAGGAGCGGCTCGCCAGGGCCGTCCGGGTGGCCGAGCAGGCGCTGATCGAGTTCGAGATCGCGGTGGAGACCTTCCGGGTCGAGGTGGAGAACTTCTCCCGGCTGCACCACCAGAAGCTCGGTCCGATGTACGCACGCCTGGACGAGCTCGATGCCCGGATCGCGGAGGCGCGGGCCGCGAAATCCGGTGATCCGGAGGATCTGCGCAAGGCCCAGGAGGCGCGTGCGATCGTCATGCCGATGCCCGGCGTCGACGAGCTCTTCCACGACTGGATGGACTCGGACGGTCTCTCGCCGGAGGCCTCGGCCATGCTCACCGAGCAGCCGGTCAGGCCGCCGAAGCGGGTCAGGCCCGGCGAGGAGGCGCGCAAGCTCTACCGGGAGCTGGCCCGTCAGGCCCACCCGGACCTGGCACCGGACGAGACGGAGCGGACACGGCGGGACGAGTTCATCGCCCGGGTCAACGCGGCGTACGGACGCGGGGACGTGGCATTGCTCAAGGAGTTGGCCGCCGAGTGGGCGGCGGGGCCCGTGACGCCGGAGCTGCGTCTGAGCGAGAGCGAGGAGCTCTACGCGCGGCTGGAATGGCTCAGCCGTCGTAAGGAGCTGCTGACGGTTCTGGCCCAGGAGCTGGAGGAGAGCGCGATCGGCTCGATGCTGCGCATGGCGCCGGACGACCCCGACCGGTTGCTGGACGACATCGGCGAGAAGCTGCTGGCCGATGTGGCCCAGCGGGAGGACGAGCTTGCAGGGCTGGTGCAGTAGCGTTCCGGATGACTCTGGCGCGTACGTACGAGAGAAGGCATCCCCATGAATTTCGCTCAGCTGCCCTCGGTGGACGCCGCGGCGGTTCCGTCGGACGGCTTCGTGCTGGACGTCCGGGAGGACGACGAGTGGGCGGCCGGGCATGTCGAGGGTGCGCTGCACATTCCCATGAGTGACTTCGTGGGCCGCTTCGGCGAGCTGACCGAGGCGGCGGACGACGGTCGGCGCGTGCACGTGATGTGCCGGGTCGGAGGCCGGTCCGCCCAGGTCACCCAGTACCTGGTGCAGCAGGGCATCGACGCGGTGAACATCGACGGCGGTATGCAGGCGTGGGACGGCGCCGGGCGCCCGATGGTCGCGGACAACGGAAGCCCGGCCTTCGTGCTCTGACGGTTTCCCCGGCAGGCTCCGTCGTTTCGACCAATCCGCCATCAGCCATTTCACCGCCCTCCCCGCCTCCGCCGGCGGGCGGGCTGCCGAGGCCTGCTGGTGCCGACCCGTCGCCGCGACAGTCGGGTCGGTGCTCCTTGACCGCGGCGGCCCCAGGCCGCCTCCGAGGTCGCCCCGGGTGTGGCGTAGGCGCGCTGCGCGTACACCACACCCGGGCAGGTGGGGCGCGGCGTACTACGTCGCACGGGCTCGGCCGGAGACCATCCGCTGACCGCTGACCGCTGACCGCTGACCGCTGACCGCTGACCGCTGTGCGGTCGAGCGGTCTCCCGGGTGGGCCTCGAGCGGGCTGTCAGCGGTCGAAGTCGACTTCGACCTCCGGAGTTACGGGGTGCGACTGGCAGGCCAGAACGAAGCCGGCTTCGGTCTCCTCGGGTTCCAGTGCGAAATTGCGGTCCATCCGAACTTCGCCCGTGACCAGGAAGGCACGGCAGGTCCCGCACACTCCCCCCTTGCAGGCATACGGAGCGTCCGAGCGGCTCCGCAGCACCGTGTCCAGCAGTGATTCGCCGTTCTGGACAGGCCAGCTGCCCGATCGTCCGTCGAGCGTCGCCGTGAGGGTGCTCTCCGACGGCGCGGCGACCCGGGCGGCTGTCGGTAGAGCCGTCCCCTCGTCGGCGACGTGGAAGATCTCCTGGTGGATGCGTGACCGGTCGGCGCCGAGGGCGCGGAGCGCGCCTTCCGCCCCTCGGACCAGGCCGAGAGGCCCGCACAGGAACCAGCCGTCCACATCGGGCACCGACAGCAGCGCGGGCAGCAGCACGGTGAGCCGCTCGCGGTCCAGCCGGCCCGAGGGCAGACCGGCAGCCTGTTCCTCCCGGGACAGGGCGGTCACCAGCTGGAAGCGGTCCGGATAGCGGTCCTTGAGGTCCGCCACCTCGTCGAGGAACATCGTCGAGGCGGCGGTGCGGTCGCTGCGGATCAGACAGAAGCGCGCGAGCGGCTCCCGCGCCAACAGCGTCGCCGCCATGGACAGCACCGGTGTGATGCCACTGCCGCCGACGATCGCGGCGAAGTGGCCCGGGCGCGGATCGAGGAGGAAACGGCCCATCGGGGCCATCGCCTCGACCCGGTCCCCGACCGCCAGCTCCTTGAGGGCGTACGTCGAGAACGCGCCCCCGTCGACCATGCGGATGCCCACACGCAGCAAGGGGTCGCCCGGCTGCTCGGTGGCAGGCGCGCAGATCGAGTAGGACCGCCGGATCTCCTCGCCGGCGACCCGGTAGCGCACGTTCAGGTGTTGTCCGGGCGTGTGCCGGAAGGTCTCACGCAGTTCCGGCGGCACGGCGAAGGTGACGGCCACCGCATCGTCCGTGATCCGTTCGATCGCGCTGACCCGGAGCGGATGGAACATCTACAACTCCTTGAAGTGATCGAACGGTTCGCGGCACGCCACACAGCGGCGCAGTGCCTTGCACGCCGTGGAGGAGAAGCGGCTCAGCAGCTCCGTGTCCGTGGAGCCGCAGTGCGGACAGCGGACGGACAGAGTCAGGGGTACCGGTCCGCCCGGCGCGCTCCCGGGCCGCGGCGGTGCTATGCCGAACTCCGCGAGCTTCCTGCGGCCTTCGTCGCTGATGTCGTCCGTCGACCAGGCCGGGGCGAGGACCGTGACCACGGACACCTCCACGACCCCGTGTTCGTGCAGCACACGCTCGATGTCGTGGGACATGGTCTCGATGGCAGGGCAGCCCGTGTACGTCGGGGTGAGCCGCACGGTGACCTTGTCCGGCCCGTCCACCCGCACACCACGGACCACGCCGAGTTCGTCCAGGGTCAGGACCGGGAGTTCAGGATCGGGCACGGAGCCCGCAATCCGGTGGAGCTCCGCCTCCAGCGGGGTCTCGGTGGTCACCATGACGCCCCCGGGTGGCTGCGGTGCAGATGCTGCATCTCGGCGAGCAGCCGCCCGAACGGCTCCGTGTGCAGGCCCTGTCGGCCCGCGCCGGCCGCCCACGCTCCGGACTGCGGCCCCGAGGGGAGAGCCAGAGTGGCACGCTCCACCACGGAGGACACGGCGGCGAGCCATCCGTCGCGCAGGGCGTGGAAGTCGGCGTCGACCCCCTCGACGGGCTCGAACAGCTCGCCGGTGAACCGCCACAGCGCGTCCAGGGCGGCCTGCATGCGCCCGTGGCTCTCTGCGGTGCCGTCGCCCAGCCGCAGGACCCATTGCTCCGCGTGGTCGCGGTGGTAGGCGACCTCCTTGACGGCCTTGGCCGCGAGATCCGTGAATTCGCCGTCACCGGCGGCGAGCTCCTCGTACAGCAGGTGCTGGTAGACGGAGAAGTAGAGCTGCCGGGCGATGGTGTGGGCGAAGTCGCCGTTCGGCTGCTCCACGAGCTGGACGTTGCGGAAGGCCCGCTCCTCGCGGAGGAAGGCCAGCTGGTCCTCGTCGCCCACGAAGGAGAGCAGCAACCTGGCCTGCCCCAGCAGATCCAGCGCGATGTTGGCGAGGGCGACTTCCTCCTCCAGGACCGGGGCGTGGCCCGCCCACTCCCCCAGGCGGTGCGAGAGCACCAGTGCGTCGTCGCCGAGAGCCAGGGCCGCGGTCACAGGTGCTTCACCCCTTCCGGGATCTCGTAGAACGTCGGGTGGCGGTACGGCTTGTCCCCGGCGGGCTCGAAGAAGGAGTCCTTCTCGTCGGGCGATGACGCGGTGATCGCTGTCGAGGGGACCACCCAGAGGGAGACGCCTTCCGAGCGGCGTGTGTACAGATCGCGGGCGTTGCGCAGAGCCATCTCGGCGTCCGGTGCGTGCAGGCTGCCCGCGTGGGTGTGGGACAGTCCGCGCCGCGAGCGCACGAACACCTCCCACAGGGGCCAGTCGGTCGAGCTGCTCATGCGGTCGCCTCCACGGGCTGGACGGCCGCTCCGGTCGGGCCGGGTCGTGCCGCGTGCTTGTCTGCGTACGCTGCTGCCGCGTCGCGCACCCAGGCGCCTTCTTCGTGGGCCGTGCGCCGCTGGCTGAGCCGTTGTTCGTTGCAGGGGCCGTTGCCCTTGAGGACCTCCTGGAACTCCGTCCAGTCGATCGCTCCGTAGTCGTGCTGGCCGAGCTCCTCGTTCCACCGGATGTCGGGGTCGGGGAGGGTGAGCCCCAGAGCCTGCGCCTGAGGGACGCAGATGTCGACGAACCGGCGGCGCAGCTCGTCGTTGGAGTGCCGTTTGATCTTCCAGGCCATCGACTGCTCGGAGTGTGCCGAGGAGTCGTCGGGCGGACCGAACATCATCAGGGACGGCCACCACCAGCGATTCACCGCGTCCTGCGCCATTTCGTGCTGGGCGGGGGTGCCTCGGCTGAGGGCGAGCAGCAGCTCGTACCCCTGGCGCTGGTGGAAGGACTCCTCCTTGCAGATCCGGACCATGGCCCGGGCGTAGGGGCCGTAGGAGCAGCGGCAGAGCGGCACCTGGTTGGTGATCGCGGCGCCGTCCACCAGCCAACCGATCGCGCCGACGTCCGCCCAGGTCAGCGTGGGGTAGTTGAAGATCGATGAGTAGCGCTGCCGGCCGGCGTGCAGCTTGTCGAGCAGCTCCTCGCGGCTGGTGCCCAGCGTCTCCGCCGCGCTGTACAGGTAGAGGCCGTGACCCGCCTCGTCCTGGACCTTCGCCATGAGGATCGCCTTGCGGCGCAGTGAGGGGGCGCGTGAGATCCAGTTCGCCTCGGGCTGCATGCCGATGATTTCGGAGTGGGCGTGCTGGGCCATCTGGCGGACCAGTGATGCCCGGTACGCCTCGGGCATCCAGTCGCGTGGCTCGATCCGGTCGTCCGCCGCCACCGCGGCGTCGAAAGCCGCCAAGCGCTCCGCGTCCGCTGCGTCCGCCGTGCTTGCCGTCTCCTGCGTCGTCTGGTCCGCAGTCACTGCCGCCATCCCGGGCTCCCTACCGACCGATCGTTCGGTTCATCGACTTCAATGGTGGGTCGGAGGCCCGTAGGGTGTCAACCCTGTGGATAACTGAGTGGTGATCGACGGTGATCGGGGCGGGATGGATGCGGACCACGGTGGGCGCACCGGAAACGAGAAGAAGCTCTCCTGGCCCGGCGTGACGAACCGCCCGCTGTCGGACCAGGACGCGGAGGCCGCATCAGCCGGGATACCTGAGGCCGGATCGGGCGATGCCCGGGGCCCGGTCGCCACGGTGCCGTCACCGGACACCGCCTCCGCGCCCGCCTCCGCACCTGAGCCTGAGCCCGGCCAGGGCCCCGCACCCGTACCCGGCCCGGCATCCGTGCCCGCCGGGCGGCGGCCGGGCGCCGGTATGGCCGCGCTCTCGCTTCCGTACCAGGTCGTCGCGGCGTTCGCACTGTCCGTCATGGCGGTGCTGGCCTGCACACACGTGGCCATGGTCTTTCTGCACGTAGCGCCGTCCAACACCCTGACGAAGCAGCACGGCGAGGCGGTCGACCGCTGGGTCTACCCCGAGTTCGAGCAGAACTGGAAGCTGTTCGCCCCCAATCCGCTCCAGCAGAACATCTCCGTGCACGTACGGGCCGACGTGGCGGACAACGGCGCCGACGGCAGCCGCATCACGCCTTGGATGAACCTCTCGCGTGATGACGGTGAGGCGATACGCGGCAACCTCCTCCCCAGCCACGTCGACCAGAACGAGCTGCGCCGGGCCTGGGACTTCTACACCGGGTCCCACGACAGCGAAAGCCGTCCCAACGGTCTGCGCGGCGAACTGTCCGAGCGCTACATCCGCCGCATCGTCATGCTGCGCCTCGACGAGCACGGCTACGGCGGGACGGTCGAGCGCATCCAGGTGCGCTCAGTGGTGCGCTCCGTCGGGGCCCCGCCGTGGAGCGACGAGAAGATCAGTACGAAGCCGGAATACCGGGAGCTCCCGTGGTGGACCGTCACCCCGTCCGACCTGCCGGGGTCGGCCGATCAGGCGTCACAGGCCCGGAAGGCGGAGAGGTGAGCTCCTCCGTCCCGGTCCGCGAGGGCGCCGCGGCCGTCGGCCTCTCGCTCGCCCGCGCCATCCAGCGCGTCACCGCCTCGCCCCTCGGCGCCCACCAGAGCGCCGTCGTACGGATCGGTGTTTCCGCGACCTACCTGCTGTTCCTGCTGCGTGAGCTGCCCCACCGCCACGAGCTGTACGGTCCCGACGGTCCGTGGGGCTGGGACATGGCGCGCCGGCTCATCACCGGAAACGGCTCCTTCACCGTCCTGATGTGGTCGGACAGCACTCTCTGGTTCGAGACCGTGTACGTGCTCACGCTCGCGTCGGCCGCGCTGCTGCTGATCGGCTGGCGCACCCGGTTCTCATCCGTGCTGTTCATGGCCGGGGTGCTCTCTCTGCAGAACCGCAGCATCTTCATGGGCGACGGTGGCGACAACGTCATCCACCTGATGGCGGTCTACCTGGTGCTGACGCGCTGCGCGCGGGTCTGGTCCCTGGACGCGCGCCGCGCGGCTCGGGACGCCGAGCATCTCGCGGAGGGAGGCGGACCCGCCCGTGACATCGCGGGGCCGGCCCTCTGGGCGGTGCTCGGCTGTGTCCTGCTGCCCGCCTCCCTCATGGGCGGGCTCGGCGGTACCTGGTGGCTGCCGTCCCTCATGTGGGTGCTGTGGCTGGGCAACGGTGCCTGGTGGGCCCTGAGCCGTAAGGCGCCGGGCCATGAGCTGCGCACCCTTCTCGACGTCCTGGCCAACCTCGCCCACAATGCCGCGCTCGCTGTGATCATGGCCGAGGTCTGCCTGATCTACGCGACGGCGGGCTGGTACAAGATCCAGGGATCCCGCTGGCAGGACGGCACCGCGATCTACTACCCGCTCAAGCTGGACTACTTCGCTCCGTGGCCCGGGCTGTCCGGCGTCGTCGCGTCCAGCGCCCTGGCCGTCATGGTGCTGACGTACATCACTGTCATCGCACAGGTCGCCTTCCCCTTCACGCTGTTCAACCGGCGGGTCAAGAACGTCCTGCTGGTCCTCATGATCGGTGAGCACGCCGGCATCTCCGTCCTGCTGGGTCTGCCCTTCTTCTCCATGGCGATGATCTCCGCGGACGCCGTCTTCCTGCCGACGGTCTTCCTCCTGTGGTTGGGCAACGGGGTGACGCGCGGGCGTCGGAGGCTGTTCTCCCGCGGGGCCGGCGGGCTCAGGCTGCCCGGGCAGCGCAGGCCGGAGCCGGAAGGCGAGGAGGCCCCGCGCGGCGCCGGTGGCAGTGGCCATACGCTCGTCGGGTGACCAGCGAGACCGGCAGTACAGAAGAGCCCCAGGCGGCAGCGGTGCCCGATCCGTCCGCGGAACCGATCCAGTACGACGACGGATACGGCGCCGTGATCGGCGTCGGGCCGCACCCGCTTCCCTGGCCCGAGGGAGAGCGCTACGACCCGGAGCTGCTCGCCCAGGGGGACCGGCGCAATGTGGGGGACGCCTACCGGTACTGGACGAGGGAGGCGATCGTCGCCGATCTCGACCTGCGGCGGCACGACTTCCACGTGGCGGTGGAGAACTGGGGCCACGACTTCAACATCGGCTCGGTGGTGCGCACCGCCAACGCCTTCCTCGCGAAGGAGATCCACATCGTGGGGCGGCGACGCTGGAACCGGCGGGGCGCGATGGTCACCGACCGGTACCAGCATGTGCGGCATCACCCGGACACGGCGGACCTGACCGCCTGGGCGGCGGCCGAGGGGCTCCCGATCATCGGGATCGACAACCTGCCCGGGGCCGTGCCGTTGGAGCGGACGGAGCTGCCGCGCCGGTGTGTGCTGCTGTTCGGGCAGGAGGGGCCGGGGCTGACGGAGGAGGCTCGCGAGCGCGCTTCGATGGTGTGCTCGATCGCGCAGTTCGGATCGACGCGGTCGATCAACGCCGGTGCGGCGGCCGCCATCGCCATGCACGCCTGGGTGCAGCGGTACGCGGACGTCCCGGATCCGCGCGACGGGTGACCGGTGGAGCGGATGCCCGCTCCACCGGATGCCCCCGTGAGGCCGCCGGCCGGGTGCTCACTCAGGCCTGGCGGCGGACCTCCACCACCCGGAAGCGGTTGGACACGAAGGCTCCGTCGCAGAGCGCCGCGTTGGCCGCCGGATTGCCTCCCGAGCCGTGGAAGTCCGAGAAGGCCGACGTCTGGTTGACGTAGACGCCTCCGGTGAGGTTCAGCGAGAGCTGGGCCGATTCGTCGAGGCAGACGTCCTCGATCGCGCGTTCCACCTCGGGCGAGGTGGTGTAGGCGCCGACGGTCATCGCACCCTTCTCGCGGATCGTGCGGCGCAGCAGGTCCAGCGCGTCACCGGTCGAGTCGACGGCGACCGCGAACGAGACCGGACCGAAGCACTCCGACAGGTAGGCCGCCCCGTCGTCGGGCTTGGTGCCGTCGAGCTTCACGAGCACCGGCGTGCGGACCACGGCGTCGGGGAAGTCCGGGTTGACGACCGGACGCGAGGCGAGTGCGACGTCTCCCAGGGCGGCCGCCCCTTCCAGGCGGGTCCGCACGTCGGCGTTCACCAGGGCGCCGAGCAGGCCGTTGGCCCGTGCGTCGTCCCCGAGGAGTCCGGTCACCGCTCCGGCGATGTCCGCCACCACGTCCTCGTAGGACTTGGCGCCCGCGTCGGTGCTGATGCCGTCGCGCGGGATGAGCAGGTTCTGCGGGGTGGTGCACATCTGGCCGCTGTAGAGGGAGAGGGAGAACGCCAGGTTGGCCAGCATGCCCCGGTAGTCGTCGGTGGAGTCGAGGACGATCGTGTTGACGCCGGCCTTCTCCGTGTAGACCTGGGCCTGCCGGGCGTTGGTCTCCAGCCAGTCGCCGAAGGCGGTGGAGCCGGTGTAGTCGATGATCTTGATCTCGGGCCGCACCGCCAGGGTCTTGGCAATGCCCTCGCCGGGCCGCTCGGCCGCGAGCGCGACGAGGTTCGGGTCGAAGCCCGCCTCCGAGAGCGCCTCACGTGCCAGCTGGACGGTGAGCGCCAGCGGCAGCACGGCGCGTGGGTGCGGCTTGACCAGGACGGGATTGCCTGTGGCCAGCGAGGCGAAGAGACCCGGGTAGCCGTTCCAGGTGGGGAAGGTGTTGCAGCCGATCAGCAGGGAGATGCCGCGTCCGGCCGCCGTGTACGACTTGTGGAGCTGCAGCGGATCACGCTTGCCCTGCGGCTTCGCCCAGTCGACGCCGGAAGGCGTTCGCGTCTGCTCCGCGAACGCGTACGCCACGGCCTCCAGGCCGCGGTCCTGGGCGTGCGGGCCGCCGGCCTGGAAGGCCATGACGAAGGCCTGGCCGCTGGTGTGCATCACGGCGTGGGCCAGCTCGTGCGTACGAGCGCCGATCCGGGCGAGGATCTCCAGACAGACCAGGGCCCTCGTCTCGGGGCCCGCAGCACGCCAGGAGCCCATGGCGGCGCTCATGGCGGGAAGCAGGATGTCCGGGTCGGCGTGCGGATACTCGACGCCGAGCTCCGGCCCGTACGGCGATACCTCGCCGCCGGTCCAGCCGTCGGTACCGGGCTGACCGAGATCCAGCCGGGTGCCGAGCACGGCGTCGAACGCGGCCTTGCCCTCGGCGGCGCCGAGGCTGCCGGGGAGGCCTCCCTCGCCGTACGCCTTCGGGTGCTCGGGGTGCGGGGACCAGTAGGCGCGCGTACGGATCGCGTCGAGGGCCTGGTCGAGCGTCGGTCGGTGGATCTCGGACAGCTTCTCGGGGGAAAGCTCGGCGGCCATGACGGACCAACTCCTCGTCGAGCCGGGCAGGGATGTGCGGACGGAGTTAGAGTAACCGAACGATCGGTCGGGACAAGGGGGCCCGGGAGACCTGTGGACAACTCATGGGGGAGGATCGCGTTCATGACCACGGCCAAGCGGGACACGTACACCCCGGAGACACTCCTGACCGTTGCCGTCCGTGTCTTCAACGAGCGCGGTTACGACGGCACGTCCATGGAGCACCTCTCCAAGGCGGCGGGCATCTCCAAGTCGTCCATCTACCACCACGTGGCGGGCAAGGAGGAGCTCCTGCGCCGTGCGGTGAGCCGTGCGCTCGACGGACTCTTCGGGATCCTCGACGAGACGGGGGCGATACAGGGGCGGGCGATCGCCCGGGTCGAGTACGTCACGCGACGCACCGTCGAGGTGCTGCTGAGCGAATTGCCCTACGTCACCCTGCTGCTGCGCGTGCGCGGCAACACGACGACGGAGCGCTGGGCGCTGGAGCGGCGGCGCGAGTTCGACCAGCGCGTCTCCGAACTCCTCAAGGCGGCGGTGGCGGAGGGTGACCTGCGTGCCGACGTGGACATACGCCTGGCCACCCGGCTCCTCTTCGGCATGGTGAACTCGCTGGTCGAGTGGTACCGGCCGCAGCCGGGAGGCTCCGCGGAGGCCGAGCAGCTGGCCGACACGGTCGTCCAGCTCGCCTTCGAGGGCATGCGGGCCGGCTGACCCGGGACGGAAGGCCCTAGGCGAGCTCGGCCGGGCGGTCGGCGCGCGGGCCCAGGTCGGTCTCCTCGAACACCAGCAGGGTGCGGGTCGACAGCACCTCTGGTATGGCCTGGATCCTGGTCAGGACCAGCTCGCGCAGGGCCTGGTTGTCCGGGGTGTGCACCAGGAGCAGGACGTCGAAGTCGCCGCTGACCAGCGCGATGTGGGTGGCGCCCGGGAGCGCCTGGAGCTGCTCCCGCACGGTCCGCCAGGAGTTCTGAACGATCTTGAGCGTGATGTAGGCGGAGGCGCCCTCCCCGGCGCGCTCGTGGTTCACGCGTGCGCTGAAGCCCCGGATCACACCGTCCTCGACGAGCCTGTTGATACGGGCGTACGCGTTGGCCCGCGAGACGTGGACGCGTTCGGCGACGGCCCGTATCGAGGCGCGGCCGTCCGTCTGGAGGATGCGCAGAATGGCTCGGTCCGTGGAGTCCAGCGGCCGTGCGGGCGGCGTGCGGCCCGGGTCCCCGGCTCCGTCGGCCATTTGTTCAGCTGCCATCTGCCCGCGCCTCCCTGTTGTGGACGACCTGTCCCTATCCCAGGCTGTGGAGAACCGTTTGTCCACAGGCTGAAGGCGCCTGTAGCCAAATTGCGCCCGCGACCGAACAATCGGTAGGTGAGGCGGCCCACACCGCTGACCTGCTCACGCCCCGACATTCCTGCAGATTTCGACATCCCTCGATATATCTCGATGCCAGGAGGTGCTTGTCATGACGGTCCAGGAGCTGCCCGGCGCAGCCGCCTATCGGCCCACGCCGCCCCCGGCCTGGAAGCCGCTCACCGATCCCGCGCCGCTGCTCCCGGACCCCGAGCCGTTCCGCGTGCTCGGTACGGACGCCGCGGCCGGCGCCGATCCCGAGCTGCTGCTGAGGCTCTACGCCGAGCTGGTGCGCGGCCGCCGGTACAACGCGCAGGCCACCGCGCTGACCAAGCAGGGCCGGCTCGCGGTGTACCCGTCGAGCACCGGCCAGGAGGCGTGCGAGATCGCGGCGGCGCTGGTGCTGGAGGACCGTGACTGGCTCTTTCCCAGCTATCGCGACACCCTCGCCGCTGTGGCGCGTGGCCTGGACCCGGTCGAGGCGCTGACGCTGCTGCGCGGGGACCGGCACACCGGGTACGACCCGCGCGCACACCGGATCGCGCCGCTGTGCACCCCGCTGGCCACCCAGTTGCCGCACGCGGTGGGGCTGGCGCACGCGGCGCGCCTCAAGGGCGACGACGTGGTGGCGCTCGCGATGGTCGGCGACGGAGGGACGAGCGAGGGCGATTTCCACGAGGCGATGAACTTCGCGGCCGTCTGGCGCGCCCCGGTCGTCTTCCTCGTGCAGAACAACGGCTTCGCGATCTCCGTGCCGCTGGCCAAGCAGACGGCGGCGCCCTCCCTCGCCCACAAGGCTGTGGGGTACGGGATGCCGGGCCGGCTGGTCGACGGCAACGACGCGGCCGCGGTGCACCAGGTGCTGAGCGAGGCGGTGGCGCGTGCCAGGCGCGGCGAGGGCCCGACGCTGGTGGAGGCCGTCACGTACCGCATGGAAGCCCATACGAACGCCGACGATGCCACCCGCTACCGCGTCGACAGCGAGGTGGAGGCATGGCGTGCGCACGACCCGATCCGGCTGCTCGAGCGGGAGCTGACCGGGCGGGGGCTGCTGGACGAGGACGGCATCGGGACGGTGCGGGAGGCGGCGGAGCGGATGGCCGAGGGACTGCGGGAGCAGATGAACGCGGATCCGGTGCTCGACCCGATGGATCTGTTCGCCCACGTCTACGAGGAGCAGACCGGACAGCTGCGGGAGCAGGCCGCGCAGCTGCAGGGCGAGCTGGACGCCGAGCACGGCGACGAGAACGGCGTGGAGGAGGGGCGATGAGCACCGCCGCCGCGACAGCCGGGGTACAGGCCGTCAGGGCCAGGCCGGCCACGATGGCACAGGCCCTCGGGAGGGCGCTGCGCGACTCGATGGCGGCCGATCCGACGGTGCACGTCCTCGGTGAGGACGTGGGCACACTCGGCGGCGTCTTCCGAGTCACCGACGGCCTGGCGAAGGAGTTCGGCGACGACCGCTGCACGGACACCCCGTTGGCCGAGGCGGGAATCCTCGGCGCGGCCGTGGGCATGGCGATGTACGGCCTGCGGCCCGTCGTGGAGATGCAGTTCGACGCCTTCGCGTATCCGGCGTTCGAGCAGCTGATCAGTCATGTCGCCAAGATGCGGAACCGGACGGCGGGTGCCATGCCGCTGCCGATCACGGTGCGGGTGCCGTACGGCGGGGGGATCGGAGGCGTGGAGCACCACAGCGACTCCTCGGAGGCGTACTACATGGCCACCCCCGGCCTGCACGTCGTCATGCCGGCCACGGTCGAGGACGCGTACGGCCTGCTGAGGGAGTCGATCGCCTCCGACGATCCCGTGGTCTTCCTGGAACCGAAGAGGCTCTACTGGTCCAAGGCCGACTGGTCGCCGGACGCGCCCGCGCCGGTCGACCCGATCGGGAAGGCCGTGGTCCGGCGCCCCGGGCGGAGCGCGACCCTGATCACCTACGGGCCGTCCCTCCCGGTGTGTCTGGAGGCCGCCGAGGCGGCCACGGCCGAGGGGTGGGACCTCGAGGTGGTCGACCTGCGCTCGCTGGTGCCCTTCGACGACGAGACCGTCGCCGCGTCGGTCCGGCGTACGGGACGGGCGGTGGTCGTCCACGAGTCGTCCGGTTTCGGCGGCCCGGGCGGCGAGATCGCGGCGCGGGTCACCGAGCGGTGCTTCCATCATCTGGAGGCGCCGGTACTACGCGTCGCCGGGTTCGACATTCCTTATCCGCCGCCGATGCAGGAGCGGCACCATCTGCCGGGCGTGGACCGCGTGCTCGACGCGGTCGCCCGTCTTCAGTGGGAGGCCGGGAGCTGATGGCGCAGGTGCTCGAATTCAAGCTGCCGGACCTGGGTGAAGGCCTGACCGAGGCAGAGATCGTGCGCTGGCTGGTGGAGGTCGGCGACGTCGTCGCCATCGACCAGCCGGTCGTCGAGGTCGAGACGGCCAAGGCCATGGTGGAGGTCCCCTGCCCCTACGGGGGTGTGGTGACCGCGCGATTCGGCGAGGAGGGCGCGGAACTCCCGGTCGGCGCACCGCTGCTGACGGTGGCGGTCGGGTCGGTGGAGCCGGTGGCCGGGCTCGGGTCCTCCGTCGAGGCCGCCGGTGCCGAGAGCGGGGCCTCGGGCAACGTGCTGGTCGGCTACGGGACGGCGGCACCGGCCGCCCGGAGGCGCAGGGTCAGGCCCGACCGGGCTTCGGCCCCGGTCACATCGACACCCGCATCCCCGGTCCCGGCGGCAGGCACGGCCACGGCCTCACCGGATCCGCTCGGCCCTGTCGCTGTCGTCTCCCCTCTGGTCCGCAAGCTGGCGCGGCAGCACGGCCTCGATCTCCGGAAGGTCGCCGGTACGGGGCGTGACGGGCTGATCCTGCGTACCGATGTGGAGTCCGCGATCAAGACAGTGGACGAGGACCGCGCCGTCGGCACGGAACCGGCGGCCCGCCCGGGGCCGGAGACACCGGGCGAGCGCATTGCGCTGCGCGGGGTCCGGGGGGCGGTCGCCGAGAAGCTGTCGCGGAGCCGGCGGGAGATTCCCGACGCCACGTGCTGGGTCGACGCCGATGCCACTGAGCTGATGGCGACACGGGCCGCCATGAACGGTGCCGGTGGCCCCGCCGCTGGGCCCAAGGTCTCGGTGCTCGCTCTGCTGGCCCGCATCTGCACAGCGGCCCTGGCACGGTTCCCCGAGCTCAACTCGACGGTGGATACGGAAGCCGGGGAGATCGTGAGGCTGTCCGGGGTCCATCTGGGATTCGCCGCCCAGACGGAGCGTGGCCTGGTCGTTCCGGTCGTGCGGGACGCGCACACGCGGAACGTGGAGTCGATCGGTGCGGAGATCAGCCGGCTGACCGAAGCGGCCCGGGACGGCAAGCTGACCCCGGCGCAGCTCACCGGAGGGACGTTCACGCTGAACAACTACGGCGTGTTCGGCGTCGACGGTTCGACGCCCATCCTCAACCACCCCGAGGCGGCCATGCTCGGCGTCGGCCGCATCGTGCCCAAGCCCTGGGTGCACGAGGGCGAGCTGGCGGTCCGCCAGGTCGTGCAGCTCTCTCTCACCTTCGACCACCGGGTCTGTGACGGAGGCACGGCGGGCGGCTTCCTGCGGTACGTCGCGGACTGCGTGGAACAGCCGGCGGTGCTGCTGCGCACGCTGTAGCGGTACCGGCCCGTGGGCGGCCCTGCCCGGGCTCCTTGTGAGTTCGGTCCCTCGGAGGACCGTCGTGGGCGGGCTGCCCGCATACTCGGGGGCATGACCGCGTATGACGCCATCGTCCTTGCCGGCGGGGCCGCGAAGCGCCTCGGGGGAGCCGACAAACCAGGGCTCCGTGTGGGCGGCCGTGCGCTGCTCGACCGGGTTCTCGCCGTATGTGCCGGAGCCCGATCCACCGTGGTGGTGGGCGGGCGCAGGCCCACCGTGCGTCCGGTCACCTGGACGCGTGAAGTGCCGGAGGGTGGCGGCCCGTTGGCCGCGCTCGGTGCCGGCGTACGGCACACGGAGGCGGAGAGCGTCCTGGTGCTCTCCGCGGATCTCCCGTTCCTGGAGGAGGGGACCGTGCGCTCCCTGTTGGCCGCGGCGCGGACGGGAACGTGTGAAGGGGCCCTGTGCACCGACGGGGACGGCCGGGACCAGCCGCTGGTCGCGGTGTACCGGGGCGAGCCGCTCCGTCGTGAGCTCGCGCTTCTCGCCACCGAACACGGCAGCCTCGCCGGCCTTCCGCTTCGGTTGCTGACGGCCGAGCTCGATCTGACCAGGGTCCCGGCCGGACCTCTCGCCTCGTTCGACTGCGACACCTGGGAAGACATTGCTGCCGCCAGGGCGCGGATCAGGGAGCATGGGACCGTGCTGGACGAATGGATCACCGCAGTCAAGAACGAACTGGGCATCGAACTCGACGTCGACACCGGCGTTCTGCTCGATCTCGCCCGCGATGCCGCCCACGGCGTCGCACGCCCCGCCGCCCCGCTGACCACCTTCCTCGTGGGGTACGCGGCAGCGATGGCAAGCAGTGGCAAGAGTGCGGAGGAGGCTGCCGAAGCGGTCGCGGAAGCTTCCCGCAAGGCGACTGCCCTCGCGCTCCGGTGGGAGGAGGAAACGCAGGCGGGCAGCGGGCCCGGAACGCCATGACCGCGCACGGAGGCGAGGCGCGCACGGCCGAGGAGGCGCGGGCGGCCGAGGAGGAGCGGGCAGTCGAGCAGGCCCTGGCGATCGTCGGACACCGGCCGTACGCCGCCGACACCTCTGGGGACCGGTCCGGTGATACGGCTCCGGCGGACCGTTCCGGTGGGAGAGCCCCGGACTCCCCGTCGGTGCCGACGAGGACAGGCCTGCCCACCAGTCCGCCTTCGGGCTCCCCCGCACCGGGCTTTGGCGCCCCGGGCTCCAGTGCCTCGGGTTCCCTGGCGCCGGGCTCGCCTGTCTCCGGACCGCCCGGACGTCACGGAGCCCCGTCGGGCCACGGCTCCCCGGAAGCGCCGCACGTCCATCGCGCCGCGGCCACCGCCTGGGTAGGGGCGCGCGCCCTGGCGGAGCGCCTCGGGCATACCGCGCCCCTGGCGTCACACCGGCTTCCCCTGGACCGGGCTCTCGGGCACGTACTGGCCGAGGCCGTGCTCGCGCTCACCGATCTGCCGTCGTTCGACACTTCGGCCATGGACGGCTGGGTCGTCGCGGGCCCGGGGCCCTGGACCGTACGGGAGGGGGAAGGGCTGCTCGCCGGACGCGGATCCACGGAGCCGCTCCCCGACGGGCACGCCGTGCGGATCGCCACCGGTGCACGCCTTCCGGCGGACGCCACCGCCGTGATCCGCAGCGAGCACGCCCACCACGACGAGGCAAAGCGGCTGCTGCACCCCACACGTGAGGTCGTCCCGGGCCAGGACATCCGGCCCCGCGGCCAGGAGTGCCGGTCCGGCGACGAGCTCCTGCCCGTCGGAACCGTGGTGACCCCGCCTGTTCTCGGTCTGGCCGCTGCCGCCGGGTACGACGCCCTCGTCGCCGTACCCAGGCCGCGCGTCGACGTCCTCGTCCTCGGTGACGAACTGCTCACGTCAGGGCTGCCACGTGACGGGCTGATCCGTGACGCGCTCGGCCCCATGATGGCCCCCTGGATCCGCGCTCTGGGCGCGGATGTCGCGGAACCCAGGCGGCTCGGCGACGACGCCGAGGCGCTCCGCCGGGCTCTCGCCTCCTCCGATGCCGATCTGATCCTCACCACGGGCGGGACGGCTGCCGGGCCGGTGGACCATGTTCATCCGGTCCTGGCCGAGATCGGTGCCGAGCTGCTGGTCGACGGGGTCGCCGTACGTCCCGGCCATCCCATGTTGCTGGCGCGGCTCCCCGAGGGCGGCCCCCTCCTGGTGGGCCTGCCGGGGAACCCGCTTGCCGCGGTGTCCGGGCTGCTGACGCTCGCGGAACCTCTGATCCGGGGAATCGCCGGCAGGCACGCTCAGGACCGCTATCGCGCGCCGGTCCATGAAGAGGTGCATGGACATCCGTATGACACCCGGCTGATCCCCGTGGTCCACCGCGACGACAGCGTTGTACCCCTCCACTACAACGGGCCCGCGATGCTCCGGGGCATCGCTGCCGCGGACGGGCTGGCCGTGGTGCCGCCCGGCGGGGTACGGTCCGGCACCGAGGTGGAGATCCTCGATCTACCGTGGGCCTCGGCGTCGCCGTGGACAGAAGGGTGTTTCACGTGAAACTTCCCGGCCACGACGCAATGGCCAGGCGCGCAGACGAGCACGTCGTTCCGACCCGGGTGCTCCTGCCCCGGCGTGTGGTCGACCGGCCGCTGCGCCAGGTGGCCAAGCGCCTGGCGATGGCTCTCACGGTGCTGGCCACCACGGTCTTCATCGTCTGGGCCGACCGGGGCGGATACCACGACAACGCCGACAACAAGGTCGACTTCCTCGACGCGGTCTACTACGCGACGGTGACGCTGTCGACCACCGGTTACGGTGACATCGTCCCGTACAGCGACCCGGCGCGGCTCGTCAACGTGGTGCTGGTGACGCCGTTGCGCGTGCTCTTCCTGATCATCCTGGTCGGCACCACCCTCGAGGTCCTGACGGAACGGACCCGGGAGGACTTCCGGCTGAATCGTTGGAGAAGCAACTTGCGTGAACACACCGTTGTCGTCGGCTTCGGCACGAAGGGCCGCTCTGCGATCCAGACACTCTGCGCCACCGGTCTGAAAAAGGACCAGATCGTCATCGTCGACCCGGCCGGCAAGGTGATCGAGGCGGCCAACGCCGAGGGTTTCGTGGGCGTGCTGGGGGACGCGACACGCAGTGACGTGCTGCTGCGCGCCGAGGTGCAGAAGGCCCGTCAGATCATCATCGCCACACAGCGGGACGACACCGCCGTGCTGGTCGCCCTGACCGCGCGACAGCTCAATCGGGGGGCGAAGATCGTCGCTGCCGTGCGCGAGGAGGAGAACGCGCCGCTGCTGCGGCAGTCCGGCGCCGATGCGGTGATCACCAGCGCGAGTGCGGCGGGCCGTCTGCTGGGTCTCTCCGTCCTCAGCCCCAGTGCGGGCACGGTGATGGAGGACCTCATCCAGCAGGGCAGCGGCCTCGATCTCGTCGAACGGCCGGTGATAAAGGCCGAGGTGGG
Source organism: Streptomyces sp. NPDC057287 (assembly GCF_042667905.1). Lineage (NCBI taxonomy): Bacteria > Bacillati > Actinomycetota > Actinomycetes > Kitasatosporales > Streptomycetaceae > Streptomyces > Streptomyces sp. NPDC057287. Next base: position 43,961 of record NZ_JBHUYV010000008.1, on the reverse strand, counting down.
CAAGAACGTCCGGGAGACCGACGACCTGGTGGTCAGCGTCCTGCGCGGTCATCGGCTGATCGGTTACGACGATCCGGCAGCCAGCCCCCTGCAGCTGACGGACCGGGTGATCACGATTGTGCGGGCTTCTCCGCTCCACGTCTCACCGTTGAGCCATCCGCAACAGCCCAACCAGCGCTCCTAGGAACCGGACCGGGGCGCGACGCATGCAGGTCCGCCCCCGTCCGGGACTCTGCACGGAGTAGCCTCGCGGCCATGTATGCGATCACGATCCCCGAACCCGGCGGCCCCGAAGCGCTCGTATGGGCCGAGGTCCCCGATCCCGTACCAGGCGAGGGCGAAGTCCTCGTCGAGGTCGTGTCCAGCGCGGTCAATCGTGCCGATGTCCTGCAACGGCAGGGCTTCTACAACCCTCCGCCCGGCGCCTCCCCCTACCCCGGCCTGGAGTGTTCGGGCCGCATCGCGGCGCTCGGCCCCGGGGTGACCGGATGGTCCGTGGGCGACGAGGTCTGCGGGCTCCTCGCGGGCGGCGGATACGCGGAGAAGGTCGCCGTCCCGGTCGGCCAGCTGCTGCCCGTGCCCGACGGCGTGGACCTCACGCAGGCCGCTGCGCTGCCCGAAGTGACGGCGACGGTCTGGTCCAACGTCTTCATGGTGGCCCACCTGCGCCCCGGCGAGACCCTCCTGGTCCACGGCGGGTCCAGCGGCATCGGCACGATGGCCATCCAGCTCGCCAAGGCCGTCGGCGCGCGGGTCGCGGTGACGGCGGGAGGCCCCGAGAAGCTGGCGCGCTGCCAGGAACTCGGCGCCGACATCCTCATCGACTACCGCGAGCAGGATTTCGTCGAGGAGGTGCGCAAGGCGACGGACGGTGCCGGAGCGGACGTGATCCTCGACATCGTCGGCGCGAAGTATCTGGACCGGAACGTACGCGCGCTGGCGGTGAACGGCCGTCTCGCCATCATCGGGCTCCAGGGCGGTGCCAAGGGCGAGCTGAACCTGGGCGCTCTGCTGAGCAAGCGAGCCGCTGTCACGGCGACGTCGCTCCGCGCGCGGCCGCTCGCGGAGAAGGCCGCGATCATCGCCGCGGTACGCGAGCACGTGTGGCCGCTGCTCGCCGACGGCGTCGTCCGCCCGGTCGTGGACCGCACGATGCCCATGGCGGAGGCGGCGGAGGCTCAGCGGCTGATGGAGTCCAGCAGCCACATCGGCAAGATCCTCCTGGCCGCCCCGAAGGCCTGAGGTGAACTCGCGCGACACGAGCGGGCGTGGACACGAGCAGGCCTGACAGGAGCCGGTGTGGACACAAGCAGGCCTGACACGAGCGGGCGACGTGAGGGACGGACCAGCGAGCGAGGGACCCGCGAGCGGGACATCCGCGAGTGAGTGACCTGGGGCGACCCGCGTGGCGCCTCGGCAAGCAGGCGCCACGTAACCCTCACGGCAAGCAGGCGCCACGTAACCCTCACGGCAGGCAGGCGCCACGTAACCCTCACGGCAGGCGCCGCACCAGCTCCCACGGGCAGACGCCGGGGCCCGGCACACAGAGCGTGTGCCGGGCCCCGGTGCGTACCGCGGTCGGTGGGAGTCGGGAGCTGAGGCCTACAGATACGGGCCCGAGCGCGCCGGTCCGTGCGGATCGGCGCCGCCCTCCTCGTCCTCGTGGCCGACGCCCGGGGGAAGGGCGCGGCGCATGGACTCGAGCTGCGCACGGGCCGCCATCTGCTGGGCGAACAGCGCCGTCTGAATGCCGTGGAAGAGGCCCTCCAGCCATCCGACCAGCTGGGCCTGCGCGATCCGCAGCTCGGCTTCGGAGGGGACGGACTCCTCGGTGAACGGCAAGGAGAGCCGCTCCAGCTCCTCGACGAGCTCCGGTGCCAGACCGTCCTCGAGCTCCTTCACCGAGCTCGCGTGGATCTCCTTCAGCCTGACCCGGCTCGCCTCGTCGAGAGGAGCCGCCCTGACCTCCTCCAGAAGCTGCTTGATCATGCTGCCGATGCGCATGACCTTCGCGGGCTGTTCGACCATCTCCGTCACCGGGACCTCGCGCGACTCGTCGTCACCGCCACCACCGCCGATGGCCATTCCGTCCTGCCCCACCACGAGGACTTGGGGGTGCTCCTGCGACCGTTCATTCCTCGGCATCTCCATGACGCCATTGTCTCGCACACGGACGTCACCACATGGTGGTGCCCCCGGAAAGGGTTGATCACCCTTCTCCGGAGGCATCGGCACGTCTTCGGAGGCACCGGCACGTCCGGTCAGCGGACGCTGCCACCCGGCGCGCCGTGCCGGAGCCGTCCGCGACCCCGGTGAACGCCGCGGTCAGCAGCCCCGCCACCACCGGCACGAAGCATGGCCGGCAGCCCGGGGTGCCTCCCACGGCAGGACGATGGGCGTGTGCGGAGCCCATGAACTGCTCCCGCATGACGGCAGGAACCCATGGGCTGCGCCCGCTCCGGCGGCCTTCGCCTCCCACAGGCCGAACAGCCGCAGGGCCGCCGCCGGTCGGTGGTGATCGCAACGGTGCCCACAGTCACCCCGCCCGCGAACAGGCGATGATCAGCAGGCCGATCAGCAGGACCAGGATTCCGTCGCTCGACCGGGCCGCCGGGCGACTGAGGTACACCCGGGCCCGACCTGCGCGAACACAGTCGGCTTCGCCTGCTGCTCGGCGTTCGCAGGCGTGTGCGCAGGATCAGACGCTCCCGCAGGCCTCCGTATGCAGGCTCAAGCGCTTCACGGCGCCCCGCCGAAGGATCATGCGGATCCCGAGCGTGCGGCGGGGCGTGCGGAGTACTCCGGGCGGCGGTCGGCCGGCGGCCTCAGCTCGCGCGGCGCATGCGGAGCGCCAGGAACGCCAGTCCCATGCCGACCAGGGCGATTCCGCTGCCCAGCGACACATCCCGCACCCGACGTGCGGCGGGTTCGTCCAGTGCCTGCCGCTGCCGCGGGGTCTCGCCCGGCTCGGGGAACGCGCCGGGCGGAGGTGTGAACGCGGGCACCTCCACGGGGTCCGGGTCCGGCGGCACCTCGTCCGCCGCGGCTTCGGAGCTCGCGGCTTCGAGAGGCGAGAGCGGGCGTCCCGGCCGTGCCCGCCCCTCCCCGGCCTGCCGCCCCGCCAGGGCCGACTCCTCGGCGGAGGGACTCGCGGCGGGGGAAGGGCTGCCCGGAGGCTTCGCGGGTGCCAGCTGCCCGGGGTGTACGGACGCCACGGTTCCGCCGTCCGCGTTCGCCCAGGCGCCGGGGCCGAGTGCCATCCCGACTGCCGTCACCAGACAGACCACGCACCGTGAAGCCGGGAGTCCTGGAGGCATGGGATCAGCGTCACACGCCCGGATATGTCCGGCATCCCGAGTGCGTCCGCACGCCGCGCACCGACCGCGCGGGGAGATCAGCCCCGGCGGGCCGGTCGGCAGATCAGCCGCGTCAGCAGATCAGCCGGGGCAGCAGGTCAGACAGGTCGGCAGGTCGGGCCGGTCGGCAGGTCGGGCCTTGGGTCAGCAGGTCAGGCCGGGTCGCCCGTCGCGATCCGCAGCTCGAAGTGGGCTCCCCGCTCCGCCACGGCCGTGCCCGGGGTCGGGAACTGGTCGATGACCTGGTCCTCGGCGTAGGTGTTGCCCTCCACCTCGATGACCTTGACCGTCCAGCCCGCCGCTGCGGCGCAGGACTTCGCCGAGTTGATGTCCTTGTAGACGAAGTTGGGCGCCTGGACCTTCGCCGGGTCGTCCGTGTCCTCCGTGGCGTCGGTGCAGTCCTCCTCGTCCATCGTCCGGTTCCGCTCCGGAGGCTTGTGCTCGCCGGCCACGGTGGACTCGCTGGAGCTCGGGTCGCCACCCTTGCCGTTCTCCGGGTCGTCGTTCATGTTCAGGAAGGCGACGAGCCCGCCGATCGCGACCAGGGCGACCACGATCGACCCCACGACGACCGGCATGTTCCGCCTGGATCCGCCGCTGCCGCCTGAGCCCGGCGCCGTGTGCGGCGCCATCGTGTACGGCGGCGGTGTCTGGTTCCCCAGGTGCTGCCCCGGCGTCCCGTACGGCTGGGCCGCCTGCGGGTAGCCGTAACCCGGCGTGGGAGCGGGGGTCGGCGCGCCGTACGGACCCGGCTGGTGCTGCTGGTGGAGGTGGGGCTGATACGGCGTCTGCACGCTGTGCGGTGCCGGGGCCGCCTGGTCGACGGGCGGGAAGACCGCCGAGCCGACGCCGGAGCCGCTGTTCGCCGGGGAGCCCCCGCCGATGATCACCGGGGCGCCGGCGGGGCCGCTCGCGTTCAGCACGCGCGCGATCTCGTCCTGCATGGCCGCCGCGCTCGGGAAGCGCTCGTTCGGGTTCTTTTTCAGGGCGCGGGCGACGAGGGCGTCCATCGCGGGTGTGATCGACCGGTTGATGCTCGAAGGGGCGACCGGCTCCTCCTGCACGTGCGCGTACGCGATGGCCAGGGGCGAGTCCGCGTCGAACGGGATGCGTCCCGTGAGCAGCTGGAAGAGCATGATGCCGACCGAATACAGGTCGGAGCGCGCGTCGACGCCGCGGCCGAGCGCCTGCTCGGGGGAGAGGTACTGCGGCGTGCCGACGACCATGCCGGTCTGGGTCATCGAGGTGACGCCCGACTGCATGGCCCGGGCGATGCCGAAGTCCATGACCTTGACGACGCCGCGCTTGGTCATCATCACGTTGCCGGGCTTGATGTCGCGGTGGACCAGGCCCATCTCGTGGCTGGTCTCCAGGGCGGCGAGCACGTCGGCCGTGACCTTGAGCGCCTTGTCGGCCGGCATCGCGCCGTACTGCTGGATGTCCGACTGGAGCACGGAGCCGAGCGGCTGCCCCTCGACGTACTCCATGACGATGTACGGCATCAGTGCGCCGCCGAGCTCGTCCTCGCCCGTGTCGAACACCGAGACGATGTTGGTGTGCTGCAGCTTGGCGACGGCCTGCGCCTCGCGCCGGAAGCGCTCGCGGAAGGACTGCTCGCGTCCCAGCTCCGTGTGCAGTGTCTTGATGGCGACCTGGCGGTCGAGGGCTGAGTCGTACGCGAGGTAGACGGACGCCATGCCGCCCTCGCCGAGCAGGTCGCGCAGCTGGTAGCGGCCGCCGGCCACGGAACCGCCCGCGTAGCGCCCCTGTGCGCCGTCGTGGCTCATGACTTGCATCCCCCTCGGCGCCCGACAGACGCGATCATCCCTGTGACGGGCCAAGTCTGCCCGAGGGGTACGACACGTCAAGCCGGGTGCCCGTTCCGTGACCCTACGCACAAGAAGCGTCTCGGAAGCGTTACAGGAAGCGCACCGAATTTGCGCGGACGGCGCGCGAGCCGATTGGATGGCCCGTCACTCTGAAAACCGGTGTGTCGGGCAGAGCCTGTAGCGTGACGTGGCAATGCAGCAAGGCACCGTGAGAACCCGCGGACGCGCGGACAGATACGACGGCGAGGACTGATGGCACCCGAATCCGAAGCAAACGGCGGCGGAGTTTCGGATGGCACCGACTCCTGGGGTGTCGGCGGTGTGGTCGGGGACGGCCGTTACCGCATGACCCACCGGCTCGGCCGCGGCGGCATGGCCGAGGTCTATGCCGCGGAGGACGTCCGTCTGGGACGCACGGTGGCGGTGAAGCTGCTCCGTTCCGACCTCGCCGAGGATCCGGTCTCCAAGGCCCGCTTCACGCGTGAGGCGCAGTCGGTGGCGGGGCTGAACCACCATGCGATCGTCGCCGTGTACGACTCCGGTGAGGACGTCGTGGGCGGGTCGACCGTCCCGTACATCGTGATGGAGCTCGTCGAGGGCAACACCATCCGCGACCTGCTGCTCGAGGCGGAGGCACCGCCGCCCGAGCAGGCGCTGATCATCGTCTCGGGCGTCCTGGAGGCCCTGGCCTACTCCCACCAGCACGGCATCGTGCACCGTGACATCAAGCCGGCGAACGTGATCATCACGCACTCCGGCGCGGTCAAGGTGATGGACTTCGGCATCGCCCGCGCGCTGCACGGCGCCCAGTCGACGATGACCCAGACCGGCATGGTCATGGGCACGCCGCAGTACCTCTCCCCCGAGCAGGCGCTCGGCAAGGCGGTCGACCACCGCTCCGACCTGTACGCCACCGGCTGCCTGCTCTACGAACTGCTCGCACTGCGGCCCCCGTTCACGGGTGAGACCCCGCTCTCGGTGGTCTACCAGCACGTCCAGGACATGCCGGTCCCGCCCTCCCAGACGGCCGGATCCGTCCCCCCGGAGCTGGACGGGCTCGTCATGCGCTCCCTGGCGAAGGACCCGGACGACCGGTTCCAGAGCGCCGAGGAGATGCGCGGCCTCGTCCAGTACAGCCTGCAGATGCTCCAGGTCCAGGGCGGGCACACGGGCACGTGGAACACCGGTCCGGTCAGCGCGCACGACGCCGGCCACACCGCGGCGATGGGCATGGGCGGCGGCACGACGGCCATGGGGCACCCCATGCACGGGGACACGTCGCAGGGCCCGATCCTGCCGCCCATGAACCCGGACGACGGTGCGTACGCGGGCGGCCGTCACAACAGCGGCGGCGGCCGCGGCAAGATGTGGCTGTTCGTCCTGCTCGCGCTGATCGCGATCGGCGCGGGTGTCGCTTTCGCCCTCCAGGCGGCGAACGACGACGGCGGCAAGAAGAAGACGCCGGTCTCGCCCTCCACCTCGGTCTCCCCCTCGTCGACCCCGTCCTCGGCGGAGCCCACGGACGAGGAGACGGAGGAGACCGAGGAGCCGGACAGCTCCACGGGCGGTCAGACGTGGCCCACGGAGGAACCGACGTGGACCCCGACGAACGAACCGACGAAGCCGACCAAGGAGCCGACGGAGACGCCCACGACACCGGCTCCGAGCGACGGCGGCAGCACCACGACGGACGGCGGCACCGGTGACGACGGTGGTGCCGCCGACGGCGGCACCGAGGACGGCGGCACCGGCGATGACGCGGGTACGACGACGGAGGGCACCACGACAGGGACCGCGGCCGGTACCGCGGCGGGTGCCGCCGCGGGCACGGGCACCACGGGAGAGTGAGGCAGGCGTCACCGGGCGGTGACGCGCCCTTCACCCCGTGAAGGCCTCCCCGACCGCCTCGTACTCGCGCGTCCACCACACCGCCAGGGCCGACACCGCAGGGAACTGCGGGTCGGCCCTGCGGTCGTGTAGGCGGTAGCGCCAGCGCAGTATCCAGAAGTCGTTGAGGCGCTCCCACCACACCCGGTGCACCGCGGCCGCCAGCTCGGCCGCCCCGGCGCCCGCCGACCGCCGGTACGCGCGGGCGTAAGCCCGCACCTTCTCCAGCGCCAGCTCCCCGTCCGGCCGGACGAAGAAGATCGCCGCGGCGCGCACGGCCTCCTCGGCGCGCGGCTGCACGCCGAGCCGGTCCCAGTCCACGATCGCCACGGGGTCGGCGCCCCGGTAGAGCAGGTTCAGCGGGTGGAAGTCACCGTGCACCCACCCCTTTGCGGAACCCTCGGGCGTGGGCGGCCGGCGGTGCGCGTGCTGCTCCAGCAGGGCGCGGCGTTCGACGAGACGGTGTACGGCGAGCTCGTCGAAGGCGTCCCGGGGACCCGGGCGCCGCGCGGCCGTCAGCAGCTCGTCGATCAGCGTGAAGGTGTCGGCGGGGTCGGGGCTCGTGCTCTGCCCCCGTACGGAAGGCGGCGGGTCCGCCTCCATGACCTGCTCCAGCCCCATGTGTACGGCTCCGAGGAGCGACCCGAGCCGGCGTGACTGGGCTGTCGTCAGCTGGGCGCCGTCACGGTGGAGGCCGTCCACCCAGCGGTGCAGGGCGTAGCGCTCGCCGTCGATCACCGTGACCGTGTCACCGTGTGTGTCCGCGAGGGGCGGGGCCACCGGCACGCCGAGGGAGTGCAGCTGCTGGGTCGCCCTGTGCTGCCGGACGATCGTGGCGTGATCGCCGCTGGCGTCGTCGAGGTGGTGCTTGTCGAGGTGGTGCTTGAGGAAGTACGAGCCCCGAGTGGTGGAGACGCGGTAGCCGTGGTTGAGCAGGCCCTTGCTGAGCGGTTCGCAGGCGAGGGGCTCACCGGCGTCCGGGTAGCGGCGCAGGACCTCGCCGACCGGAGGGACAGGCGGGAGGGTCACAGATGAGCGCAGCACTCGCCACATGTTAGGTGACGCTACGTGTCCGGGCTTACGTACTTGCGTCGAAGGCCAGAGTGTGCATATGGGAGAGGCGGGGGTCGAGCCGGAGGTAGACCGGATCGAAGTGTTCGCCGTTCACCGCGGACGGGCCGGTCCCGAAGCGTTCGCGCTGCTCGGGGGCCGGGTGCACGAGCTCGGCGGGGCCGGTGAACTGCACCGACCAGAGGTCTTCCCCGCCGACGGGTGCGGGGGAGTTGAAGTTGTCCGCCCCGTAGGCGACGACGCTTCCGTCGCAGGACTCGTGGAAGCCGAGGCCCCGGTGCATCCGCAGAATCACGCCGCCCTCGACCACCAGGTGCCGGGCCACGGCCAGGAAGGGCAGGGCCCGCATGCTCATGGCCAGCCGGCCGTAGCGGACGCTGCCGAGCAGCTCGATCGCGCGGAGCTTCTCCGCGACGGAGGAGGCCGGGGGGCCGGAGGGCCCGGAGCCTGCCGCGGTTCCGGCGTCGGAGGGCCCGGAGCCCGTCGCGGTTCCGGTGTCGGAGGGGCGGGAGGAAAGCATGCGTCCCACTCTCCGCGACGCGTAGGAGCCGTGTAAGGGTCCGCCGCCCCCGGCGGTCCGGGACCAAAGTCCCTGCCCGGACCGTTCAGCGCTTCTCGGCCTGGAGCCTCGCCACGTACGCCGCGGCCTGCGAGCGCCGCTCCATGCCCAGCTTGGACAGCAGGCTGGAGACGTAGTTCTTGATGGTCTTCTCGGCGAGGTGCAGCCGCTCGCCGATCACCCGGTTCGTGAGCCCCTCGCCGATCAGGTCGAGGATCTTGCGTTCCTGGTCGGTCAGGCCCGCCAGCCGGTCGTCGCCCTTGCCGTCCTTGCCCTCGCGCAGTCGCTCCAGCACGCGGGCGGTGGCCGCGGGGTCCAGCAGGGACTTGCCGGCCGCCACGTCGCGCACGGCACTGAGCAGCTCGTTGCCCCGGATGGCCTTCAGCACGTACCCCGAGGCGCCCGCCATGATCGCGTCGAAGAGGGCCTCGTCATCGGCGTACGACGTGAGCATCAGGCACTTGATGTCCTCATCCTTGGAGCGGACCTCCCGGCAGACCTCCACCCCGCTCCCGTCCGGCAGCCGTACGTCCAGGACGGCGACGTCGGGCCGGGTCGCCGGGATGCGCGCGAGCGCGTCCGCGGCCGTGCCCGCCTCGCCGACGACCTCGATGTCCTCCTCGGCGGAGAGCAGCTCGTGGACGCCGCGCCGGACGACTTCGTGATCATCGAGCAGGAATACCGTGATTTTTCCTTCTTCGCGCACCTTCGCAGTCTCACATATTCCTTTCCCGTCCGCCCTTCCCTGCGGCTGTCGGCCGGGATAACGTGCCGTTGTTCCGGCCGCCTGCAGGGCCGTTGCCAGTGCTGTGACCAGCGGGAGTTCACGATTTTTGCGATTTACTTGGAAATCCAAGCAAAATCGCAGGTCACAAGGTGTTTCGCAGTTATGCGATGCACTGGGTAACGTGCCTATGACAGGACGCTCGCCGGGGCACCTGTCACGCCTGTTCCGGCCGAGCGGCACCCACCCCGTGCACGGGTCCGGACAGGCGAGCCGCACTGGTTCCCGGCCATCCCGGGGGCCGGACCGACGGAGGAGCACGCACGTGACCGTGGAGAGCACTGCCGCGCGCAAACCGCGACGCAGCAGCAAGCGGACCAGCGCCGCGAAGACGCCACAGAGTTCCGAGCCCCAGCTGGTACAGCTGCTGACGCCGGAGGGTGAGCGCGTCGAGCACCCGGACTTCGAGATCGACCTGAGCGCGGACGAGCTCCGGGGCCTCTACCGGGACATGGTCCTGACCCGCCGCTTCGACGCCGAGGCCACCGCGCTGCAGCGTCAGGGCGAGCTGGGCCTGTGGGCCTCGCTGCTGGGCCAGGAGGCCGCGCAGATCGGCTCGGGCCGGGCTCTGCGTGACGACGACTACGTCTTCCCGACCTACCGTGAGCACGGCGTCGCCTGGTGCCGTGGCGTCGACCCGACCAATCTGCTCGGGATGTTCCGCGGTGTGAACCACGGCGGCTGGGACCCCAACACCAACAACTTCCACCTGTACACGATCGTCATCGGCTCGCAGACCCTGCACGCCACCGGCTACGCCATGGGCGTCGCCAAGGACGGCGCGGACTCGGCGGTCGTCGCGTACTTCGGTGACGGCGCCTCCAGCCAGGGCGACGTGTCGGAGGCGTTCACCTTCTCCGCCGTCTACAACGCCCCCGTCGTGTTCTTCTGCCAGAACAACCAGTGGGCGATCTCGGAGCCGACCGAGAAGCAGACGCGCGTGCCGCTCTACCAGCGCGCGCAGGGCTTCGGCTTCCCCGGTGTCCGGGTCGACGGCAACGACGTGCTGGCGTGCCTGGCCGTCACCAGGTCGGCGCTGGAGCGTGCCCGCCGGGGCGAGGGCCCCACCCTCGTCGAGGCGTTCACCTACCGGATGGGCGCCCACACCACCTCGGACGACCCGACCAAGTACCGGGCGGACGAGGAGCGGGTGGCCTGGGAGGCCAAGGACCCGATCCTGCGGCTGCGTGCCTACCTGGAGAAGCAGGAGCTCGCCGACGCGGCGTACTTCGCCGCTCTGGAGGAGGAGAGCGAGGCCCTCGGCAAGCGGGTGCGCGAGACGGTGCGGGCCATGCCCGACCCGGAACGGCTGGCGATCTTCGATCACGCCTACGCCGACGGCAGTCCGCTCGTCGACGAGGAGCGCGCCCAGTTCGCCGCCTACCAGGCATCGTTCGCCGAGGAGGGCAACTAGCCATGGCCACCGAGAAGATGTCCATCGCGAAGGCGCTCAACGAGTCGCTGCGCAAGGCTCTCGAGACCGACCCCAAGGTCCTCATCATGGGTGAGGACGTGGGCAAGCTCGGCGGGGTCTTCCGCATCACGGACGGACTCCAGAAGGACTTCGGCGAGGACCGGGTCATCGACACCCCGCTCGCGGAGTCCGGCATCGTCGGTACGGCGATCGGCCTGGCCCTGCGGGGCTACCGCCCGGTGGTCGAGATCCAGTTCGACGGCTTCGTCTTCCCCGCGTACGACCAGATCGTCACGCAGCTCGCCAAGATGCACGCCCGCGCACTCGGCAAGATCAAGATGCCGGTCGTCGTCCGCATCCCGTACGGCGGCGGCATCGGTGCCGTCGAGCACCACAGCGAGTCGCCCGAGGCCCTGTTCGCGCACGTCGCGGGCCTGAAGGTCGTCTCGCCCTCCAACGCGAGCGACGCCTACTGGATGATGCAGCAGGCCGTCCAGAGCGACGATCCGATCATCTTCTTCGAGCCCAAGCGGCGGTACTGGGACAAGGGGGAGCTCGACACCGAGTCCATCCCCGGCCCGCTCCACAAGGCCGCTGTGGCCCGAGAGGGTTCCGACCTCACGCTCGTCGCGTACGGCCCGATGGTCAAGGTCTGCCTGGAGGCGGCCGCCGCGGCGCAGGAGGAGGGCAAGTCGATCGAGGTCCTGGACCTGCGGTCGATGTCCCCGATCGACTTCGACGCCGTGCAGACCTCGGTCGAGAAGACGGGCCGGCTCGTGGTGGTCCACGAGGCGCCGGTGTTCTACGGGTCCGGGGCCGAGATCGCGGCCCGGATCACCGAGCGCTGCTTCTACCACCTCGAAGCACCCGTGCTGAGGGTCGGCGGCTACCACGTCCCCTACCCGCCGGCCAGGCTCGAGGACGAGTACCTGCCGGGTCTCGACAGGGTGCTCGACGCCGTCGACCGCTCGCTGGCGTACTGAGGAGAGGGTCGTGACGACGATGACCGAAACGTCTGCTCGTTTCCGTGAGTTCAAGATGCCCGATGTGGGCGAGGGGCTGACCGAGGCGGAGATCCTCAAGTGGTTCGTCCAGCCCGGCGACACCGTCACCGACGGCCAGGTCGTGTGCGAGGTCGAGACGGCCAAGGCCGCGGTCGAGCTGCCGATCCCGTTCGACGGGGTGGTGCACGAGCTGCGCTTCCCCGAGGGCACGACCGTCGACGTCGGCGAGGTGATCATCGCGGTGGACGTGGCGCCCGGCAGCGGTGACGCCCCGGCCGCGCAGGACACGGTGCAGCAGCCCGTGGCGGAACCCGCCGCGGAAGCGGAACCGGAAGCGCCCAAGGGCCGCACGCCGGTGCTGGTCGGCTACGGCGTGGCGGAGACCTCCACCAAGCGCCGTGCCCGCAAGGGTGTCGAGATCCCGGGGCCGGCCGCTGCCGCGATCCAGGCGGAGATCAACGGCCACGGCACGAAGGTCCCGGACAGCCGCCCGCTCGCCAAGCCGCCGGTGCGCAAGCTGGCCAAGGACCTGGGCATCGACCTCGCCACGGTCGCTCCGACGGGCGAGGGCGGGGTCATCACCCGCGAGGACGTCCACGCGGCTGCCGCGCCGGCCCCTGCCGAGGCCCCCGCTCAGCCCGTCGTCGCGCCCGCGCCGGCCTCCGCCCCCGCCGACACGGCCGGGCGGGAGACCCGTATCCCGGTCAAGGGCGTGCGCAAGGCCATCGCGCAGGCCATGGTCGGCAGTGCCTTCACCGCGCCGCACGTCACCGAATTCGTGACCGTCGACGTGACGCGCACGATGAAGCTCGTGGCGGAGCTCAAGGAGGACAAGGACATGGCGGGGGTGCGGGTCAATCCGCTCCTGATCATCGCCAAGGCCCTCCTGGTCGCGATCAGGCGCAACCCGGGCATCAACGCCGCCTGGGACGAGGCCAACCAGGAGATCGTGCAGAAGCACTACGTCAATCTGGGTATCGCCGCCGCCACACCGCGCGGCCTGATCGTGCCGAACATCAAGGACGCGCACGACAGGACCCTGCCCCAGCTGGGCGAGGCGCTGGGCGAGCTGGTCTCCACGGCGCGCGACGGCAGGACCTCCCCGGCCGCTATGGCCGGCGGCACGGTCACCATCACCAACGTCGGCGTCTTCGGCGTCGACACGGGGACGCCGATCCTGAATCCGGGCGAGTCCGCGATCCTGGCGGTCGGGGCCATCAAGCTCCAGCCCTGGGTCCACAAGGGCAAGGTGAAGCCCCGTCAGGTGACCACGCTCGCGCTCTCCTTCGATCACCGGCTGGTCGACGGAGAGCTGGGCTCCAGGGTGCTCGCGGACGTCGCGGCGATCCTGGAGCAGCCGAAGCGTCTGATCACCTGGGCATAGCGAGCCATATGGAAGGGGGCCCGCCGCGTGATGCGGAGGGCCCCCTTTCGCGTGTGCTCCTGGCGGTCTACTTCTTGAAGCCGTAGTCCAGCAGCTTCTTGGCGTCGGCGGTCCGGGTGGTCGCGGACGTCGAGGTGAGGACGGTCCCGATGACCGTCTTGCCGTTGCGGGTCGCGGCGAAGACCAGGCAGTACTTGGCGGTCGGGCCCGAACCGGTCTTCACACCGATCATGCCGGTGTAACTCCCCAGCATGGCGTTGGTGTTGGACCACGACATGTAGCGGTAGCCGCCGGTCTTGGTCGTGACCTTCTGCTTCGTCGACTTCGTCTTCACGATCGTGCGGAACGTGGAGTTCTTCATCGCGCCGGAGGCGATCTTCGTCAGGTCGCGGGGCGTCGAGTAGTTCGAGCCGCTGCCGATGCCGTCGAAGGAGTCGAAGTGGGTGTTCTTGAGGCCCAGAGCCTTCGCGTCCGTGTTCATCTTGCCGATGAACGACTTCACCCGGGCGGCACGCGTGGAGCCGGACCCGAACTTGTCGGCGAGGGCGTAGGCGGCGTCGCAGCCCGACGGCAGCATGAGGCCGTACAGGAGCTGGCGGACCGTGACCTTGTCGCCGACGATGAGCCGGGCCGACGAGGCGGTCTTCGAGACGATGTAGTCGCTGTACGCCTTCTGGACCGTGACCTTGGCGTCGAGGTTCAGGTTCTTCTGCGCCAGCACCACCTTGGCGGTCATTATCTTCGTCGTCGAGCCGGTGGAGCGGCGGGTGTCCGCGGCCTTGCCGAAGAGCGTCTTCGAGGTGCTGTTGTTCATCACGAATCCGCCCTTGGCGGTGATCGTGGGCGTCGGCGGTGTGGCTGCCTGGGCCGCGGAGGCGAATGCCCCGCTCGCGAGGACGGCACCCGTGGTGAGTGCCACGACGGTTGCTCGGTTTATGTCCTTAAGGCCGATTTTCAAGTCGAATACTCCAAATACACCTGAAATGCGGCTACATGAGGGTGCCGCTTGGTGGTGAGACTCGTGAGGTGGCCGGATGGATGTGCTCTCGAAAGGGTGAATCCGTTTCCGGGTGGACGGATCATATGGGCCGCTTCCGGACCGGGGTGCGGAGGGGGGTGCCCGAGGCGCGTGCGACGGCTTCGCGGGCGGGGCGGCGAGTGCCGTCGGAGCCGGGGCGGCGGGTGTACGGGTGCGGGGTGCGGGCGGAGCGCCGGTGCGCGGGGTCCGGATCGCGGACGGGGCAGCGCACGTACGCATCTTGTATCTATGCTGTGTGCATGCCTGCTGCACCTTCCGCCGTCCCCGTTGCCCACAAGGCACAGCCCAAGCCCCCGCCCGCGGCCGAGCGCGTCTACACGCACATCAAGGAAGCGGTCCTCGACCGCCGCTACGAGGGCGGCACGCTCCTCACCGAGGGCGATCTCGCCGAGGCCGTCGGCGTGTCCAGGACCCCGGTGCGGGAAGCGCTGCTCCGCCTGGAGGTCGAGGGCCTGATCAAGCTCTACCCGAAGAAGGGCGCCCTCGTCCTCGCGGTCTCCGCGCAGGAGATCTCCGACGTGGTGGAGACCCGGCTGCTCGTCGAGGAGTTCGCCGCGCGCAAGGCCGTGCCCGCACCGGACCGGCTGATCGCCCGGCTCGAACAGCTCCTGGAGGAGCAGCGGGAGCTCGCCGAGGCGGGCGATCTGGCTGCGGTGTCGGTCAAGGACCGCTGTTTCCACGCCGAGATCGTGAAGAACGCGGGCAACGAGATCCTCTCGCGCCTCTACGACCAGCTCCGCGACCGTCAGCTCCGGATGGGCGTCGCCGTGATGGAGGCGCACCCCGGCAGGATCGCCGCCAACCTCACCGAGCACGGTGAGCTGCTGGAGGCCATCAGGGCGGGCGACGCGGAAGGTGCCGCCCAGGTCGTACGACGCCATGTCAGCCGGGTCAGGGTGCTGGTCCGGGGTGATGACCGATGAGCTTTCCCGCTCCCACTCTCTCCCTGCCCGGAGATCCGCCCGGTGGCCGGCGTGCCGCCCGGGTCTGGGGCATCGGCGTCGCGGTCTACTTCGTCGCCATCATCTTCCGTACGAGCCTCGGGGTCGCTGGTCTCGACGCGGCCGACCGCTTCGACGTCAACGCCTCCGCCCTGTCGACGTTCTCCATCCTTCAGCTGCTCGTCTACGCGGGCATGCAGATACCCGTGGGCCTGATGGTCGACCGGCTCGGCACCAAGAAGGTCCTCACCATCGGGGTCGTGCTCTTCACCCTGGGGCAGCTCGGTTTCGCGCTCTCGCCCTCGTACGGCACGGCGCTCGCCTCCCGCGCGCTGCTCGGCTGTGGCGACGCGATGACCTTCATCAGCGTGCTCCGGCTCGGCGCCCGGTGGTTCCCGGCCCGGCGGGGGCCGCTGATCGGGCAGGTGGCCGCGCTCTTCGGGATGGCCGGCAACCTCGTCTCGACGCTCTTCATCGCCCGCGCACTTCACGGGTTCGGCTGGACCGCGACCTTCGTGGGCAGTTCGCTGGCCGGCGTGGTGGTGCTGGTGCTGCTGCTCCTCTTCCTCAAGGACCACCCCGAGGGCCATGAACCACCGCCCGCCGAGCATGCCGGAGCGGCGTACGTGCGGAAGCAGATCGCCGCCTCCTGGAGGGAGCCGGGCACCCGCCTGGGCATGTGGGTGCACTTCACCACCCAGTTCCCCGCCATGGTCTTCCTGCTGCTGTGGGGCATGCCGTTCCTCGTCGAGGCGCAGGGGCTGAGCAGGGGTACCGCCGGTGAGCTGCTCACCCTGGTGGTGCTCTCCAACATGGTGGTGGGGCTCGTCTACGGGCAGATCATCGCCCGTCACCACGCGGCGCGCGCCCCGCTGGCCCTCGGTACGGTCGCGATGACCGCGGTGCTCTGGGCGACCACCATCTTCTACCCCGGTGACCACGCGCCGATGTGGCTGCTCATCACCCTGTGCCTGGTGCTGGGGTCCTGCGGCCCGGCGTCGATGATCGGGTTCGACTTCGGCCGCCCCGCCAATCCGCCGGAGCGCCAGGGCACGGCTTCCGGGATCGTCAACATGGGCGGTTTCGTCGCCTCGATGACGACCCTCTTCGCGGTCGGGGTCCTGCTGGACGCGACCGGGGACAACTACCGCGTGGCGTTCGCCTCGGTCTTCGTCCTGGAGGCGCTCGGCGTCGTGCAGATCCTGCGGCTGCACGCCGGCGCCACGCACAGGGAACGCGACCACCACGTCGTCAGCCGGGTCGAAGCCGTGCACGTGCCGGCCTGAACGCGCCCCGTCGGCGGGCCCGCCCGGGGCCGCCGACGGAGGGGTGGCGCCGGGTGCCGCGCTACGGGGTCACGGCGAAGTGGCGCAGGATCTCGGCGCCCAGGTCCTGGTCGCCGTCGATCTTGACGAGGTCCTCCACGGCCTGGGCCCGGACCCTGCCGCAGGCCAGCCGGTAGTACGTCTCCCAGTCCATCGCCAGGGTCGCCGCGGGCCCCAGCGACGGCGCACCGTCGACCGAGCCGCGCCCCTCGCCGTCGACCCTGACCGTGCGCAGGAACTCCAGAGGGCCGTGCACATCGAAGACCACGGCCGAGTTGGGCGGCGCGCCCGCGTCCTTGGCGACGACCTTCGCCAGACCGACCAGCAGCGTGTCCCGGACGATCAGGGAGCCGGGGGAATCCAGGTTGCCGGGCTGCCCCAGCGTCGTACGCAGATCCTGCTCGTGCACCCAGACGTCGAAGGCGCGCATGCGCAGGGCCAGTTCCAGCGTCTGTTCGGCGCCGAGGGGCGCCCGCACCATGGTCTCGGGGTCGCGCGACTCGTTGCGCAGCTGCCGCATGCGCCGGATGAGCGTGTAGTCGAGCTCCGAGGTCATCTCCGGCGCCGTGTGGTGGCGCCGTACGTCGACCTGCATCTCCATGTAGCGCTGGTGGTCGTTCTGCACGTGGTAGAGGTCGCGCGGCAGCGTGTGGATCGGACGGGGGTCGCCGAGCTGCTCGCACTCCATGCCGATGACGTGCGAGACGATGTCGCGTATCGACCAGCCCGGGCAGGGGGTCCGGCGGTTCCACTCCCCCTCGGCGAGTGGCTTGACCAGCTCGGCTATCGACTCGATGGAGTGGGTCCAGGCGTCGGCATAGGTCTGGAGGCTGGGATGGACGGTCACGGGACCCCTCGTGCGGTTCTGCGGTGCATGGGCTGGCGAGCAGGGGAGTGCCGACGGGATGGCCGGCACCGACGGTGCTGTCTGCGGGCTGCGTGGGAGGTTCGCTCGCTAAGTTACGCTGCGAGCAGGCACCCCGGCAGTGCTTTCGTGTGACGATCGTAGGCCCGCGTTGACGGCTCCCATGCCAGGACGGTGGTAGTGTGCACGCCTCTCTCATCCAGATCGCTGTAAACCAGGATGAATCGGTCAATTCCCGTAGAGAGCGCGCGGCTTCACTGGTCGTGGCCCAGCGGGGCGCGGACCTCGTCGTCCTTCCCGAGCTCTGGATGGTCGGGGCCTTCGCCTACACCACGTTCGCCGACGAGGCCGAGCCCCTGCACGGGCCCACGCACGAGATCATGGCGAAGGCGGCTGCCGAGGCCGGCGTCTGGCTGCATGCCGGTTCCTTCGTGGAGCGTGCCGAGGACGGCACCCTCTACAACACCTCGCTGGTGTTCTCGCCCGAGGGCGAGCGGGCCGCGTCGTACCGGAAGATCCACCGGTTCGGCTTCGACAAGGGCGAGGCGGTGATGATGGGGGCCGGTGAGGAGCTCGTGACCGTCGCTCTGCCGGAGACCACGCTCGGCCTCGCCACCTGTTACGACCTGCGCTTCCCCGAGCAGTTCCGCGGGCTCGTCGACGCCGGGGCCGAGACCATGGTCGTCGCGGCCGGCTGGCCGGAGCGCCGTCGCTCGCACTGGACGCTGCTGGCGCAGGCCCGGGCCGTGGAGAACCAGGCGTACGTCCTGGCCGTCGGGTCCGCGGGCACCCACGCGAGGGTCCAGCAGGCGGGCCACAGCATCGTCGTCGACCCCTGGGGCGAGGTGCTCGCCGAGGCCGGGGCCGACGAGGAGGTGCTCACCGTGGAGTTCGACCCGGCGAAGGCCACCACCACGCGGGAGCAGTTCCCGGCACTCAAGGACCGCCGTCTGGGCATCGCCCCCCGGCGCCTCCCCTGAGTCGTACGTCCGTCTTCCCGGTGGCCCGGTTTCACGTGAAACCGGGCCACCGGCGGTCCGGGAGAGCCGGTCCAGTCAGTCCTCGTCGTGTTCCTTGTCCGCGAGGGCGATCACGCAGACCGCCACCGCGATGAGCAGGGGCACATCGGCGTCCTCCCGCACGATGTCGACGCCGTAGGTGTCGCGGACGCTCAGCCATCGCCTGGAGATCTGCGCCAGCAGTTCGCCGTCGTAGTCGACGGCGAACTCCCGGTCCAGGATCTTGCCGCTGACGTCCAGCTCGGTGCCGTCCACCAGGGTCACCCGGTAGTGGTTGCGCAGGAGCGAGAGCCGTTTCCGCTTGACCTGGGCGAGCTTCTCGCCGCCGCGCTCGATGAGCATGGTGTCGCGCAGGCTGATCAGCTTCTGGCGGATCTCCACCAGTACCCGGCCGTCCGTGTCCTTCAGCTCGAAGGCGTCGCGGATCCGCATGGCCTTGCCGTCGACGAGGAAGAGCTTGCGCCCGTCCGCGTCCTCGATCCAGTAGTCGTCGCCGATGCCGAGCAGCCGCTCACGTACGAGAAGTCTCATGGATCACAGGTTCCCCGACGCCCTGCCGGAATGCGCGCAGGCCATGGTGCTGTTGACTGGTGTCATGACAGCACGTGCACGTGTCCGCGCCCCCGAACTGATCGGCAAGGGCGGCTGGCTCAATACAGGCGACCGGCAGTACACCCTTGCTGACCTGCGGGGACGCATCGTCATCCTGGACTTCTGGACCTTCTGCTGCGTGAACTGTCTGCATGTGCTCGACGAGCTGCGCGAGCTGGAGGAGAAGCACCGCGACACCGTGGTGATCATCGGTGTCCACTCGCCGAAGTTCGTCCACGAGGCGGAGCACCAGGCCGTCGTCGACGCCGTCGAGCGGTACGAGGTGCACCACCCCGTCCTCGACGACCCCGAGCTCGCCACCTGGAAGCAGTACGCCGTCCGGGCCTGGCCCACGCTCGTCGTCGTGGACCCCGAGGGCTATGTCGTCGCCCAGCACGCCGGTGAGGGGCACGCCCACGCCATCGAGAAGCTGGTCGAGGAGCTGGAGACCGAGCACGCCGCGAAGGGCACCCTGCGCCGCGGTGACGGCCCGTACGTCGCCCCGGAGCCGGTCGCCACACACCTGCGCTTCCCGGGGAAGGCGCTCGCCCTGCCCGGTGGAGGCTTCCTCGTCTCGGACACCACCCGCCACCGACTGGTCGAGCTGGACGCCGACGGCGAGACCGTGCGGGGCCACTTCGGCGCCGGTGAGCGGGGATTCGCGGACGGCGGCCCCGACGAGGCGCGGTTCAGCGAGCCCCAGGGACTCGCCGTCCTGCCGGACGGCCGGATCGCCGTCGCGGACACGGTCAACCACGCGATCAGGGCGCTCGACCTCGCGACGGGTGTGACGACCACGCTCGCCGGGACCGGCCGCCAGTGGTGGCAGGGGTCCGCCACCAGTGGCCCGGCCACGGAGGTGGACCTGTCGTCACCGTGGGACATCGCGTGGTTCGGCGACCGGCTGTGGATCGCGATGGCCGGTGTGCACCAGCTGTGGACCTACGACCCCGGGCAGGCCACGGTGCGGGTGGCCGCAGGAACGACCAACGAGGGCCTGGTCGACGGCCCCGGCGACGAGGCGTGGTTCGCTCAGCCGTCCGGCCTGGCCGCCGCCGGCGACCGCCTCTGGGTCGCCGACTCGGAGACCTCCTCGCTGCGCTACGTCGACCTGGAGGGCGCGGTCCACACCGCCGTCGGCACCGGCCTCTTCGACTTCGGCCACCGCGACGGCCCCGCCGGGCAGGCGCTGCTCCAGCACCCGCTGGGCGTCACCGCCCTCCCGGACGGCTCCGTCGCCGTCAGCGACACCTACAACCACGCCCTGCGGCGCTTCGACCCGGAGAGCGGCGAGGTCACCACCCTGGCCACCGACCTGAGGGAGCCGAGCGATGCGGTGCTGGTCGACGGCGACCTGGTCGTCGTCGAGTCCGCACGGCACCGGCTGACCCGGCTGCGGCTCCCCGAGGAGGCTGTGCGCGTCGCGGACCGGGCCCACCGCACCCGGCGGGCGGCCACCGAGGTCGCCCCGGGGACGCTGCGGCTGGACGTGGTCTTCCAGGCGCCGGCCGGACAGAAGCTCGACACCCGCTACGGCCCCTCGACCAGGCTGCTGGTCTCCTCGACCCCACCGGAGCTGCTGGCGGAAGGGTCCGGCCCGGGTACGGATCTGAGCCGCGACCTGGTCCTCGCGGACGGGTTCACCGAGGGCGTCCTGCACGTGTCCGCGATGGCGGCGTCCTGCGACGACGACCCGGCGAACGAGTACCCGGCCTGCCATGTGCACCAGCAGGACTGGGGTGTCCCCGTCAGCGTCACCGCCGCGGGGGTGTCCAGGCTCCCGCTGGTGCTGGCCGGGATGGACGAGCAGCAGGGCTGACCGCACGGAGTGCGGCGAAGGGCGGCCCGGTCCGCCCGCGCGTGCACGAGGCGCCCGGCGGATGATCCGCTGGGCGCCTCGTGCTGCCACGGGAGACGGCGCGCCGACGGGCGGCGCGGGTCGGCCGGGCGGCAGTGCCCTGCCTGCCCGTCAGGTCACTGGTAGCGGCGCTCGTCCTCCGTGACGACCGTGGTGGTGGGCGGCACGACCATGCGGCGACGGCGCGCGATGCTCACGTAGACGAAGACCCCGACGAGGCCGACGAGCATCATGATCCAGCCGACCAGGTCGACGTTGACGGTGTCCATTTCCCAGTCGGTGGCGAACGCCAGAATCGCCCCGGCACCGATCAGGAGAATGCATCCTCCGAGTCCCATGATTTCCGCCTCCTCGACGGCCCGGTGACTCCGGGCCGGTGTACGGATCGAGTACCCGGCCCGGCAACAACCATGTCCGTGGGAGCGGTTGGGGCGGTGGAGGTCAGCCCGCGAGGAACGCCACGAGGGCGTTGGCCAGGAGGTACGGGTCGTCGGCGCCGCACAGTTCGCGCGCACTGTGCATCGAGAGGATCGCCACACCGATGTCGACGGTTCTGATGCCGTGCCGGGCCGCGGTGATCGGCCCGATCGTCGTGCCGCAGGGCATCGAGTTGTTGGAGACGAACATCTGCCAGGGCACGCCCGCCTTCTCGCAGGCCGCAGCGAACACGGCGCGGCCACCGCCGTCGGTCGCGTAGCGCATGTTGACGTTGACCTTGAGGATCGGCCCGCCGTTGGCCACCGGGTGGTGCGTCGGGTCGTGCCGCTCGGCGTAGTTGGGGTGGACGGCGTGACCGGTGTCCGAAGACAGACAGATGGTCCCCGCGAAGGCCCGCGCGCGGTCCTCGTACGAACCGCCACGGGCGAACACGGAGCGCTCCAGGACGGTGCCGAGCAGCGGGCCGTCCGCGCCGGTGTCGGACTGGGAGCCGTTCTCCTCGTGGTCGAAGGCGGCCATCACGGGGATGTACGGGAGCTCCGCGTCCGGCTGCGCGGCCACGGCGGCCAGCGCCGCCGTCGCGGCGTGCACCGAGAGCAGGTTGTCCATGCGCGGGCCGGCTAGCAGCTCACGGTCCCGGCCCAGGTAGGCGGGAGCCTCCACGGGGTGCGGCATGAGGTCCCAGCCGGTGATCTCCGCGGGGTCGACGCCCGCCTCCTCGGCGACGTAGCGGATGAGGTCGCCCTCCTCGACCTCACCGAGTCCCCAGATCGGCTGCATGTGCTTCTGGCGGTCGAGCTTGAGACCGTCGGGATTGGCGGACCGGTCCAGGTGCACGGCCAGCTGCGGAACCCGGAGCAGCGGCCGGTCGACGTTCACCAGCCGGTGCGTGCCGTCGCGCAGCGAGATGCGGCCGGCCAGACCGAGGTCCCGGTCCAGCCAGGTGTTCAGGAGCGTCCCGCCGTAGATCTCGACGGCGATCTGGCGCCAGCCGTACGCACCCGTGTCGGGCAGGGGCTTGACCCGCAGGTTGGGGGAGTCGGTGTGGGCCCCGACGATCCGGTACGGAGTGTGGGCGCCGGCGCCCTCCGGCACGTACCAGGCCACGATCGCGCCGCCCCGCAGGACGTACTTCCCGCCCGTGGAGCCGTCCCACGCGTCCGTCTCCTCGACCTGCCGGAATCCGGCCTTCTCCAGTCGCGCGGCCGCTGCGGCCACGGCGTGGTACGGGGAGGGAGCGGCCATCAGGAAGGCCATCAGATCGTCGGTGTGCCCGCGGTCGAAGCGGAGGGGGGGAGAGCTCATGTTCTTCACTGTAACGACGGCGGACGGGGACGCTTCACGGTGTGCTGCGGACGCCTGCGACCCGTGTCCAAAAGTTGTCCCCGGCCGTCGTCGCGCCACCGCCCCGGGCCGGAACACGACAGCGCCGCCCCCGGAGGACTCCGGGGGCGGCGCTTCGACGGCCGGGAGGCGCGGCGCCCCTAGAAGGCGGCCTCGTCCAGCTCCATCAGCGAGTTGTCGACGGTCTCGGCGAGCGCACGCTCGGCGCCGACGCCGGGCAGGATGTTCGCGGCGAAGAACTTCGCCGCGGCGATCTTGCCCTGGTAGAAGGCGGCGTCCTTGGCCGAAGCGTTGCGCAGCTTCTCGGAGGCCACGACCGCGCCCTTGAGCAGCAGGTAACCGACGACGACATCGCCGGAGGCCATCAGGAGGCGGGTGGTGTTGAGGCCCACCTTGTAGATGTTCTTGACGTCCTCGCCGGTCGCGGTGAGGTCGGTGATCATCGTGCCGACGATCGCCTCGAGGTCCACCGCCGCCTTGGCGAGGTTGTCCAGCGCGCCGGACAGCTCCTCGTTGCCGTGGGCGCCCGCGAGGAACTTCTTGATCTCCTCGGAGAGCGTGTTCAGCGAGGCGCCCTGGTCACGGACGATCTTCCGGAAGAAGAAGTCCTGGCCCTGGATCGCCGTCGTGCCCTCGTACAGGGTGTCGATCTTGGCGTCACGGATGTACTGCTCGACCGGGTACTCCTGGAGGTATCCGGAGCCGCCGAAGGTCTGGAGCGACTGCGCGAGCTGCTCGTAGGACTTCTCGGAGCCGTAGCCCTTCACGATCGGGAGGAGCAGGTCGTTGAGGCCGTTGAGCGCCTTGGCGTCCTCGCCGGCGGCCTCCTTCACCTGGATCGCGTCCTGGACGGAGGCGGTGTACAGGACGAGGGAGCGCATGCCCTCGGCGTACGCCTTCTGCGTCATGAGGGAGCGGCGCACGTCGGGGTGGTGCGTGATGGTGACCTTGGGGGCCGTCTTGTCCATGAACTGCGACAGGTCGGTGCCCTGGACGCGCTCCTTGGCGTACTCCAGCGCGTTGAGGTAGCCGGCCGACAGCGCCGCGATGGCCTTCGTGCCGACCATCATGCGGGCGAACTCGATGATGCGGAACATCTGGCGGATGCCGTCGTGCTTGTCACCGATCAGCCAGCCCTTGGCGGGGTGCTGGTCGCCGAAGGTCATCTCGCAGGTGTTCGACGCCTTCAGGCCCATCTTGTGCTCGACGTTCGTCGCGTACACGCCGTTGCGCTCACCGAGCTCGCCGGTGGTCCAGTCGAAGTGGAACTTCGGGACCAGGAAGAGGGAGAGCCCCTTGGTGCCCGGGCCGGCGCCCTCGGGGCGTGCCAGGACGTAGTGGAGGATGTTCTCGGACATGTCGTGCTCGCCCGAGGTGATGAAGCGCTTCACACCCTCGATGTGCCAGGAGCCGTCCTCCTGCTCGACCGCCTTCGTGCGGCCCGCGCCCACGTCCGAACCGGCGTCCGGCTCGGTGAGCACCATGGTGGAGCCCCACTGCTTCTCGACGGCGATCTCGGCGACCTTCTTCTGCGCCTCGTTGCCCTCGTCGAAGAGGATGCCGGCGAACGCGGGGCCGGAGGAGTACATCCAGACCGCCGGGTTGGAGCCGAGCAGGAGCTCCGCGTAACCCCAGATCAGGGAGCGCGGGGAGGTCGTGCCGCCGATCTCCTCGGGCAGGCCCAGGCGCCAGTACTCGGAGTCCATGAACGCCTGGTACGACTTCTTGAAGGAGGCCGGGACGGGCGCGGTGTTCGTCTCGGGGTCGAAGACCGGCGGGTTGCGGTCGGCGTCGGCGTACGAGTCGGCGAGCTCGTTCTCCGCGAGGCGGGTGACCTCGTCCAGGATGCTCTTCGCGGTCTCGACGTCCATCTCCGCGAACGGACCGGTGCCGTACAGCTTGTCGCGCCCGAGGACCTCGAAGAGGTTGAACTCGATGTCGCGGAGATTCGACTTGTAGTGCCCCATGGGAAGGCTCCGTAATCAATAGCAGTGGCGCGCAGCGCCCCGTGGAGGAGTGACGATCGGGCGGCGGACGGCCGGGCGTGGGTATATCACCTGACCTCTACGATGATGCTACCCGTCAGTAATAAGACGCAACCCCTCAAGGCACAGATGTGTCCGATTACTCTTTGCGGCATGTATGGCTACGACCAGAACCAGGGCGCACAGCAGCAGATGGGCGGCGGCTACGGCGAGCAGCCGTTGTACCCCGAGCCCTCGCCGCCGTCCCTGGCCGACGCGGTACGGGCCTTCACGACCGGTTCGCTGTCCGCGGAGGACTTCCAGCAGATCTTCGCCACGGCGAAGGTCTACTGCCCGCGCGGCGACAACCCCGGATTCCTGGCCCTCCACAACACCCAGCAGCCGGTGATCCCCATGTTCACCACGCTCAAGGAGCTGCGGAGCTACGCGGGCAAGGAGTCCAAGTACTTCGTGATCACCGGTGCCGAGGTGATCGACCTGCTGCCGACCGGCTACGGCTTCGTCCTGGACATGGAGGGCGACCACCGCATGGTCTTCGACGCCAAGGCGGTGGAGCAGATGGTGGACTTCGCGATGCGCCGTATGTACGGCTGAGGAGCGCTCGCAGCCGTACGTACGGCTGAGGAGCGTCCGCAGCAACCCGAGGCACCCCGAGGGCCCGCACCGTGCCGGTGCGGGCCCTCGGTGCTGTCCGGAGGCGTCGGGAATGAACGCCGCCTTGCAAGATGTTCACCGTTCAACTAAATTGGGATCAGAAGACTCCCGGAGGTGGCCCCCATGCCCGCAGTGACCGTCGAAAACCCGTTGACCCTGCCGAAGGTCGCGGCCCAGGCCGAGGCCGTGGCCCGTCCCGTGCTGACCGTCACGACCGCGCCGAGCGGTTTCGAGGGCGAGGGGTTCCCGGTGCGGCGCGCCTTCGCCGGGATCAACTACCGGCACCTCGACCCGTTCATCATGATGGACCAGATGGGTGAGGTGGAATACGCGGCAGGCGAGCCGAAGGGGACCCCCTGGCACCCGCACCGCGGCTTCGAGACCGTCACCTACATCATCGACGGAAGCTTCATCCACCAGGACAGCAACGGCGGCGGAGGCTCCATCGAGAACGGCGACACCCAGTGGATGACGGCCGGCTCCGGCCTCCTCCACATCGAGACCCCGCCGGAGTCCCTCGTCATGTCCGGCGGCCTCTTCCACGGCCTCCAGCTCTGGGTGAACCTGCCCAAGGCCGACAAGATGATGGCCCCGCGCTACCAGGACATCCGCGGTGGCCAGGTCCAGCTCCTCGCCTCTCCGGACGGCGGCGCGCTGCTCCGCGTCATCGCGGGTGAACTCGACGGTCACGAGGGTCCGGGCATCACGCACACGCCCATCACCATGGTCCACGCGACGATCCGGCCGGGCGCGGAGGTGACGCTGCCGTGGCGCGAGGAGTACAACGGCCTCGCCTACGTCCTCGCCGGCCGCGGGAGCGTCGGCGAGGAGCGCCGCCCCGTCCGCACCGGCCAGACCGCGGTCTTCGGCAAGGGGTCCTCGCTGACCGTCCGCGCCGACGAGACGCAGGACGGCAACACGCCCGACCTGGAGGTCGTGCTGCTCGGCGGGCGTCCGATCCGTGAGCCGATGGCGCACTACGGGCCGTTCGTGATGAACACCCAGGACGAGCTCAAGCAGGCTTTCGAGGACTTCCAGAAGGGCAGGCTGGGCACCGTCCCGGCCGTCCACGGGATGTGAGGACGCCTGCTCGGACGTACGGGTGACGGACCGTCACCCGTACGCCCGTGAGGAGGGGACACCACTCCGGGCCCGTGGTCGGGTGGGAGGGTGCCTACCCGGAAGCCCCTCCTGCCCGACGTCGCGCGGCGGACGGCCGCCTGGTGCGGCGTTCTGCTCCTCGTCGCCGGCGTCGTGGGCGTGGCCGTCTGGCTGTGCGTCGCACTCAAGACCGCGGTCACCCCGGTCCTCCTGGCCCTGCTCGGCACGGCGCTTCTCGGTCCCGTCCACCGCTGGCTGGCCGCCCACAAGGTGAACAGGTCGGTGGCCGCCGGGCTCACGTGCGCCGCCCTGGTGGCGGTGGGCGGGGGTGCCGGCTACATCGTCGTCACGGTGCTCGTCGACACCGGCGGCCAGATCGTGGACTCGCTGAAGGATGCCGCGCAGTGGGTCATCGACCACTTCGACATCGAGGGCGTCGCCGACGTCGACGATCTGGCGGACAACGCCAAGAACCTCGTGGAGAAGTTCGGTGCGAGCGCCGCGGGCGGGCTCCTCACCGGGATCAGCCTCATCGGGTCGCTCGTCACCACCGGCGTCCTCGCGCTGCTGCTGACCTTCTTCTTCCTGCGCGACTCCGACCGTGCCGTGGGCCTGGCCCACAGCCTCGCACCGCGTGGCACGGGCGACTTCGTGGAGGCCATGGGCCGCAGGGCCTTCGAGGCCGTCGAGGGGTTCATGCGCGGCACCACCTTCATCGCCCTGATCGACGCGCTGTGCATCACCGTGGGCCTGCTGATCCTGCGGGTGCCGGGCGCGGCGGGCCTGGGGGCGCTGGTCTTCGTCGGCGCCTACATCCCGTATCTCGGGGCCTTCATCTCCGGCGCCGTGGCCGTGCTGGTCGCGCTCGCCGACCGGGGGATCGTGATCGCCCTCTGGGCACTGGGCGTGGTGCTGGCCGTCCAGGTGCTGGAGGGCCACGTGCTGCAGCCCGCCATCCAGAGCCGTACGGTCCAGATGCATCCCGCCATGATCATGATCTCGCTGACCGCGGGAGCGAGCGTGGCGGGCCTGCTGGGCATGCTGCTGGCGGTGCCGCTGTGCGCCGCGGTGTTCGGGGTGATCGGCGAGCTGCGCAAGGCGTACGGGGCCGAGGGCGACGGAAGCGCGGTTCCCGGGGACTCATGACCCGGCGACGGCGCTCAGTTCCACCGGCTCCGACGATTCGTACAGCTCGAACCAGATCGACTTGCCCTCGCCCCGGGGGTCCACCCCCCACGCGTCGGCGAGCATCTCCATCAGCACCAGGCCCCGGCCGCTGGACGCCATCTCCCCCGGCCGCCGCTTGTGCGGCAGCTCGTCGCTGGCGTCGGCCACCTCCACCCGGAGCCGCCGTTCGCCCCGCTCACCCGTCACCTCCGCCACCAGCAGCGCGTCCCCGTCCGTGTGGACGAGCACGTTGGTGGACATCTCGGAGACCATCAGCTCCGCCGAGTCGACCTGCTCGCCGTCCGCCCAGTCGTGCAGCAGCTCCCGCAGCTGCTGCCGGGCCGCCGCGACCCGCTCGGGCTCCGCCTGGGCGATGGTCATCGCCGAACGCCGCCCCGGGGTCCTGCGCGTCCGCGCGCCCTCGCGGCGCAGGACGAGGACCGCGATGTCGTCCTCGCGGCGGTCCACCAGCGGCCCCGTCGTGTAGTGCGAGCCCGGACCGTGCACGGCCTGTACGAGGGCGTCCGCGAGCTCCTCCAGATCCTCGGCGGGCTTCTCCAGGACCGGCCTCAGCCTGGTCCATCCGGTGGCCATGTCGTGTCCGCCGGTCTCGATGAGGCCGTCCGTGCACAGCATGATCGTCTCCCCGGGCCCCAGGACGACGCGGGTCGTCGGGTAGTCGGCGTCCTTGTCGACGCCCAGGGGCAGCCCTCCCGCGGTCTGCCGGATCACCGCGGTGCCGTCGACGCTGATCACCACCGGGTCGGGGTGGCCCGCCCGGGCGACGTCGAGGGTGCCGTTCTCCGGGTCGGCCTCCGCGTACAGGCAGGTCGCGAAGCGCGTCGCGTCGGACCGGTCCTCGCCGTCGGCGAGGTCGTACGTCTCCGTCAGCCCGGACAGGAAGCGCGAGGCGCGCGAGAGCACGGCGTCGGGGCGGTGCCCCTCGGAGGCGTACGCCCGCAGGGCGATCCGCAGCTGGCCCATCAGGCCGGCCGCCCGCACGTCGTGCCCCTGGACGTCACCGATGACGAGGGCGATGCGGCCGTTGGGGAGCGGGATCATGTCGTACCAGTCGCCGCCGACCTGGAGGCCGCCTCCCGTCGGGATGTAGCGCGCCGCAACCGTCAGACCGGGCACGCCGGGGCCGAGGGACGGCCTCATCGCCTTCTGGAGGCCCAGCGACAGCTCGCGCTCGGTCTCGGCCACCCCGGCGCGGGTCAGGGCCTGTGCCAGCATCCTGGCCACCGTCGACAGCACGGAGCGCTCGTCCGGGGAGAAGGCCACGTTGTGCCGGAAGCCGGCCATCCACGCGCCCATGGTGTGTCCGGACGAGATCAGCGGCAGGAAGGCCCAGGACTGGCGCCCGAACTCCTGCGCGAGGGGCCAGGTGGCCGGGAAGCGCCGCCGGTACTCCTCGGGGGACTCGAGGTAGATCGCCTGGCCCGTCCGGACGACCTCGGCGGCCGGGTAGTCGGTCTGCAGCGGCATGTCGGTGAAGGGCTTCTCGTCGCCGACGTTGTGCCCGTGGTGACCGATGACCGTCAGCTGCTCGCCCGACACCCCGAAGACGGCGAGCCCGTCCGGCGAGAAGCCCGGCATGGAGAGCGACCCGGCGACCCGCAGCACCTCCTCGGTGGACCCGGCCTCGGCCAGCGCCCGCCCCGCGTCCAGCAGGAACGCCTCGCGCGAGCGTCGCCAGTCGCCCGTGAGCGGGGTGTGCGCCGCAGTGGCCTCCGAGGGCTGGGCGACCTCCTGGAGGATGCCCATCAGCACGTAGGTGTGGCGGCCCGGGGTGTCCAGCGGGACCGGCTTGGACCGGGTGCGCACCATGCGCACGACCGTGCCGCGCTCGTCCACGATCCGCATCCTGGCCTCGGCCACCGTGCCCTCGGTGATCGCGAAGTTCACGATGCCGTCGATCTCGTTCCAGTCGGCCGGGTGGAAACGGGGGCGCACCTCCTCGCCCGGGCGGACCGTGGCCTCGGCGGGCAGTCCCACCAGGCGTGCCGCCTCGGCGTCGAGCGCGACCATGCCCGATGAGCTGTCCCAGCTCCACAGGCCGGTCCCGATCGCAGCCAGGATCTCCTTGGTGCGCATTGCCCCACTTTAGGAAGATGTTCTCGACAGTCGCCACCGAGGGACGGCCGCCCGGCGGCCGCCGGACACCTCCTGGGCGCGTCCCGGACAGCCGTGCGGCGACAATGCCAATGAAGCGCTGGGTCCACGGGCGGTAGCCTGGGGTCTCAATCCACCCCGACCGCGAAGACTGGATGAACGACGATGCATCGGTACAGGTCCCACACCTGCGGCGAGCTCCGCGCCTCTGACGTCGGCACCGACGTCCGGCTGAGCGGCTGGCTGCACAATCGCCGAGACCTGGGTGGCATCCTCTTCATCGATCTGCGCGACCACTACGGTCTGGTGCAGCTCGTCGCGCGCCCCGGTACCCCCGGCAACGACGCCCTGGCGAAGCTGACCAAGGAGACGGTCGTCCGGATCGACGGCAAGGTCTCCGCGCGCGGTGCCGACAACGTCAACCCGGAGCTCCCGACCGGCGAGATCGAGATCGAGGTCACCGACGTCGAGGTGCTGGGCGAGGCCGCCCCGCTGCCCTTCACGATCAACGCCGAGGACGGGGTCAACGAGGAGCGGCGCCTGGAGTACCGCTTCCTCGACCTGCGCCGCGAGCGCATGCACCGCAACATCATGCTGCGCTCGTCCGTGATCGCCTCCATCCGCTCCAAGATGGTGGCCCTCGGCTTCAACGAGATGGCGACCCCGATCCTCGCCGCGACGTCCCCCGAGGGCGCCCGCGACTTCGTGGTCCCGTCCCGTCTGAACCCGGGCAAGTTCTACGCGCTTCCTCAGGCGCCCCAGCAGTTCAAGCAGCTGCTGATGATCTCCGGCTTCGACCGCTACTTCCAGATCGCGCCGTGTTTCCGCGACGAGGACGCCCGCGCGGACCGCTCGCCCGGTGAGTTCTACCAGCTCGACGTCGAGATGTCCTTCGTGGAGCAGGAGGACATCTTCCGGCCGATCGAGAAGCTGATGACCGAGCTCTTCGAGGAGTTCGGCAACGGCCGCCACGTCACCTCGCCGTTCCCGCGCATCCCGTTCCGCGAGTCGATGCTGAAGTACGGCAACGACAAGCCCGACCTGCGCGCCCAGCTGGAACTCGTCGACATCTCCGACATCTTCGCCGACTCGGAGTTCAAGGCCTTCGCCGGCAAGCACGTCCGCGCCCTTCCGGTGCCGGACACCGCCGGCCAGTCCCGGAAGTTCTTCGACGGCCTCGGTGCGTACGCGGTCGAGCACGGCGCCAAGGGCCTCGCCTGGGTCCGTGTCGGCGAGGACGGCACGCTGGCGGGCCCGATCGCCAAGTTCCTCACCGAGGCGGACACCAAGACCCTCACCGAGCGTCTTTCCCTCGTCCCCGGCCACGCCGTCTTCTTCGGTGCGGGCGAGTTCGACGAGGTCTCCAAGATCATGTCCGTCGTCCGCGTCGAGGCCGCCAAGCGCGCCGGCCACTTCGAGGAGGGCGTCTTCCGGTTCTGCTGGGTCGTCGACTTCCCGATGTACGAGAAGGACGAGGAGACCGGCAGGATCGACTTCTCGCACAACCCGTTCTCCATGCCCCAGGGCGGCATGAAGGACCTGGAGGAGAAGGACCCGCTCGACATCCTGGCCTGGCAGTACGACATCGTCTGCAACGGCATCGAGCTGTCCTCCGGCGCCATCCGTAACCACGAGCCCGAGGTCATGCTGAAGGCCTTCGCGATCGCCGGGTACGAGGCGGAGACCGTCGAGAAGGAGTTCGCGGGCATGCTGCGCGCGTTCCGCCTCGGCGCCCCGCCGCACGGTGGCATCGCCCCGGGCGTCGACCGCATCGTGATGCTGCTGGCCGACGAGCCCAACATCCGGGAGACGATCGCCTTCCCGCTCAACGGCAACGCCCAGGACCTGATGATGGGCGCCCCGAGCGAGCTGGACGAGACCCGCCTGCGCGAGCTGAACATCCAGCTCCGCAAGCCCGTCGCGTCGGCCAAGGGCAAGGCGGAGGCCAAGGACTCGGTGGCGAGGGACACGGGCGCGAAGTAGGCGTCAGCGGTTCCGCTTCGGTTCCACGTGAAACAGTCCCCGGCCGTTCGGCCGGGGACTGTTTTCGTAGGCGCACAGGAACGCACAGCCTGCGCTCACGTCCCTACCGGCTGGGCTGCCTGGCCTCGCCCTCCTCCACGGCAGGCGATCAGGGACCGGCCCCTTTCCTGCGTACGGGTGAGACGTGCGGAACTCGCCGTACGCGGGTACGCGGACCGGGTACATCCGGATGGCCCCGGTTCGGGTTCGGCGCCGCATGGCCCGGCAAGGACTGGCACCGGAAGTGCTCGCCCGCCCGCCACCGAGGAGTTCCGCACCGTGTCCGTGCCGCGTCGCCCGTATGCCCTTCTCGTCGCCCTGTTCCTGCTGGTCATCGGCTGTTCCGCCGGTGCGGTGCAGACCTCCGACCCGTCGGCGCCCCGGGGTGCGCCCGGCTCCGGCGCCTCGTCCGCGCCGCCCCGCACGGTGGAGCCCTTCGTCGCTCCCGCGGAGATCCCCGCACTCGGCCCGGAGATCCTGGCACAGATCCCTGCCGCCGCACGGCAGGCCGTGGTGGTGACCGGGCAGGGACCCGACTCCAACCGCTCCGCGGTCACGCTCTACAGCCGCGACGATCCCGCACGCGGCTGGAGACCCGGGGCAGGGCCCTGGCCCGCCCACAACGGGATGGAGGGCTGGACGGACCACCATCTCGCCGACGACCTCAGATCACCCGTCGGGGTCTTCGGCCTCACCGACGCGGGTGGCCGGCTGCCCGACCCGGGCGCGCTGCTCCCCTACGACGAGGAACCCCGCTTCGCGGTGAGCGGCGAGGGCTTCCTGGGGGAGCCCCTCGAAGGCTCCTTCGACTATGTCGTCGCCATCAACTACAACCGCCTCGCCGGCACCAGCCCGCTGGACCGCACCCGGCCGCTCGGCGGGGAGAGGGGCGGCGGCATCTGGGTCCATGTGGATCACGGCGGGCCCACGCAGGGCTGTGTCTCGCTGACCGAGGACCGGATGCGGGAGCTCCTGCTCACCCTGGACCCCGCGAAGAGCCCCGTGATCGTGATGGGGGACGCGGCGTCGCTGGCCCGGTGACGCCGGTGCGGCGGCGTACGTACGAAGGAGCCCGGCCCCGATGTGACAGGGGCCGGGCTCCTTCGCGCGCACAGGGCGCCTGCGTCGGTTACGCGGGCTTCTCCTCCAGGCGCGGGAACAGCACCGCGCCCTTCGTCACCGTCGAGCCGACGGGCAGCAGGCCCCACCGGCCCGCGTCCTGCACCGGCTGGTCGGCCAGGGCACCGAGGGAAGCCTCCGCGCCCAGGGACTCCCACAGCTTCTGCGAGGTGTCCGGCATCACCGCGTTGAGCAGGACCGCGACCCCGCGCAGCGACTCGGCCGCCGTGTACAGGATGGTCGCGAGGCGGGCCTGGCCCTCCGGCGACGTGTCCTTGGCGACCTTCCAGGGCTCCTGCTCCGTGATGTAGCCGTTGACCTGCTTCACGAAGTCGAAGACCGCCAGGATGCCGGCCTGGAAGTCGAGCTCCTCGCCGATCTTCAGATCGGCCGTGGCGACGGCCTGCGCCAGGCCCTCCTGGACCGCGCGCTCCGCGTCACCGGGGGCCGTGGCCTCCGGGAGCGCACCGCCGAAGTACTTGCCGACCATGGCCGCGACGCGCGAGGCGAGGTTGCCGTAGTCGTTGGCGAGCTCGGAGGTGTAGCGGGCGCTGAAGTCCTCCCAGGAGAACGAGCCGTCACTGCCGTAGGCGATGGCCCGCAGGAAGTACCAGCGGTACGCGTCCACGCCGAAGTGCGAGGTCAGGTCCTGCGGCTTGATGCCGGTCAGGTTCGACTTGGACATCTTCTCGCCGCCGACCATCAGCCAGCCGTTGGCGACGACCTTGCCGGGCAGGGGCAGGCCCTGCGCCATCAGCATGGCCGGCCAGATGACCGAGTGGAAGCGCAGGATGTCCTTGCCGATCAGGTGCACGTCCGCCGGGAAGGTGGCGTCGAACTTCTCCTGGTTGGCGCCGTAGCCGACCGCCGTCGCGTAGTTGAGCAGCGCGTCGATCCATACGTAGATGACGTGCTTCGGGTCCCACGGGACCGGGACGCCCCAGTCGAAGGTCGAGCGGGAGATCGACAGGTCCTGCAGGCCCTGCTTGACGAAGTTCACGATCTCGTTGCGGGCGGACTCGGGCTGGATGAAGCCCGGGTTGGCCGCGTAGAACTCCATGAGCTTCGGGCCGTACTCACTCAGCTTGAAGAAGTAGTTCTCCTCCTTGAGGAGCTCCACCGGCTTCTTGTGGATCGGGCACAGCTTCGTGCCGTCCTCGGCCTCGATCAGGTCGCCGGGGAGCTTGTACTCCTCGCAGCCCACGCAGTACGGGCCTTCGTAGCCGCCCTTGTAGATCTGGTCCTTGTCGTACAGGTCCTGCACGAACTCCTGCACACGGTCCGTGTGCCGCTTCTCCGTCGTACGGATGAAGTCGTCGTTCGCGATGTTCAGATGCTCCCAGAGGGGCTTCCACGCCTCCTCGACGAGCTTGTCGCACCAGGCCTGGGGCGTGACGTCGTTCGCCTCGGCCGTGCGCATGATCTTCTGACCGTGCTCGTCCGTGCCGGTGAGGTACCACACCTTCTCGCCGCGCTGGCGGTGCCAGCGCGTGAGCACGTCGCCTGCGACGGTCGTGTAGGCGTGGCCCAGGTGAGGAGCGTCGTTGACGTAGTAAATGGGGGTCGAGACGTAGAACGCCTTCGCCCCCTGCTTCTCGGATCCAGTGGCCGCCATGGTCGAAATCCTAACGGTCCGTGGGAGATCCACTCACATCGATAACGGCTGCCCCGGTCGCGGAGAGCTTCGCGAACTGGTGGCGAGCGGGCCGCGGAGGGCCGGATCCGCCGTCTCCACCGTGTACAGCGGGGACGCGGCGCTCGCCCGTCCCGGGTGGGACAGGGCCGGGTCCCGGACTGTCCGTCGTCCGTTCCGTCGCCATGGCCCACGGCGGTACGGTCACGGCGGTTCGTTCCCGGCCCGGAGGGCGGGCTCGCCGTGACCGTACGGCTGCCGGCGGATCAGTCCTCCGCGACGACCCCGCGGGCGGCTGCCCAGGCGGGCAGTCCGGCGAGCACCTCCCGGTAGAACGTGGCGTCGGGCACCTCGCGCGGGGCGGGCCCCGCGTGGAAGAACCCGGCGTTGCCGGTGTCCAGCCTGCGCAGGAAGTCGAAGCCCTTCGCGTCCGTGTCGCCGAAGGCGACGAACTGGAAGAACAGCGGCAGGCGTGCCGCGTCCGTCAGGGCCTGCTTGGCCGCCACCTTGGCGTCCGGGGCGCCGTCCGTCTGGAAGATCACCAGTGCCGGACCGGTGGCTCCCGACTTCTCGTAGTGCGTGACGACCTCCTCGACGGCCCGGTGGTAGTTCGTACGGCCCAGGCGGCCGAGCCCGGCGTTCAGCTCGTCGATCCTGCCCTCGTGGGAGGTGAGGTCGATCGCTCCGGTGCCGTCGATGTCCGTCGAGAAGAAGACGACCGGCACGGTGGCGTCCGTGTCCAGGTGCGCGGCGAGCGCCAGGGTGCGGTCGCCCAGGTGCTGGGCGCTGCCGTCCTTGTAGAACGGCCGCATGGACCCGGACCGGTCGAGCACGAGGTAGACGGTGGCCCGCAGGCCGGTCAGGCCGTGGGCCTTGAGCCCGGCCTGCGCCGCCCTGTACGGGGCGACGAGCCCGGGAGCCGCGGCCTTGACCCGGGCGAGGGTGACGGCGGGCTTGCCGGCGGGGGCGGTGGCCCTGGCCGCGGCCACGACGGCGGGCGCGGCCACGGCGGCGACCGGCTCGGCGGCGACGGGCTCCGCGGCGGCGACCGGTGCGGGTGCGGCGACCGGCTGGGGTGCCACGTCCGATGCGGGCTCGACGACAGGCGCGGGCTCGGCGACGGGCTCGGGGTCCGCGACCGGCTCGGTGACGGCCACCGGCTCGGGGGCGGCGACCGGCTCGGGGGCGGCGACCGGCTCGGCCTCCGGCGTCCCGGATGCGGTGGGGGCGGCCGGTTCCGCGGCGACCTCGGCCTCGGGGGCGGTGGCCTCAGCCACCGCCTCCGGCTCCGTCACAGGTGCGACGACGGACGTCTCGGCAGGTGCCACGACGGGCGTCTCAGTGGCCACGACGACGGGCGTCTCGGTGGCCACGACGACGGGTGCCGCCTCGGCTTCCGCCTCCGGCTCCGGGTCCATGTCGATCGTGATCGGTGTCGCGGCGACCGGTTCGGCCTCGACAACGGTCTCCGCGGGAGCGTCCTTCACGGCGTCCGCGGCCGGCTTCGCCTCCGGGTCCGACCCTTGGGCCGGAACCCGCGGCGCGGGCGCGGAGGCCGGCGCCGTCGCGGACGCCGCGGCCGCCTTGTCGAAGGCCGCCGCCACCAGGTCCGACGCCTGTCCGCTGTCGTGCTCGGCACCGGCGGACCGGTCCGAGGAGGAGGCCGGGGCCGGCACCGAGGCCTTCGCGGGCTCGGCCGCCGAAGCGGCGGTCTCCGGCTCCGTGGGCTGGGTGCGCTCGGCCTGGGGCGGGACGGTGGCCGTGGTCGGCTCGTCCTGCTCCGTCCGGCCGAACACCTTGCGCAGCAAGCTCCGAATGCCCATGGGCGAGGCCTTTCGCATGAGTTGGGTGCAATAAATGTCCGTACTGCGGGAATTGATCCCTGGCCAGGGCGGATACGTAAGGTTAGCGGCCGGATCCGGCCGTTCGGCGGCGCGGCCCGCCCCTGCGTCAACCGAGCTCCAACCGAGTCGTAACCGAGCCCTGGACGGCGGGGAGGGCAGCCCTGTCCCGGACTTCACCCTCTGTTCACCGGCAGTCCCACGTATGGCGTGGATGCGCACCTACCGTCACGCGTGACACACAGACGGAGGGACGAAAACGTGCGCGAACTGCTGCCGCTCATCGGCTCGCACCCGGGCGGGCGCTCTGCGCTGACCTGCCTCTACCGCTGCGGTGACGCCTGCTTCCAGGCGGTACCGAACACCAGCGACAACGAGTACGCCGGCGACATCATCGCCGGTGCCCTGTCCCGCCGGTCGATGATGCGGGCCGCCGCCGTGGTGACCGTCGCGGCCGCAGGAACCGCCGCTCTCGGTGGTCCGGCCGCCCAGCGTGCCGAGGCCGCTCCGCTCGCGGGCCGTCCCGGCGGCAGGCCGAGGCCCACTCCTCCGGGTGCCCGGGGCCTGCGCTTCGCGGCCGTGGCGCCCAACAAGGACGACCGGGTCACGATCCCCGAGGGGTACGGCCAGAACGTCGTGATCCGCTGGGGCGAACCGATTCTGCGCGGTGCCCCCGCCTTCGATCCTGAGAAGCAGTCCGCGAAGGCGCAGGCGGGCCAGTTCGGTTACAACAACGACTTCCTCTCCCTGCTCCCGCTCCCCGGCGAGCGCGGCCGTCAGGTGCTGGTCGCGAACCACGAGTACACGGACGAGATCCTGATGTTCCGTGGGTACGATCCGGCCGCCCCGACCCGTGCGCAGGTCGAGATCGCCTGGGCGGCGCACGGACTCTCCGTGGTCGTCGTCCAGGAGGAGGACCGCACCGGCAGGCTCGCGCCGGTCGGCCGCCACCCGCTGAACCGCCGTCTCACCGCCACCAGCGTGTTCCAGGTGACCGGCCCTGCCGCCGGCAGCCCGCTGCTGCGCACCTCCGCCGACCGCACCGGCCGGAAGGTGCTCGGCACCCTCAACAACTGCGCGGGCGGCACCACTCCGTGGGGCACCACGCTGCACGGCGAGGAGAACTTCAACCAGTACTTCGCCAACGGCTCCAGCGACACGGACAAGCGCTACGGCATCGGCACAGCCGGGACGGAACGCAAGTGGGAGAGGTTCGACAAGCGCTTCGACCTGGCGCAGGAGCCGAACGAGGCCCACCGCTTCGGCTGGGTCGTCGAGCTCGACCCCTACGACCCCGACTCCACGCCCCGCAAGCGGACCGCGCTCGGCCGGTTCAAGCACGAGGCGGCGCAGCCCCGGCTGACCTCCGACGGCCGTCCCGTCGTCTACATGGGTGACGACGAACGGTTCGACTACTTCTACAAGTTCGTCTCCAGCAAGCGGATGAGGAAGGGCGGTTCGCGAGCGGCCCGGGAGCACAACCTCACCCTTCTGGACGAGGGCACGCTGTACGTCGCCAAGCTGACGGGCGACTCACCGGCGACCGAGTTCGACGGCACGGGCAGGCTCCCCTCCGACGGCGAGTTCGACGGCAGCGGTGTCTGGATCCCGCTCGCCACGGGTACCACGTCGCACGTCCCGGGCATGACGGCCGAGGAGGTCTACGTCTTCACGCGCCTGGCCGGAGACAAGGTCGGCGCGACGAAGATGGACCGGCCCGAGGACGTCGAGCCCTCGCCGCGCACCGGCCGGGTCTACGTCGCCCTCACCAACAACACCGACCGAGGCAAGGCGGGCAAGGCCGGCGCGGACGAGGCCAACCCCCGCAACGCCAACAAGCACGGCCAGATCCTGGAGCTGGCGGAGCACTGGGACGACCCGGCGGGAGACGGGTTCGCCTGGCGGCTGTTCCTGGTCGCGGGTGACCCGGAGGACCCGTCGACGTATTTCTCCGGCTTCCCCAAGGAGAAGGTCAGCCCCATCTCCTGCCCGGACAACGTGGCCTTCGACGACCACGGCAACCTGTGGATCTCCACGGACGGCAACCAGCTCGGCTCGCACGACGGGCTGTTCGGGGTCGCCACACAGGGCGAGCGCCGGGGGGAGCTCAAGCAGTTCCTGACCGTGCCCACCGGTGCGGAGACCTGCGGTCCGGTGATCCAGGACCGCCGTGTCCTGGTGGCCGTACAGCACCCGGGCGAGGTCGACGGGGCGTCCGTGGACAAGCCGGCGAGCGCCTGGCCGGACGGGCCGGGCAGGATCGTGCGGCCGTCGGTCGTGGCCGTGTGGCGCAAGGACGGCCACGACATCGGCGTCTGACCGCCCGCGAGGGGTGGCCGTCGGACAGGGGCCACCCCTCGCAAGCCCCCCCCGCAGGCCCCCTGCGTAAGGGGCAGCCCTCGCGCAAGGGGGGGCGACGGGACCGGGGGCCGGACGGGACCGGAAGCCCTCCTACGGCCTGTGCCCGTGGGGTGCACGGCTGATGTGTGTCGTCCAAATGTGTGCGCGGGGAACCGAGTCGCGTTGCTAGCGTGACCGGCCGGTGTGGCTGATGGGGTGTCAGGCGCACCGCGTCGATCCTCACACGCGCTCACGAAGGGCCCCCACATGGGAATACCGTCCCGCAGAACACGACTCGCGGTCTGTGCCGTGCTGGCAGGGGGGATGCTGTCGGCACTCGCGCCGGCCGTCGGGGCGACCGCCGCCCCGGCCACTCCCCGCCCGGCGGCCGTGACGGCCGACGAACCCGTCCCGGGCAACGAGGGAATGCCCGACGACGGATTCGAGAACGAACCCGAGGGCGAGCAGGACGACCTGGCAGGGCCCGACGGATCCCCCTCCCGACTGGCCCCCACCGGCGTGCTTCCGGCCCCGGTCCCCGGCCGTGCCAGGGACTTCAAGCTGGCTGCGGGCTCCTCCCTCACGGGTCTCGTGAACGATCTGGACGCCGCGCTGCCCAAGCAGGGCCTCACCGAGCTCATGGAGCAGGCCAACCGCCCCGCGGGCTGGGAGGGAGCCTGTGGCAGCACCGGCATCTACGGCCCCGATCTCGCCGTGAACCACCGCATCTGCTGGAAGAGCGACGACGCCACGTCCACGGAGTGGATTCCGCAGGCGATCACCGGTGTCTCGGACGCGCAGGAGGACGAGGACTGGGGGTCGTCGAACTCCGAGCCGATAGCCGTGGCCGGCTACGACAATTCCAATCCGGGCCGCAGCGACCTCACGTCGGGCCGGGACAACTGTGTCCAGGACTCCGCCTCCGATGCCTGCAACGAGAAGGGCATCCGGGTCAGCTTCTTCAACCAGGCCACCCAGATGTACCGCCACGTGCTGCTGGTCTGGCCCTACGTCAACTCCAAGGACCACATCTCCTTCGACGCGCTGCACGCGCGTGAGGGCAAGTGCACGGGAAGCGTGACGGACTCCTGCAAGGCGCAGCAGGGCATGCACGCGGGCGGGATGGTCTGGTACGGCGACTACCTGTACGTCGCCGACACCGCCAACGGCATGCGCGTCTTCGACCTGCGCAAGATCATGGACCTCAACCCGGACAACGACGCCGACGTCAACGACCCGACCCCGGACGGCCTGGTCAGCGACGTCCTGGACAAGAAGCGGGTCGGCCGTCAGAGCAACGTCTGGTACGGCTACGGCTACCGGTACGTGATGCCCCAGGTGGCGACGCTGAAGTTCACCACGGCGAAGAACGGCCAGACCACCAAGGGGAACCAGTGCTACTCCACCGGTCGCCCGAAGGCCTCGTACATCTCGCTGGACCGGACGGACACGGATCACCTGATCCTCGGTGAGTACTGCAACCACAACAACGGCGGTGACAGCACGGGCCGCGTCGGCACCTATCCGATGACGGCTCTGACGGCTGCCGTCGAGGGCGCGGCGGGGACCACCGCCGGTGCCGACCTCGCGTACGGGCTGCCGGCCGGTGCTTCCTTCAACGGCGAGGACCTGTGGCACAAGATCCAGGGCGTGACGCGGTACGAGGGCAAGTGGTACTTCCACCGCAGCAACGCGTCCAGCAACGGGCGGCTGCTCCAGGCCACACCGCAGTCGACGCAGCTCGTCGGGAACTCGAAGGTCCTGCAGTCCTCGGTCGGTCCGGAGGACCTCTACCTCGCGCACGGCCGCGGCGACGGCTTCGCCCCGCAGCTCTACTCCCTGGGCGAGCACGCCCCGACGAGCGAGTGCCCCGGGTGCAAGCGTGAGATGTACAGCTACAACATGTCCGAGGTCATCGGCGACTTCGGTTCCTGACCCCGTCCGGGGCGCCTCACCGCATTAGAGTCGGACCCATGGTTTCCGGTGAGGCGCCGCAGGCGGAGGGAAGCGTCCGGGTCGATGCCTGGATCTGGGCGGTCCGGCTGACGAAGACCCGGTCGCAGGCGGCTGCCGCCTGCCGTGCGGGACACGTGCGGGTCAACGGCGAGCGTGCGAAGCCCGCCCAGGCCCTGCGTACGGGCGACGAGGTGCGGCTGCGGCACGCGGGCCGGGACCGGATCGTCGTCGTCTCCAGAGTCGTGAAGAAGCGCGTCGGCCCGCCGGTCGCGGCGGAGTGCTTCGTCGACAACAGCCCGCCCCCGCCGCCCCGCGAGGCGGCGTTCCAGGTCCCGGTCCGTGACCGGGGCACGGGGCGCCCGACCAAGCGGGACCGCCGCGAGATGGAACGTCTCCAGGGGCGGGGCCCCGATCCCGACCAGGGTCCTCCGTCCGGGTCGGGCCGGGGCGCGGCCGAAGGACGCTAGCTCTGGTAGCCCTCCACCTCGTCGGCGGGGCGCACCCTGGCCTCGGAGGGGTCCTCGCCGTATTCGCTGAGCGCGCGTCGCCGGCGCAGCAGGTCCCAGCACTGGTCGAGCTGGACCTCGACCTCGCGCAGGCGTGACCGCTCCTCGGAGGAGAGGCCCAGCTCCGCGGTGGAGCGGGCGCGCAGGGCGTGCTCCTCGGCGATCAGCCCGTCGA
The DNA here is from genome assembly GCF_042667905.1 of Streptomyces sp. NPDC057287. NCBI lineage: Bacteria > Bacillati > Actinomycetota > Actinomycetes > Kitasatosporales > Streptomycetaceae > Streptomyces > Streptomyces sp. NPDC057287. The sequence goes on along the minus strand of NZ_JBHUYV010000008.1, from coordinate 2,639 downwards.
TGTTCTCGAAGATGTCCTGGTCGGCCATGAGCTTCTCCTGGTCGGGTGTCCTTCGTGTCCGTCAGATACCGAAGACGGTCTTGCCGCGCGCCCCGCCCGCGCGGTTCTGGGCGAGCGCCTGCGGGGCCTTCTCCAACGGGAGCTCCATGTCGAGGGGGACGGCCAGTTCGCCGCGGGCCACCGCCGAGGCCAGCTCGTCCAGGAGCGCGGCGTTCGGGGCGAGCCGGAAGTCGGTCCATGCGACGCCGGGCGGCGCCGGCACACCCCGGGTGGTGACGGTGACCCCACCGTCGCGCACGAGGGAGGCGTACGCGGCGAACGACGCGGCATCCGTGGAGACGAGGTCGACGAGGGCGTCGACGCCCTCCGGATACAGGCTCCGTACCGCGGCTCCGAGTGCTTCGGCACCGGCCGTCGTGTCGACGGTGGCGGTGGCGCCGAGCTCCCCCATCCGCCGGCTCTCGTCCCCCCGTACGGCGGCGACGACACCGGTGCCGCGAGCCGCCGCGAGCTGGGTCAGGAAGCTGCCGACGCCGCCCGTCGCCCCGACGACCAGCAGGCTCAGCCCACTGCGCACGGCGGTGCTCGAAAGGATCTGCGCCGCGGTCGTCCCGGCGGACGGGAGGGCCGCGGCGATCCGGAGCGGCATGTCGCGCGGGACGAGGGCGATCGGGGAGTCCTGGGGAACGCACACGTACTCGGAGTACGCTCCGCAGCGCCCCAGGGGCGGTGCGGTGATCCGTCCGAAGACCGCGTCGCCGACCCGGAAGCTGTTGTCGCCGCTGCCGATCATGTCCACGCGGCCCGCGAAGTCGGTGCCCAGCACGAGCGGGAACACATGCGGGACGGCCCTGTCGGGAGGGCCGTCGGCGGTCTGCCAGTCGAGCGGGTTGAGCGCCGCGTACTCGACCTTCACCCGCACCTCGCCCGCCCCGGGATCGGGCTTCGACACCTCGACGAGACAGGGCTCCGCACAGAACGCGCTGACAGCGATGGCTCGCATACGGCAGACCTCTCAGTCGTCCCCTGTCCCCACGCATCCCACTGTCGCCCGGCCCACGCACCCCCGCACGTCGGGCCCGTGCCCGGGATCGGCCGCGGTGGGGGGCCCCCGGACGGGCCGGCCCTGCCGCTCACACCGGGGCCCTGCCGCGGCGGACCGCCACGACCCGGCCCACGATCCCGCCGACCACCAGGACCGCGCCCACGAGCAGCACGATCCACGCCGTCGTCCGCAGGGAGGCGGTCAGCGCGTCGAAGACGGCGGCGGCCCCGTCCCGGTCGGTGCCCGGCACCTCGTCGAGCACCCGGTCGCGGCCGACGGCGACGGCGATCCGGAGCAGGGCCGCGCCGAGCACGAGACCCCCGCCGGTCACGGCCGCGGTCGTCAGGAAGGCCCGCAGGCCGCCGCGCACGAGCGAGAGGCCCAGCACCAGGACGAGCAGCACCACCGTCCCGACGGCGGGCCAGACACTGCAGTACCGCAGCCACCGGAAGGAGGACCGCAGGTCGTCGGCGCGGTCGGCGGGCAGCACGGTGATCGAGGTCTCCTGGACCGGGATCTGATCGGCGAACGGCACCCCGCTGCTGACCAGCTCCTTCTTGACCTCTTCGATCACCGGTGCCAGATCGATGGTGACGGCCTGCCCGTCGTCCCCGTGCAGCGAGTCGGTCACGGCCTGGTGAGCCGTGCGGTTCGCGCTGTCCCAGGCGCGCTGGAAGGCCTCGGTCGTGGTGAACGACAGCGCGGTCTCGTGCAGGAACTTCGCGACGGACTCCTGGAGCGGCCCGGCGTCGATGTTCTTCATCGCCTCGTCGGTGACCAGCGTGGCCACGGTGTCCCGGACGTCCGCGTCGGAGGCCAGCGGGGAGACGGCGGCGAGGTACCGGTCGGTGTCGTCGAGCTCCAGGTCGACCCAGGCGGAGAGCGCGCTCAGCGGCACCAGCACGGCCAGCAGGACGAGCAGTACCGCAGACAGGGCCACCGAGAGACAGTTCCGCACAGGCACCAGCCAATCCCGTTCGGGGGCGCGGCGCTGCGGACCGTACGCCATTCGAGTTGCCGGGTGGCCCGGCCGGGTGTGCGCTGGAGGAACACGGGGGCGACGGAAGGAGCTGTGCGCCATGGCCACACACGCAACGATGCCGACGCGCCGACCAGCGCGGGCCCCCGCCCCCGCACGCCAGGGCCACGCCCGCACGCCGCTCGCCTGGGCGACACCCGTCGCGCTGGGCGTAATCCTCGGGTTCTGGGCCTTCTTCATCAAGCGGGACGGCGGAGCCACCACCGGCGGGCAGATCTGGCTCGGTGTCATCTCCGGAGCGGCCTTCGCGGTGCTCTGCTACGCCCTCGTACGGGTCCGCTGGGCCTTGCCGCGCGAGCTGCGGGCCGCGGGCTTCGGGGTGCTGGCCGGCGGCGCGGTCGGCTTCCTCTACAGCCTGCACGGCAACAGCGTGCTGGCGTCGGGCCTGCTCGGGCTGGTGGTCGGGGCCGGGATGGCCTGCACGATGTTCTACGTCTACTACACGCGCGAGAACTGACCCGGGCGCCCTCTCCGGACCCACGGGCGCGGCCGCCCGCCCCCCGCCGGCCGCCCCCCCCCCGCACAACAGGCCCCAACCCCCCCCCCCCCCCCCGC
>NZ_JBHUYV010000007.1:321626-402529 GCF_042667905.1 Streptomyces sp. NPDC057287 | reverse complement strand
GCCGGCACCACCACGGGCCGCGCCACCGCCGGCGCCGCCACGCGCGCCGCCGCCCGCGCCACCGCGGGAAGCGCCGCCGGTGCCGCCCTGTGCGGCGCCCGAGCCCGCGCCCGTTCCGCCACGCCGGCCACGGCCGCGGCTGCCCGAGCGGAAGGACCCGCCGGCCGCCGCGCCGGCGCCCTGGCCGCCGCCGCGCGTACGCGGCTTGGGCTGCACCGGCTGCGGGACCTCGATGACGATGGCGACGCCGGACGGTTCACGGGCGCCCGTGATCCGGCTGAGCTCCTCGTCGCCGGACTTGATCCGGGTGGTGTGCGGCGCGATACCCGCGTCCTGCATCAGCCGGGTCATGTCGCGCTTCTCCTCCGGCAGCACGAGCGTGACGACGCTGCCGGACTCCCCTGCGCGCGCGGTGCGCCCGCCGCGGTGGAGGTAGTCCTTGTGGTCGGTCGGCGGGTCCACGTTGACGACGAGGTCCAGGTCGTCGATGTGGATGCCGCGGGCCGCCACGTTCGTCGCGACGAGGGCGGTGACCTGGCCGTTCTTGAACTGGTCCAGGGTGCGGTTGCGCTGCGGCTGGGACCGGCCGCCGTGCAGGGCCGCGGCCCGTACGCCGCTGGCGAGGAGCCGCTTGGCGAAGCGGTCGGCGGCACGCTTGGTGTCCACGAACATGATCACCCGGCCCTCACGGGCGGCGATCTTCGTGGCGACGGCCTTCTTGTCCGTCTCGTCCAGTACGTGGAGCACGTGGTGCTCCATCGTGGTGACCGCACCGGCGGACGGGTCGACCGAGTGGACGACCGGGTCGGTGAGGAACATCTTGACCAGCCGGTCGATGTTCTTGTCCAGGGTCGCGGAGAACAGCATCCGCTGCCCGTCGGGCTCGACCTGCTTGAGCAGCGCGACGACCTGCGGCATGAAGCCCATGTCGGCCATCTGGTCGGCCTCGTCGAGGACGGTGATCGCGACCTCGTCGAGACGGCAGTCGCCGCGCTCGATGAGGTCCTTGAGACGGCCCGGCGTGGCGACGAGCACCTCGGCGCCGCGGCGCAGCGCGCCGGACTGCCTGCTGATCGACATGCCGCCGACGACGGTGGCGACGCGCAGGTTCACGGAGGTGGCGTACGGGGTCAGCGCGTCGGTGACCTGCTGGGCGAGCTCACGGGTGGGGACGAGGACGAGCGCCAGCGGTGCGTGCGGCTCGGAGCGGCGTCCCGCGGTGCGGGCGAGCAGCGCCAGGCCGAAGGCGAGGGTCTTGCCGGAGCCGGTGCGGCCGCGTCCGAGGATGTCCCGGCCGGCCAGCGAGTTCGGCAGGGTGGCGCCCTGGATCGGGAAGGGGTCGGTCACGCCCTGTGCGGCGAGGGTCTTCAGCAGCGCGGCGGGCATGTCCAGCTCGGCGAACGCGTCGACGGCGGGCAGTGCGGGGGTGAGGGTCTCCGGCAGGGCGAATTCGCCGCCCTGGGCGGGCGCGGGCCTGCGTCGGGCCGGTGCCTTGCCGGATCCTCGGGTGGTCGCCTGTGCACGGTCCGTCCCGCGGCCCCTTATCGGGCGGTTGCGGGTCGGTCGGTCCTGGCGTTCGGAGCGGGTCATACGGAATTGCCCTCCTGGGGGATTCCTGGGGTTACTGCCGACTGCTGAGGTCTGCTGGATGTGCGCCCCAGGATGCAAGCACAGAGCAGATGTCCCGGTGGCGGAGCCGGACCGAGGACGGGACGAGCCGGAAACAGCACAAACCGGGGCCCGCACCTTCACGGTGCGGGCCCCGGCTGCGAGGTACGCGTCCGGCAATTAGGCCGGGACGATGTTCTCCGCCTGCGGGCCCTTCTGGCCCTGCGTGACGTCGAAGGAGACCTTCTGGCCCTCCTGGAGCTCACGGAAGCCCTGGGTGGCGATGTTGGAGTAGTGGGCGAAGACGTCAGCGCCGCCGCCGTCCTGCTCGATGAAGCCGAAGCCCTTTTCCGAGTTGAACCACTTCACGGTTCCAGTAGCCATGTCATTCTCCTAAAAGAGGTGCAGTGCCGGAAATCCGCACTTTACGAATTCCAAGTCGCCGCATTGAGCCCCACCCGGAGAAAGCCGGAAAACAATAAAGCGCCTGAGGAGGGTTCCCGTCAGGCGCACATAAAGTTCATGGGTACCAAAACTGCAACTCGGCAACCGTAGCACGTTCTGTCGTCGGATGGCAGGTCACACCGCACCGGCGTGCCGGAAAGTCCGCCGGGCGGGGCGCTGACGGAGTCCGTTCACGGTGGGTTCCGATATCAGCCCCCGAGGCTTCCCGCTCTGTTCCCCCAAGGGCTGCGCCCGCTTCGCGAGGCGCCGGAACCTTCCGTTCCGCCGAGAGTCCGGATCGCACCGGGCCCGTGTCGGAATGCTCGTACGGGAGCTCGTTTCACCCGCATGCCGTACCGGCGTCCGTCCGGGGTCGCGGGCCGGAGGCCGGGCGGATCGCCGGCGGTCGTTACGCCGGTCAGGTGCCGGGCGCCACCGGGCGGGGTCGCCCCGCTCCTGGAGCCGCCCCCGGGGCGCCTCGGGGGCGGCTTCGGGCCGCGGGGCGTCAGGACTCGCGGACGGGGCTGTCGTCGGCTCCCCTGCGCAGGGTGCGCAGGGGGTGGCCGGGCCGCCAGACCTGCACGACGAGGTCGTCGCCGTCGAGCCCGGTGCGGACCACCTCGGCGGGGTCGGCACGGAAGAGCAGGAAGGGTTCCGGCGGTGTCACCTCCTCGACGAAGCGGGCCAGCACGTCGGGGTCGGTGACCTCCACGGCCCGTCCGGAGACGCGGATGTCTCCGTCGGCCATCTCCGCGTCGGGCCCCGGGTTGGCCTGGATCGCGAAGCGGGGGTCGCGCCGCAGGTCGAGTGCCTTGCGGGAGTTGGGCATCATGCCGAACCACATCGCGTCCATCCGGAACTCCACCTCCAGGCCGGTGACCCGCGGGGAGCCGTCCGCGCGCAGGGTCGCGAGGACGTGGTGCTTGTACTGCTGGAACCGTTTCCGCACGGTGCCGGCGAGGGCCGGCTCCGCCGCGCTGAAGTCCTGCCACGCTGTCGGTGTCACGCTCGATGTCATGGGACCCATCGAACCCTCTAAACACGACATCCTCTGTCGGGATTCGCGGCGCGTCACCGGATAGGGCGGCGCCTCGTGGTGATCGGTCCGGGCGCGGGCCCTGTGTAGGGAGTCGGCGATCGGTCCGGGCCGGCGTCCGGCCTACGGGGTCAGCGGACGATGCCCTGGGCGCGGGCCGCCGCCAGCCAGTGGGGGAATTCGGCGACGAGCCGGTCGTACAGCTCGGAGTCCGGGAGGGTCCGGGGGTCGGGCCCGGCGTGGAAGAAGCCCGCGTTGTCGACGGGGCGCTTGGCCGGCACGGCGAGTTCGTCGAGCCTGCGCAGGAAGTCGAACTGCGAGCTCCGCTTGTTGCCGAAGCCGATGAACTGCCAGAACAACGGCAGTTTCGCCGCCTTGCAGAGGTAGCGTTCCGCCGCGTGCTTGCTGACGGGACCGCCGTCCGTCTGGAAGACCACGAGGGCGGGGGCGGTCGAACCGCTGTCGAGGTAGTGGTCGATGACGGCGTCCATGGCCAGGTGGTAGCTGGTCCTCCCCATGTGCCCGAGAGCGGCCACGATCGTGTCGATGCGCCCCTGGTGGTTGTCGAGGGATATGTCGGTGACGGCGTCGATGTCCGTGGAGAAGACGACGACGGGCACCCGTCCGTCGTCGTCCAGATGGGCCGAGAGCCCGAGGACCCGGTCGGCCAGGGCCTGGACGCTGCCGTCCCTGTAGTAGTCCCTCATCGAACCCGAATGGTCGAGGACCAGGTAGACGGCGGCCCGTCCGCCGCTCATCCCGTGCTTCTCCAGGGACACCCGCGCGCGCTCGTAATGGCCGGCGATCGCCGGTGCCTGCTCCCGCACCTTGCGCAGGCTGATGGCCGGGCCTGGGGTGACGGGCGAGCCGGTCATGCGGGTTCTCCGATCCGGGCGGCGCGCTTCTGCCCTGGTGGCTGGGGGAGTTCCGAGCGTAGGACACCCCGGCACCCAGGTGTGCCGGTCCCGACCGGCGTTCGCTATCTTGAGCGCCGCCGCCCCCGGCGGCCCTCCTCCCCGTCCACGAATGAAGGAGCCGGCCATGGAGGCCGCCGCCACCACGTGTTATCGCCACCCGTCGTACGAGACGTACGTGCGCTGCACGCGCTGCGACCGGTACATCTGCCCCGACTGCATGCGTGAGGCGTCGGTCGGGCACCACTGCGTGGAGTGCGTGAAGGAGGGGCAGCGTTCGGTCCGCCGGGCGCGCTCGCTGTTCGGCGGCGAGGTGCCGGACGCCGCGACGCCGATGGTGACGTATGTGCTCATGGCGCTGAACATCGTGGCGTACGTCGTCGAGGTCGTACGGTCCGGCACGGTCGACCGGTTCGGGATGCTCGGGGCGGCGCTGGCCGGGCCGGACGGCGCGCTGTACGTGTACGACGGCTGGACCTCGCCCGGCTTCGAGCTGACGGGGGTGGCGGACGGGGAGTGGTACCGGCTGCTGACCGGCGCGTTCCTTCACCTGCCGCCCGACGCGTCGTTCGGCGTGATGCACCTGGTCTTCAACATGCTCGCCCTGTGGAATCTGGGGAGGATCGTGGAGGGCCAGCTCGGGCGGGCGCGTTACCTCGCGTTGTACCTGCTGTCCGCCGTGGGCGGTTCGGTGCTGGTGTACCTGGTCTCGCCGGAGACGTCGGCGGTCGGCGCGTCGGGGGCGATCTTCGGCCTGGCTGCGTCCTTCTACGTCATCAACCGCCGTCTAGGCTCGGACATGCGGGCGGTCAACCGCTTCATGGCGGGCTTCCTCCTCTGGATGGTGATCTCCGCCGTGTTCACCTCGTGGGAGGGCCACCTCGGCGGGCTCCTGACCGGCGGCCTGGTGACGTACGGACTGGCCTACGCCCCGGCCAGGCTCCGGACGTCCGCGGCCCAGCTGGCGGGCGGGGCGGTCCTGGTCGTGATGCTGGCCGCGCTGGTCGCCGTACGGACGGCCTCCCTGACGGGCGCGGCCTGACAAGGACGGTACGCCGGAGAGGACCTGGCCGGCCGGCACGGTTCCTGCCCGGAGGACTACGGTGTGGCGCGATGACTACCGGGACGGCCTCGCGCCACACACGGATCGGTGACCCGGCGCTCCCCTGAGCGCCGCGCGGGCCGACGCCCGCCCACACCCGGACGAGGGGTCCGGCGCTGCCGCGCGGGCTCCTCCTGCTGTCGTGGTGACCTCGGCCGGACACGTCGACCACGACAGGAGAACTCATGCGCACCGAGACACGGACCCTGCACATTCCCACCGCGGACGGCCGGGCCGACGCCTTCGCCGCCTTCCCCGACGACGGTGAGCGGCACCCGGGGGTGCTGATGTACCCGGATGGCTTCGGCATCCGGCCCGTGCTGCGGGACATGGCCCGCCGGCTGGCGGGACACGGGTACTACGTGCTCGTCCCCAACCTCTTCTACCGGCAGGGCCCGGCACCGGTGGTCGAGCTCCCCGAGTACATCGGGAAGGAGGCCAGGCCGGCGATCTTCGCCCGGCTGATGCCCTTGATCGAGGCGCACACGGCGGAGCGCACCCTCAGCGACGCCGACGCCTACCTCGGGTTCCTCACCGGCCGGCCCGAGGTCGGCGCCGGACCGGTCGGGGTGACCGGCTACTGCATCGGCGGGCTCGTGGCGGTGCGCACCGCCGCGGCCCACCCGGGCCGGGTGGCCGCCGTCGCGGCGTTCCACGCCCCCGTGGGCGCCGACGGGCCCGGCGGTCTCGCCGGGCTGGCCGCCCAGGTCCACTTCGGCCACGCCGAGGGTGACATGACGCCCGAGTCCATGGACGAGCTCGACCGGGCCCTGGAGAAGACGGGTGCCGACTGCACGTCCGAGATCTACCCCGGTACCGTGCACGGCTTCACCATGGCCGACACCGACGCCTTCGACCCTGCCGCGCTGCGGCGTCACTGGGACCGCCTGCTGCCCCTCCTGGGGCGCACCCTCTCCGACGGCTGAGGCCCCGGACCCGTGGTTCTCCCCCGGCCCCGCCCTGGGCGACCTGACGGCGAACTCGCCGGTCCACGGCGTGAGTCCGCCTTCTGGGATCATCGTCCCATGGCAAGAGATCTCTCGGCGGGGGAACCCGGGGCCGGCGGGCCCGGTGAGGGTCCGCGCGGCCTTCTCCGGCGGCTGCACCCGCTCGACTGGCTGGCGGGCGGCCTGCTGGCGCTGGGGCTGCTCGCGATGGCGACCGGGCTGCTGCCCTCGGAGGCCGCGGCGGACGAGATGCGGCGTGTCGGGCCGCTGCTGGCGTTCCTGGGCACCGTGATCGTGATGGCCGAACTGACGGGCCGGGCCCAGGTCTTCGACGTGGTGGCGGCCTGGGTGGCGCGGGCGGGCCGCGGGCGGTATCCGCTGCTCTTCGGTCTCTGCGTGCTGTTCGCCTCGCTCACCACGATCACGCTGAACCTGGACACCACGGCGGTGCTGCTCACCCCGGTCATGCTGGCGCTGGCCGGCCGGGTGGGGATCGCCGCGGTGCCGCTGGCCATGACGACGGTGTGGCTCGCCAACACGGCGAGTCTGCTGCTGCCCGTCTCGAATCTGACCAATCTCCTGGCGGCCGACCGGGTGGCGCTCTCGCCGTCCGGTCTCGCCGCTGTGATGTGGCTGCCCCAGCTCGCGGCGATCGCCATGACGGCGTTCTGCCTGTGGGTGTTCTACTGGCGGCGCGGCCGGCGCGGCGCCGACCGGTACACCCCGCCGGGCGCGCCGGTGGCCGAGGATCCGGTCCTGCTGCGGATCTGTGCGGTGGCCTGTGCGGGCTTCCTGCTGGCGATCCTGGTCGCGGACGTTCCGCTCTGGTCGGCGTCGCTGACGGCGATGGTGGTCGTCGTGGTGGCGTTCGCCGTACGGCGCAGGCAGGAGCTGCGGCTGTCGCTGGTGCCGTGGCGGCTGCTGGTCCTGGTCCCGGGGATGTTCCTGGTGGTGCAGACGGTCGACGCGCACGGGCTGCACGAACTGCTGGAGTCCCTGCTCGGCACGGACAACGGCTTCGTGGGGATGCTGCGGACGGCGGCGGTGGGGGCCGGGCTGTCGAACGTCCTGAACAACCTGCCGGCCTATCTGGCGGGCGAGGCGGTCGTCCCGGTGGGCAACCGGGACCAGTTGCTGGCTCTGCTGGTCGGGGTCAACGTGGGGCCGCTCATCACTCCGTGGGCATCGCTGGCGACACTGCTGTGGTTCGAGCGGTGCCGCTGGCAGGGGACGCGCATCGCGATGGGCCGGTTCATGGGGACCGGCCTGGTGCTGTCGGTGACGGGCACCCTGGCCGCCGTGTGCGCGCTGGCGCTGGTCGGCTGAGTCCCCACGGCACCCCGGCCACCGTGTACGCGCCGGCACCGGCCGGCTGAGTCCGCACGGCACCCCGGACACGCCGCAGCGCTCGCCCATGTCCGGTCGGGGACGGGGCGAGCGCCGCGTTCAGTTCCGTACGCCGTTGTACGGGACGTCTGTGTGCCGTGATCAGACCATCAGGGAACGGTCCGTCGGGCGGATCGGGGCGTGCAGTGCGCTGGTCCCGGTCAGGAAGCGGTCCACGCCGCGCGCCGCGGAGCGGCCCTCGGCGATGGCCCAGACGATGAGGGACTGGCCGCGGCCCGCGTCGCCGGCGACGTAGACGCCGTCGACGTTGGTCGCGTAGTTCTCGTCGCGCGCGATGTTGCCGCGCTCGTCGAGGTCGAGGCCGAACTGCTGGACGAGGCCGTTGGCCTGGTCGGTGCCGGTGAAGCCCATGGCCAGGGTGACGAGCTGGGCCGGGATGACGCGCTCGGTGCCGGCCTTCTGCTCCAGCTTGCCGTCCTTGAACTCCACCTCGATGAGGTGGAGCGACTGGACGTTGCCGTCCTCGTCGCCCTCGAAGTGGGTGGTGGAGACGGAGTAGATCCGCTCGCCGCCCTCCTCGTGCGCGGAGGTGACCTTGTAGAGCATGGGGAAGGTCGGCCAGGGCTGGTTGGCGTTACGCTCCTCGCCCGGCTGCGGCATGATCTCCAGCTGGGTGACGGAGGCCGCGCCCTGCCGGTGGGCGGTGCCGACGCAGTCGGCGCCGGTGTCGCCGCCGCCGATGACGACGACGTGCTTGCCCTCGGCGGTGATCGGGGAGACCGTCAGGTCGCCCTCCTGCACCTTGTTGGCGAGCGGCAGGTACTCCATGGCGAAGTGGATGCCGTTCAGCTCACGGCCCGGGGCGGGCAGGTCGCGGGAGACCGTGGCACCGGCCGCGATGACGACCGCGTCGTAGCGGCGGCGGAGCTTGGCGGCGTCCAGGTCCTTGCCGATCTCCACCTCCGTACGGAACTTGGTGCCTTCCGCGCGCATCTGCTCGATGCGGCGGTTGATGTGCGACTTCTCCATCTTGAACGCGGGGATGCCGTAGCGGAGGAGCCCTCCGATGCGGTCCGCGCGCTCGAAGACGGCGACCGTGTGGCCGGCGCGGGTCAGCTGCTGGGCGGCGGCGAGACCCGCCGGTCCCGAGCCGATGACGGCGACGGTCTTGCCGGAGAGGCGCTCGGGCGGCTGCGGGGTGACGTCGCCGCTGTCCCACGCCTTGTCGATGATGCTGACTTCGACGTTCTTGATGGTGACGGCCGGCTGGTTGATGCCGAGGACGCACGCCGACTCGCACGGAGCCGGGCACAGGCGGCCGGTGAACTCCGGGAAGTTGTTCGTGGCGTGCAGGCGCTCGGACGCCGCCGACCAGTCCTCGCGGTAGGCGTAGTCGTTCCACTCGGGGATGAGGTTTCCGAGCGGACAGCCGTTGTGGCAGAACGGGATGCCGCAGTCCATGCAGCGGCCGGCCTGCTTGCTGATGATCGGGAGCAGCGATCCCGGAACGTAGACCTCGTTCCAGTCCTTGACGCGCTCGCCGACGGGGCGGGTCTCGGCGACCTCGCGTCCGGTGGTCAGGAAGCCCTTGGGGTCAGCCATTGGTCGCCGCCTCCATCATCTTCTCGGTGGTCTCCTGCTCGGAGAGACCGGCGAGCTCAGCGGCGTCCTTGGCGGCGAGCACTGCCTTGTAGGTGGACGGGATGATCTTGCTGAAGCGGGCGACCGTGGAGTCCCAGTCGGTCAGCAGCTTCTCGGCGACCGTGGACCCGGTCTCCTCCTGGTGGCGGCGCACGACGTCGTGCAGCCACTGCTTGTCGGTGTCGTCCAGGGCCTCGACGGCGCCGACGTTGCCGGTGTTGACGTTGTCGAGGTCGAGGTCGATGACGTACGCGATGCCGCCGGACATGCCGGCTGCGAAGTTGCGTCCGGTCTCGCCGAGGACGACCGCGTGTCCGCCGGTCATGTACTCGCAGCCGTGGTCGCCCACGCCTTCCGAGACGACCGTCGCACCGGAGTTGCGGACGCAGAAGCGCTCGCCGGTCCGGCCGCGGAGGAACAGCTCGCCGCCGGTCGCACCGTAGCCGATGGTGTTGCCGGCGATGGTGGAGTACTCGGCGAGGTGGTCGGCGCCGCGGTCCGGGCGGACGATGACGCGGCCGCCGGAGAGGCCCTTGCCGACGTAGTCGTTGGCGTCGCCCTCCAGGCGCAGCGTCACGCCGCGCGGTACGAACGCGCCGAAGGACTGGCCCGCGGAGCCGGTGAAGGTGATGTCGATGGTGTCGTCGGGCAGGCCCGCACCACCGAACTTCTTGGTCACCTCGTGGCCGAGCATGGTGCCGACCGTCCGGTTGATGTTGCGGATCGCGATCTGCGCGCGGACGGGCTGGGCCGCCTCGGCGCTGTCGGCGCCCAGGGCGTCGGCGGCGAGCTTGATCAGCTCGTTGTCGAGGGCCTTGGCCAGGCCGTGGTCCTGCTCGGCGATCTGGTGGCGCACCGCGCCCTCGGGGAGCTCGGGCACGTAGAAGAGGGGCTCGAGGTCGAGGCCCTGGGCCTTCCAGTGGGTGACGGCCCGCTCGGTGTCGAGGAGTTCGGCGTGGCCGACGGCCTCCTCGATCGTGCGGAAGCCGAGCTCGGCGAGGATCTCGCGGACCTCTTCGGCGATGAACTCGAAGAAGTTGACGATGTACTCGGCCTTGCCGGAGAACCGGTCGCGCAGGACGGGGTTCTGGGTGGCGATGCCGACCGGACAGGTGTCGAGGTGGCAGACGCGCATCATGACGCAGCCGGAGACGACGAGCGGAGCGGTCGCGAAACCGAACTCCTCGGCGCCGAGCAGCGCGGCGATGACGACGTCGCGGCCGGTCTTGAGCTGACCGTCGGTCTGGACGACGATGCGGTCGCGCAGGCCGTTGAGCAGGAGGGTCTGCTGGGTCTCGGCGAGGCCGAGCTCCCAGGGGCCGCCCGCGTGCTTGAGCGAGGTGAGCGGGGATGCGCCCGTGCCGCCGTCGTGGCCGGAGATGAGGACGACGTCCGCGTGGGCCTTGGAGACGCCGGCCGCGACCGTTCCGACGCCGACCTCGGAGACCAGCTTCACGTGGATGCGGGCCGCCGGGTTGGCGTTCTTGAGGTCGTGGATCAGCTGAGCCAGGTCCTCGATGGAGTAGATGTCGTGGTGCGGCGGGGGCGAGATCAGGCCGACGCCCGGGGTGGAGTGCCGGGTCTTGGCGACCCACGGGTAGACCTTGTGGCCGGGCAGCTGGCCGCCCTCACCGGGCTTGGCGCCCTGCGCCATCTTGATCTGGATGTCGTCCGCGTTGACGAGGTACTCGCTGGTCACACCGAAGCGGCCGGAGGCGACCTGCTTGATGGAGGAGCGGCGTGCCGGGTCGTAGAGGCGGTCGGAGTCCTCGCCGCCCTCGCCGGTGTTGGACTTGCCGCCCAGCTGGTTCATGGCGACGGCGAGGGTCTCGTGCGCCTCCTGGGAGATGGAGCCGTACGACATGGCGCCGGTGGAGAAGCGCTTGACGATCTCGGAGGCGGACTCGACCTCGTCGATGGAGATCGGTGCGCGGCCCTCCTTGAAGTTGAACAGGCCGCGGAGCGTCATGAGGCGCTCGGACTGCTCGTTGACCCGGCCGGTGTACTTCTTGAAGATGTCGTACCGGCGGTTGCGGGTGGCGTGCTGGAGGCGGAAGACCGTCTCGGGGTCGAACAGGTGCGGCTCGCCCTCGCGGCGCCACTGGTACTCGCCGCCGATCTCCAGCGCGCGGTGCGAGGCGGAGATGCCGGAGGCGGGGTACGCCTTGGTGTGCCGGGCGGCGACCTCCTTGGCGACGACGTCGAGTCCGGCGCCGCCGATCTTGGTGGCGGTGCCGTTGAAGTACTGGGCGACGAAGGACTCGTCGAGGCCGACGGCCTCGAAGACCTGGGCGCCGCGGTAGGAGGCGACGGTCGAGATGCCCATCTTGGACATGACCTTCAGGACGCCCTTGCCGAGGGCGTAGATCAGGTTGCGGATGGCCAGCTCGGCGTCGATGCCCTCGATGAACGTACCGGCGCGGACGAGGTCCTCGACGGACTCCATCGCGAGGTACGGGTTGACGGCGGCGGCGCCGTAACCGATGAGGAGCGCGACGTGGTGGACCTCGCGGACGTCGCCGGCCTCGACCAGCAGGCCCACCTGGGTGCGCTGCTTGGTGCGGATGAGGTGGTGGTGGACGGCCGAGGTGAGCAGCAGCGACGGGATCGGCGCGTGCTCGGCGTCGGAGTGCCGGTCGGACAGGACGATGAGGCGGGCGCCGTCCTCTATGGCGGCGTCGACCTCGGTGCAGATCTGCTCGATGCGGGCCGCGAGGGCCTCGCCGCCGCCGCTGACGCGGTAGAGGCCGGCCAGGGTGGCGGCCTTCATCCCCGGCATGTCGCCGTCGGCGTTGATGTGGATGAGCTTGGCCAGCTCGTCGTTGTCGATCACCGGGAAGGGCAGCGTGACGGCGCGGCACGCTGCGGGCGACGGCTCCAGGATGTTGCCCTGGGGGCCGAGCGTGGAGCGCAGCGAGGTGACGAGCTCCTCGCGGATGGCGTCCAGCGGCGGGTTGGTGACCTGCGCGAACAGCTGGGTGAAGTAGTCGAAGAGCAGCCGGGGGCGCTCGGAGAGCGCGGCGATCGGCGAGTCGGTGCCCATGGAGCCGAGGGGCTCGCCGGCGGTGCGGGCCATCGGGGCGAGGAGGACGCGGAGCTCCTCCTCGGTGTAGCCGAAGGTCTGCTGGCGGCGGGTGACCGAGGCGTGGGTGTGGACGATGTGCTCGCGCTCGGGGAGGTCCTCGAGCTCGATCTCGCCGGTTTCCAGCCACTCCTCGTACGGGTTCTCGGCGGCCAGGGACGCCTTGATCTCGTCGTCCTCGACGATGCGGTGCTCGGCGGTGTCGACGAGGAACATCTTGCCGGGCTGGAGGCGGCCCTTGCGGACGACCTTGGCGGGGTCGATGTCCAGGACGCCGACCTCGGAGGAGAGCACGACGAGGCCGTCGTCGGTGACCCAGTAGCGGCCGGGGCGCAGACCGTTGCGGTCGAGGACCGCGCCGACCTGGGTGCCGTCGGTGAAGGTGACGCAGGCCGGGCCGTCCCAGGGCTCCATCATCGTGGAGTGGTACTGGTAGAAGGCGCGGCGGGCCGGGTCCATGGACGCGTGGTTCTCCCACGCCTCGGGGACCATCATCAGCACGGAGTGCGGCAGCGAGCGGCCGCCGAGGTGCAGGAGCTCCAGGACCTCGTCGAAGGAGGCGGAGTCGGAGGCGTCGGGGGTGCAGACCGGGAAGATCCGGTCGAGCTGCGCCTCGCCGAAGAGGCTGGAGGCGAGCTGGGACTCGCGGGCCTTCATCCAGTTGCGGTTGCCCTTGACCGTGTTGATCTCGCCGTTGTGCGCGACGAAGCGGTACGGGTGGGCGAGCGGCCAGCTCGGGAAGGTGTTGGTGGAGAAGCGGGAGTGGACCAGCGCGACCGTGGTGGCGAAGCGGCGGTCGGAGAGGTCCGGGAAGAACGGCTCCAGCTGCCCGGTGGTGAGCATGCCCTTGTAGACGATCGTGCGTGCGGAGAGCGAGGGGAAGTACACCCCGGCCTCCCGCTCGGCGCGCTTGCGCAGGACGAAGGCCTTGCGGTCCAGCGCGATGCCGGTGCTCGTCCCGTCGGCGACGATCAGCTGGCGGAACTCCGGCATGACGGCGCGGGCGCCGTTGCCGAGGATGTCCGGCGTGACCGGGACCTGGCGCCAGCCGAGGACGTCGAGGCCCTCTTCGGCGGCGATCTTCTCGATCTGCTTGACGGAGTCGGTGGAGTCGTCCGCGGGCAGGAAGGCGATGCCGACGGCGTAGGAGCCGGCCTCGGGGAGCTCGAACGCGACCTCTTCACGGAGGAAGGCGTCGGGGACCTGAAGGAGTATGCCGGCGCCGTCACCCGAGTCGGGCTCGGATCCTGTGGCGCCGCGGTGTTCGAGGTTGCGCAATACGGTCAGCGCCTGCTCGACCAGCTCATGGCTGGCCACACCGGTCAGAGTGGCCACGAACCCGACGCCACAGGCGTCGTGCTCGTTACGGGGGTCGTACATTCCCTGCTGGACAGGGCGACCGTCCATGGGCGACCAGGCGTCGGAACGCATCGGCTCTCCCGTCGTCGTCGTGGCATGTGCTGTGCCGAGGGACGACGCTGGCCCTCTGCGAAATTTCGTGCAGGTTACATGATGGAACGCTTCTCAAAAAGCGGATAGGTCGTTCCAACATGCGGACACCACGGAGCCGTGGTGCGGGTGGGTCACGAACGAGAGGACCCTCGTGGATCACTGCCCGGGGGAGACCGCAGAGTGCAGGCGTCGTTGCCCGCGAGTGTCTACGGCTCTTGCCCAGCGGTCATGGAATCGAAACCGCCGGGTAACGGCTACTTATGTGTAGCGCTGCATAGAGTCTCATTTTAGGGTCGTCATACCCCGTACGCCCAGTGACGTGCGTCAAGACGTACGTCACACCGGTGCAACACCGCGGGACGCCCGGGAAGTCCCGGGAGAGGGGCCGACCGGCCGAGAGCACCCCCTGCGGAGCCTCAGCCTGCGGCGACACCGAAGAGCGAGCCCAGAGCGTACGTGATCGCGGCGGCCGTTCCCCCCAGCACGAGCTGGCGCAGCCCGCTGAACCACCAGCTGCGGGCCGTCACCCTGGCCACCACCGCTCCGCAGGCGAACAGGCCGGCCAGGGCGAGCAGCACGGCGGGCCACAGCTCGTCGGCGCCGAGCAGGTAGGGCAGCACCGGCAGCAGGGCACCCAGCGCGAAGGCGCCGAAGGAGGACACGGCGGCGACGAGCGGCGAGGGCAGGTCGCCCGGGTCGATGCCCAGTTCCTCGCGGGCGTGTATCTCCAGGGCCTGCTCCGGGTCCCTGGACAGCTGCCGGGCGACTTCCCGGGCGAGGGCGGGCTCGACACCGCGCGACTCGTAGAGCGCGGCGAGCTCCTCCATCTCGTCCTTGGGGTGTTTGCGCAGCTCACGCCGCTCGACGTCGAGCTCGGCCTCGACGAGCTCCCGCTGCGAGGCGACGGAGGTGTACTCCCCCGCGGCCATGGAGAACGCGCCGGCGGCCAGCCCGGCCAGCCCCGTGACGACGATGGTCTGCTGGGAGACCGCGCCCCCGGCGACGCCCGTCATCAGGGCGAGGTTGGAGACGAGACCGTCCATGGCGCCGAACACCGCGGGCCGCAGCCAGCCGCCGTTCACATCACGGTGGGTGTGGTTGTCGCGGTGCGCCTCGTGCAGTACGGCGTCGGTCTCGATGATGGACACAGCTCTCCCCTTCTCCGGGAGCGGACCCCGTGGACTTCTCCCGCTCCGCATGGTCGAAAGTACGCACGAAAAACCGCTCCCGCCAGCAAGGAAGGCCGAACTTACCTGGCGTGGGAGCGTCACCCGGCCGGACGATTTGTACGAAATACACGCCTCTCTTCGCCGCGAGCGGGGAAACCTCGCACATCCGGTTGTTCCGGGTGGGAGCGAAGGGTCGGGACGATGGAGCTCATGGCGGACGGCACGGCGGCGGGCACGGGCGACCGGGCGCGGGGGGCGTTGCTGGGACTCGCGGTGGGGGACGCCCTCGGCGCCCCGGCGGAGAACATGCGCCCTTCCGAGATCCGCCGCCGCTGGGGCCGAATCGAGGGCTTCGTCAGCGACGATCCGGCGGGGACCGACGACACCGAGTACGCGATCTTCTCCGGGCTGCTGCTGGCCAGGCACGGTTCGGCACTCACCGTCTCGCATGTCGAACGGGCCTGGCACCACTGGATCGCCGATCTGGACGAGGGCCCCTTCCGGGGAGCCGGTTTCAGCGAGCGCGGCACGCTGGAGAACCTGCGCCGCGGTCTGGCCGCCCCGATCTCGGCCCAGCACCGGCACGCCTGGAGCGACGGTCTCGCCATGCGGGCGGCGCCGTTCGGGGTCTTCGCCGCGGGCCGGCCCGCGGAGGCCGCCCGCCTGGTCGCGGTGGACGGGCGGGTCAGCCACGACGGCGAGGGCATCTACGGCGGGCAGGCGGTGGCGGCGGGGGTGGCGGCCGCGATGGTGGGGGCGGGGCTGGCCTCCGTGATCGCCGCCGCGCTCTCGGTCGTGCCCATGGACTCCTGGACGGCCCGCTCCCTGCGCCGCGCGGTCTCCGCGGCGCAGCGCCCGTACCCGGACCGGCTGACGGCGGAACGTGCGGTGCGCTCGGCGGTGGTGATCGGCGGCTACCCGTGGACGGACCTGGCGCCGGAGGCGGTGGGACTGGCCTTCGGCGCCCTCACGGCGGCGCGCGGCGACTTCCGTACGGCGGTGCTCACGGCGGTGAACATGGGCCGGGACGCCGACACCACCGCGGCGGTCGCGGGGGCGCTGGCCGGTGCCCTGCACGGGGCTTCGGCGATCCCCCGGGACTGGGCGGAGGCGATCGGCCCGGTGCGCGGCAGCTGTCTGCCGTCGATGCGGGGCTACCACGTCCTGGACATCGCGGAGCTGTTGACCCCGGACGACGGGGAGGATCCGCCGGGTCCGGCGGCGCCGGCGGGCCGGGAGCCCGCCGGCGTCGCGCCCGGTGCGCCGCGGCACGAGATGCCCGGTGCCCCGTCCGGCGGGCAGCCGTCCGGGGCACAGCCACCCGCCCGGCACACACCCGTCGCCACCGGGTCCGGCACCGGGGGCCCCGGCACCCGGCAGGACGCCCGGTGACCGGCGACCGGCGCGCCTCCCGCGGCGCGTCCACCGCACCGGCGGACTCCGCCCCGCACGTCGCCATCCGGATCACCGCCGAACCCGCGGCCGGGGACGGCACCCGGGGCCGCGACGCTCCGGACAGGCAGGCCAGGATCGAGGGGCTGCTCCTCGGACTGGCGGCCGGCGACGCCGCCGGGTGGCCGGCCGCGCGGCACCGGGCGGCGCGGATGCCCGAGTGGACGAGGCGGCTCACCCGGGAGCTGGACACCTTCGCGGAGCAGAACGCGACGACGACGCTCCCCGTGCCGATCGCGCTCAACCAGCCGCCGGAACCACTGCGGCTCGGCCCGTCCGACGACGCCGAGTGGGCCGCGTTCGCCGCACGCACGGTGCTGTCGGCGGCCGCCGACCACGCGCCGGACCTCTCCCCCGGCCACCGGATGCGGGACGCGGTCGACCGGGCGTGGAACGCGCTGGCCGCGAAGGTCGCCGCCGCGAGCGCCCGGGCGCCCGAGGTGGAGTCGGCCGTCCTCCCGCTCCGGGCCCGGATCTCCGTGCGGGCCGGGCTCGGCAACCTCGCCGCGGGGCTGCGCCCGCCCGCCACCGGCCACGACAATCCGCACTACTTCGACGACGCCGCCTGCGTGCGGGCCGCCGTCCTCGCGGTCGTGCACCCAGGTGACCCGGATGCCGCGGCCGAGCTCGCCGAGTTCGACGCCCGGTACACCCAGGACGGTGACGGGGTGCACGGCGCGCGCGCCGTCGCCGCCGCGGTCTCCGAGGCGCTCGCCGGCGCGGACGTCGACACGGCGGTGAACGCCGCGCTCCGCCAGTTGCCGGACGGCACCGAGATCGCCCGCAACGCCGCCCACGCCGTGCGGCTGGCCAGGGAGTTCGCCGGCGAGACGGCGGGTGCCTTCGCGCTCGTCCCCGTGCTGGAGCATCAGATCGTCGACCACGTCTACAGCTACGGGATCGCCGCGGCCGAGACCGTGCCGGTGGCCCTCGCCCTGGCGACCGCGGCACGGGGCGATCTCACGCAGGCGGTCCCGGCCGCGGCCTGCCTCTCACGGGTCGCGGATTCCGCGCCGGCCCTGGCGGGGGCGCTGACCGGTGCGCTGGGCGGTTCGGTCACCGTGCCGGCGGGCTGGCGGGAGGCCTGCCGCACGCTGGCCGGGTGCGCGCTGCCCCGGCTCGCCGGGACGGATCTGATCGAACTCGCCGGGCTGCTCGCAGCCACGGAACCCGCCACCCCGGGTGGACAATTCCGGCATGGCACTCAAAACACCCGAACCGCTCGCGGCCGGCACGACCACCACGACACTCACCCTGGATGAACGCATCGCCGGAGCGCTCGTCGGCGCGGCCGTGGGGGACGCCCTCGGCGGCCCCGTCGAGGGCTGGACGCCCGAGCAGATCGCGGAGCGCCACGGCGGCCGGGTGACCGGCATCGTCGGCCCCTGGTACGGCGACGACTGGCGCACCGCACGCCCCATCGCCCCGTACCACAAGGGCGACGGGCACGTCACCGACGACACCCTGATGACCCATGCGCTGGTCCGGGTCTACGAGACCGTACGCGGCCACCTCGACGCCTACTCGGTCGCCGACCACCTCGTACCTGACCTGATGTCACGGCCCCGCTGGATCCCGGAGCTGGAGGCCGAGGCACTCCCCCTGCAGCGGATCTTCCTCGCCGAGAAGTGGATCGTCACCCGGCTGCACTACGGGCACGCCGACCCCCGTGAGGCGGGGTCGGGGAACGTCGTCAACTGCGGGGCCGCGATGTACATGGCTCCGGTCGGCCTGGTGAACGCCGCCCACCCGGAGGCCGCGTACGCGGAGGCGCTGGACGTCGCGGGGGCGCACCAGTCCTCGTACGGAAGGGAGGCGGCGGGGGTGCTGGCGGCCGCCGTCGCCGCCGCGTGCACCCCGGGCGCCACCCCCGCCTCCGTCGTCGGGACCGCTCTGGCGTCGTCCAAGGACGGCACCCGGTCGGCGATCGAGTCGGTGTGCGAAGTGGCGGGCCGCTACGACGACTTCGAGTCCGCGCTGGTGCCGCTGCGCGCCGCGGTGGCCCCGTTCGACACGGTGGGCCCCCACTACCGCGACCCCTCGCTGGGCGCCCGGCGGCCGTCCCGGCTGCACTCCATCGAGGAGCTGCCGATCGCGCTCGGCATGCTGCTCGTCGGCGGCGGCGACTACCGCCGCACCGTGCTCGGCGCGGTCAACTACGGCCGTGACTGCGACTCGATCGCCACGATGAGCGGAGCGCTCGCCGGGGCGCTCCACGGCGAGCAGGCCATCCCCGCCGACTGGGTGAAGACGGTCGCCGAGGCCAGCCGCCTCGATCTGCACGCCCCGGCGCGGGCCCTGGCGGAGGTCGCCCGCGAGGTCTTCGCACGGGACACCGCGCGGCGGCGCACGCACGAGGCGGCGTTCGCCGAGCTGGCGGGCGGGGGCCGGTGACCGTCCGCCTGACCTGGGTGCAGCCCGAGGACCTGGTGGGCCACGAGCTGCGCCAGGCCGCGCAGGACGGCCGGGACGCCGGGGACATCGGACAGCGCTGGTACGCGGCGGGCGGCGCGCCGGCCCCCGACCGCGCCGGGGCCTCGCAGCCGGCCGCCCCCGCCAGGCTCCGCGCACTCGCGGAGCGTCTCCTGGACGAACTCGATTCCCTGGAGAGCCCGTTGCAGGGGGACGAGCCGACGGACCTGCCCGCGATCCGGGCCGCCTGCCCGCGGTGGCCGACACCGCCCGGCGCTCCGGTGTCCCTCGACAGCGACCGTCTGCACGCGGCCTGGCTGGGCCGGGCCGCCGGCTGCCTGCTCGGCAAGCCGGTCGAGAAGCTGCCGCTGGCCGGCATCCGCGCCCTGGCCCGCGCCACCGGGAACTGGCCGCTCACCACCTGGTTCACCGCCCGGGGGGTGCCGGCCGGCCTGGCCGCCGCCCACCCCTGGAACCGCCGCTCGGCGCCCACCTCCCTCGCGGAGAACATCGACGGGATGCCGGAGGACGACGACCTCAACTTCCCGTTGCTGACCGTGCTGCTGCTCCAGAGACACGGACAGGACTTCAGCACGTCGGACCTGGCCGGACTCTGGCTGGACGAACTCCCGGCGGGCCGCGTCTTCACCGCAGAACGCGTCGCGTACCGCAATCTGCTCGACGGGATCGAGCCGCCCGCCACGGCCCGCCGGCGCAACCCGTTCCGGGAGTGGATCGGCGCCCAGATCCGGGCCGACGTCCACGGCTGGACGCACCCGGGCGACCCGGGCGCCGCCGCCGCGCAGGCCCACCGGGACGCGGTCCTCACCCACACGGCCAACGGGGTGTACGGGGCGATGTTCACCGCCGCCGCCCTCGCCGAGGCCGCGGGCGGCGAGACGGACGTGCACGGGTGCCTCGCGGCGGGCCTGCGTGTGGTGCCGCCCCGGTCCCGGTACGCGCACGCGGTGCGGCTCGGCATCCGGACGGCCCGCGCGGAACGGGACTTCGACACGGTCGTGGACCGGCTCCACGACACCTACGGATCGACCCACCACTGGGTGCACGTCCTGCCCAACGCGGCGCTGCTCGCCGCCGCCCTCACCCACGCGGAGGGGGACTTCTCACGCTCCATCGGCTGCGCGGTGTCCGGCGGCTGGGACACCGACTCCAACGGCGCGACGGCCGGCTCTCTCGCGGGCCTGCTGGCCGGGCGGGCCGCCGCGCTGCCCGACCGCTGGACCGCGCCCCTCAAGAACCGACTCGCCACCTCTGTCGCCGGCCTCGGCCCGATCGGCTTCGACACCCTCGCGGAACTGACCTATCAGGAGGTACGCCGCCCATGACAGCGATCGCGGTGCTCGGCAGCACCAACATGGACCTGGTCGCCTACGTCGCCCGGGCACCCGGGCGCGGGGAGACCGTCACCGGACGGGAGTTCAGGACCGTCCCCGGCGGCAAGGGCGCCAACCAGGCGGTCGCCGCGGCCCGCGCGGGCGGCGAGGTCGTGATGATCGGCGCGGTCGGGACCGACGAGTACGGCTCGCTGCTCCGGACGAATCTGGAGCACGCCGGTGTGGACACGGACCTGCTGCACACCGTCGCGGGGCCCAGCGGCACCGCCCACATCGTCGTCGACGACGAGGGAGCCAACGCGATCGTGGTGATTCCCGGCGCGAACGGCACGGTGACCGCGCTCGGACCGGGCGAGCAGGCGGCCGTCGCCGCGGCCGGCCTGCTGCTCCTCCAGCTGGAACTCCCGCTGTCGGCGGTGACCGAGGCGGCGCGTACGGCGAAGGCCCGCGGGGTGCGGACGATCCTCACCCCCTCCCCCGCGCAGCCGCTGCCGTCCGGACTCCTGGACGCCGTCGACCTGCTGATCCCCAACGAGCACGAGGCCGCCCTGCTGACCGGGCAGGAGGAACCGCACGCGGCCGCACAGCTCCTGCTCCGGCAGGTCCCCGAGGTCGTGATCACGCTCGGCGGGAGGGGCTGCCTGTACGCGGCCCGGGGCGGCGAGGCGGTCCTCTTCCCGGCCCCCGAGGTCACCGCCGTCGACACGACCGGCGCCGGTGACACCTTCGTCGGCACGCTCGCCGTGGCGCTCGGCGAGGGCCGGTCCGTACCCGAGGCGCTGGCCTGGGCGTCCTCGGCGGCGGCTCTCTGCGTACAGAGACCCGGTGCCTCGACGTCCATGCCCTACCGCAGCGAGATCGATGCCGCATGAGCACTCCCGCGACGACTCCCACGGCCCCGGCGGCTCCGCTCGCCGGCCTGCGGGTCCTGGACCTCGCCACCCTGTTTGCCGGGCCGCTCGCGGCCACCATGCTCGGCGACTTCGGGGCCGAGGTCATCAAGGTCGAGCACCCCCGCAAGCCCGATCCCTCCCGGGGACACGGCCCTTCGAAGGACGGGATCGGCCTGTGGTGGAAGCTGCTCGGCCGCAACAAGCGCACGCTGACCCTGGACCTGTCCTCCCCGGGCGGCCGGGACGTACTGCTGCGGCTGGCCGCGGAGACCGATGTGATCATCGAGAACTTCCGGCCCGGCACACTGGAGCGCTGGGGGCTGGGCTGGGAGGAGCTGCGGGCCGTCAACCCGCGGCTGGTGCTGACCCGGGTCACGGGCTTCGGCCAGTCGGGCCCGTACGCGCACCGGCCCGGCTTCGGCACGCTCGCGGAGGCGATGAGCGGCTTCGCCGCCGTCACCGGGGAGCCGGACGGGCCGCCGACCCTCCCGCCGTTCGGGCTCGCCGACTCGATCGCGGCGCTCGCCACGGCGTACGCGGTGATGACGGCGCTGGCCGGACGCGACCGGACCGGGGGCGGGCAGGTGGTGGACATGGCGATCATCGAGCCGATCCTGACCGTGCTGGGACCGCAGCCGCTCTGGTACGACCAGCTCGGATACGTCCAGCCGCGGACCGGCAACCGCTCCCGCAACAACGCTCCCCGCAACACCTACCGGACCGCGGACGGCCACTGGGTCGCCGTCTCGACCTCCGCCCAGTCGGTCGCGGAGCGCGTGATGCGGCTGGTGGGCCGCCCCGAGCTGATCGAGGAGCCGTGGTTCTCCGCCGGGAGCACCCGGGCCGAGCACGCCGACGAACTGGACGAGGCCGTCGGCCACTGGATCGCCCGCCGCACCCGTGAGGAGGCGGTGGACGCCTTCGAGAAGGCCGAGGCGGCGATCGCCCCCATCCAGGACGTACGCGACGTGATGGAGGACCCCCAGTACAGGGCCCTGGGCACGATCACCGAGGTCGACGACCCCGAGCTGGGGCCGCTGCGGATGCAGAACGTGCTCTTCCGGCTCTCGGAGACTCCGGGGGCGATCCGCTGGGCCGGGAGGCCGCACGGGGCGGACACCGAGGAGATCCTGACGGAGCTCGGCCTCTCCGCGCCGGCGATCGCGGCGCTGCGGGACGAGGGCGCGCTGTGACCGGCCGGCCGGTGGCGCTGACCTGGCTGTACGTCCCCGGGGACCGGCCCGAGGTGGTCCGCAAGGCGCTCGGCTCGGGCGCGGACGTGGTGATCGTCGACCTGGAGGACGCGGTCGCCCCGGACCGCAAGGGGTACGCGCGGTCGGCGACGGCCGAGCTCCTCTCGGATCCGGTCACGGCGAACCCGATGGCGGTGCCGGTCCACGTCCGGGTGCACAGCGAGGGCGACGTGAAGGCGCTGGTGGGGCTGCCGGGGCTGTCCGGGATGCGGCTCCCCAAGATCACCCATGCGGCGTCGGTGCACCACGTCGCGGCTCTGGCGCCAGGGGTGCCGCTGTATCCGCTGCTGGAGTCGGCGCTGGCGATCGAGCACGCGTACTCGATCGCCGGGGCGCATCACGCCGTACGGGGGGTCGCGCTGGGCGAGGCGGATCTCCGTGCGGATCTGGGGGTGCGGGACGATGCCGGGCTCGACTGGCCGCGCAGCCGTGTGGTGATCGCCGCGCGGGCGGCCGGACTCGACCCGCCCGTGATGTCGGTGTACCCCGATGTCCGTGACCTGTCCGGGCTGCGGTCGTCGTGCGCGCACGGGCGGGATCTCGGTCTGCTCGGCCGGGCGGCGATCCATCCGCGGCAGCTGCCGGTCATCGAGCGCGCGTTCCGTCCCACGGCGCGCGAGGTCGAGGCGGCGGAGCAGATCATGGAGGCGTCCCGGACCGGGGCGGGGGCTCAGGCCCTGCCGGACGGGAGGTTCGTGGACGCGGCGGTGGTGGCGACCGCGCAGCGCACGCTCTCGCTGGCCGGCCGCCGCTGAGGCCCGCGCCCACGCGAAGGGGCCGCCGGACCTCTGTGGTCCTGCGGCCCCTTCGGCGGTCTGCGGGATGTCAGCTCCGGTCGGCCTTCTGCGGGCTCTCGTCGGCTTCCGGTGCCTCTGCCCCGGGGGCGATGTCGCCCGTGGGGCCGGAGTCCTCGTCGGCGGGGTCGGAGTCCTCGCCGTCGGGGGCGGCCTTCTCGGCGTCGCCCTTCGCGCCCTCGGCGGCGGGCTCGACGGTCTCCTCGCGGCCGGGGCGCACCTTCGCCGAGATCACGATGTACGTCACGGCGAGCACGAACACGACGATCGCGGTCCATACGTTGAGCCGCAGGCCCAGCACGTGGTGCGCCTCGTCGACACGCATGTACTCGATCCATCCGCGGCCGGCGCAGTAGGCCGCGACGTAGAGCGCGAAGGCCCGGCCGTGTCCCAGCTTGAAGCGGCGGTCCGCCCAGATGACCAGGAGTGCCACGCCGACGCACCACAGCGACTCGTACAGGAAGGTCGGGTGGTAGGTGCCCGCGACCCGGTTGGTGCCCTCGCTGATCTTCAGCGCCCAGGGCACATCGGTCGGCTTGCCGTAGAGCTCCTGGTTGAACCAGTTGCCCCAGCGGCCGATCGCCTGGGCGAAGGCGATGCCGGGGGCCAGCGCGTCCGCCCAGGCCGGGAGCGGGATTCCGCGCCGGCGGCAGCCGATCCAGGCGCCGACCGCGCCGAGGGCGATCGCACCCCAGATACCGAGGCCGCCCTCCCAGATCTTGAAGGCGTCCACCCAGTTCTCACCGTCGCTGAAGTACAGCTGGTAGTCGGTGATGACGTGGTAGAGCCTGCCGCCGACCAGGCCGAAGGGCACGGCCCAGACGGCGATGTCGGCGACGGTGCCGGCTTTGCCGCCCCTGGCGATCCAGCGCTTGTTGCCGAACCAGACGGCGACGAAGACACCGATGATGATGCAGAACGCGTAGCCGCGGAGCGGGATCGGGCCGAGCTCGATCACGCCGGTCGACGGGCTGGGAATGAAGGCAAGGTTCATGACGGGGTCGACGCTACCCTGCCGGACGGGACGTACGGCAAGCCGTCCGGCAACTTCTGGGTAACGGGACCCCCCGCGGAGCACCCGCCGGGGTCTTCCGCCCGGCCTAGGACGCCGACGGTGTGGCCCCGACGGTGCCCGGCTTCTTGCCCTTGTTCGCCTCCGCCACCCACTTCTTGATGTTGGCCTCGGAGATCTGCTCGTTCCCCTTCTTCGGGAAGATCGACTCACCGTTGAGGAGGGCCGTGGGGGTCCCCTGGAAGCCGCCCTCGCCGAACGCCTTGTTGGACTTCTCCACCCAGCTGTCGTGCGTGCCGTCCTCCACGCAGCTGCGGAAGGCGGGGGTGTCCAGGCCGTCCACCTTGCCGGCCAGCTCGATCAGCCTGCTGTTCTTGCCGAAGGCGTCGTCGGTCTCGGCGGGCTGGTTCCGGTAGAGGACGTCGTGGTACGGGGCGAACCTGCCGACGTCCTGGGCGCAGGCGGCCGCGTTGGCCGCGCGC
The DNA here is from genome assembly GCF_042667905.1 of Streptomyces sp. NPDC057287. Lineage (NCBI taxonomy): Bacteria > Bacillati > Actinomycetota > Actinomycetes > Kitasatosporales > Streptomycetaceae > Streptomyces > Streptomyces sp. NPDC057287. Next base: position 378,134 of record NZ_JBHUYV010000007.1, on the reverse strand, counting down.
AGGGAGCCGCTGCCGCCGAGATTGCCGTCGATGATGGTGGCCAGGTGGTACTCCACCTTGAGCTGCCCGCTGTCCGTGAGCTCCGTGAACGTGTCGCGGAAGGCGTTCTCGAACTGGGCGCAGACCGGGCAGCGGAAGTCCTCCCAGATCGTGAGCGTGGACGGTGCGTCGTCGGCCCCGACCTGGAGGGCGAGGCCGTCCTCCCCCATCGCCCCGGACGGGGTGACGGCGGGTCCGGCCTCGCTGTCCTTGTCGTTCTTCCCGGCGTTGGCGGCGATCACGCCGATCACGGCGGCGAGCGCCAGCACCCCCACCACGGCGGTCGCGACGATCAGCGTGCGGCGGCGGCGCTCGCGCGCCCGGTCCTGCTCACGCTGCTGGACGAGCCGGTCGCGCGCGGCTCTGCTTCGGTCTCGGTTCTTCTCGCTCACACCGCGCAAACGAACCGGGGAGGCGCGTGAGCGCCTCCCCGGTCCCAGGTCCACCCGTACGGATGACGACGGCTGTCAGCGCTTTCGAACGCCTTCGGCCAGTTCGCTCGCCAGGGCGCGGACGGCGGCGAGACCGGCGGCCTCGTCGGGCGCGTCCAGCATCCGCTTGACGAAGGCGGAACCGACGATCACCCCGTCGGCGAAGCCGGCGACCTCCCGGGCGTGCTCGGCGGTGGAGACGCCGATGCCCACGCAGACGGGCAGGTCCGTGGTGGCCTTGGTGCGCCGCACCAGGTCCTGGGCCTGCTCGCCGACCGACTCGCGGGTGCCGGTGACGCCCATCAGGGAGGCGGCGTACACGAATCCGGAGCCTGCCGCGGTGATCGTGGCGAGGCGTGCGTCCTGGCTGCTCGGGGCGACGACGAAGACTGTGGCGAGAGAGTGCTTCTCGGCGTGCTCCCTCCACAGCCCCGACTCCTGGACCGGGAGGTCGGGCAGGATGCACCCGGCGCCGCCCGCGTCGGCGAGCTCGGCGGTGAAGCGCTCCACGCCGTACCGGTCGATCGGGTTCCAGTACGTCATGACGAGGATCGGCGCGCCGGTGGCCTCGTGCGTCTCGCGGACCGTGCGCATGATGTCGGCGATCCTGACCCCGCCGCGCAGCGCGATGTCGTCGGCGGTCTGGATGACCGGTCCGTCGAGCACCGGGTCGCTGTGCGGGAGGCCCACCTCGATGACGTCGGCGCCGCCGGCGACGGCCGCCTTGACCGCCTCGATGCCGCCGTCGACGGTCGGGAAGCCGCCGGGCAGGTAGGCGATGAGCGCCGCCCGGTCCTCGGATGCCGCCCGGGCCAGCGTCGATTCGAGAAGCTCTCGGTTGCCGCTCACTTGGTGACCTCTTCCTCTCCGTCGGCCACGTCGGCCTCCACGACGGCGTCGGCGCCGTCGTACAGCCCGAAGTAGCGTGCCGCCGTGTCCATGTCCTTGTCGCCGCGGCCGGACAGGTTGATCAGGATCAGTCCGTCCTCACCGAGCTCCCGTCCGACCTCCAGGGCCCCGGCCAGCGCGTGCGCGCTCTCGATGGCCGGGATGATCCCCTCGGTGCGGGAGAGGAGGCGGAGCGCCTGCATCGCGGCGTCGTCGGTGACCGCGCGGTACTCGCCGCGGCCGACGTCCTTGAGATAGGCGTGCTCCGGGCCGATGCCCGGGTAGTCGAGCCCGGCGGAGATGGAGTAGGGCTCGGTGATCTGACCCTCGTCGTCCTGGAGGACGTAACTGCGCGAGCCGTGAAGGATGCCGGGCTCACCCGCGGTCAGGGTCGCCGCGTGCTCGCCGGTCTCCACGCCGTGGCCGGCCGGTTCGCAGCCGATCAGGCGGACGCCCTCGTCGGGGATGAAGGCGTGGAAGAGGCCGATGGCGTTGGATCCGCCGCCGACACAGGCGACCGCGGCGTCCGGCAGCCGGCCGGTGCGCTCCAGGATCTGGCGGCGGGCCTCGACACCGATCACCCGGTGGAAGTCGCGGACCATCGCCGGGAAGGGGTGCGGCCCGGCGACCGTGCCGAAGAGGTAGTGGGTGCGGTCCACGTTGGCGACCCAGTCGCGGAACGCCTCGTTGATGGCGTCCTTGAGGGTCCTGGAGCCGGACTTCACGGCGACGACCTCGGCGCCGAGCATCCGCATCCGCGCCACGTTCAGCGCCTGCCGCTCGGTGTCGATCTCACCCATGTAGATGGTGCACTCGAGACCGAAGAGGGCGCAGGCGGTCGCGGTGGCGACGCCGTGCTGGCCCGCCCCCGTCTCCGCGATGATGCGGGTCTTGCCCATGCGCTTGGTGAGGAGGGCCTGGCCGAGCACGTTGTTGATCTTGTGCGAGCCGGTGTGGTTGAGGTCCTCGCGCTTGAGGAAGACGCGCGCGCCCCCCGCGTGCTCCGCGAACCGCGCGACCTCGGTGAGCGCGCTGGGGCGGCCCGTGTAGTCGACCATGAGGTGGTTGAGCTCGACGGCGAAGGCCGGGTCCGCCTTGGCCTTGTCGTACTCGACGGCCACCTCGTCCACGGCGGCGACGAGCGCCTCCGGGATGAACTTGCCGCCGTAGGCGCCGAAGTAGCCCTCGGCGCTGGGGATCAGACCCTCGGGGTCCGGAATGAAGAAGTCGGACGACATGCGATGTGCTCCTCGAATCGCAACGGGTGATGTCACCGTATGCGCCGTGGGCGGAGCGCCACGCCGACCGGTGGACGGTCGGTGCGGTGGGGCGTGCGGATCCCCCTGTACGGCGGGGGGCGACGGCCGGGGCTCGCTACGGCGCGGACCCCGTGCGCCATCGCATGCCGTTGACCTGTCCGGGCTCGTCGCCGATCACGTACCGCACGCGCCGGCCGTGCACACGCCGGGCGGGAGCGCGGCAGCCGCGGGGGCGGCAACCGCGCGCCAGCGGCGCGTGCGGGTCCCGGGCGCTCGCCCCGGCGGGGCGCAGGCCCGGCCGGATGCGGGTGGCGGGACGGTCGGCGGGCACGGGTGGGTTCAGCCCCGTCCGTGCCGGAGCGCCGGGTGGGCGCCCGCGGCGACCAGGTCGGCGACGGCTGCCCGCGGGTCGCGGCCGGTGACCAGGGACTCGCCGACGAGCACGGAGTCCGCGCCGGCGTTGGCGTAGGCGATGAGGTCGTGCGGTCCGCGGACACCGGACTCGGCGACCTTGACGATGTGGTCCGGGATCTCGGGGGCGACGCGTTCGAAGACCGAACGGTCGACCTTGAGGTCCTTCAGGTTGCGCGCGTTGATACCGATGATCTTCGCTCCGGCGTCCACCGCGCGCTCGGCCTCCTCCTCGTCGTGCACCTCGACGAGCGGCGTCAGGCCGATCGACTCGGCGCGCTCGATCAGCGAGACCAGGGCCTCCTGGTCGAGGGCGGCGACGATCAGCAGGGCGAGGTCGGCGCCGTAGGCCCGTGCCTCCCACAGCTGGTACGAGGTGACGATGAAGTCCTTGCGCAGGACCGGGATGTCGACCTTGGCGCGGACGGCCTCCAGGTCGGCGAGCGAGCCGCCGAAGCGGCGCTCCTCGGTGAGCACCGAGATGACGGATGCCCCGCCGGCCTCGTAGTCCGCGGCGAGCGCGGCCGGGTCGGCGATGGCGGCAAGGGCCCCCTTGGAGGGGCTGGAGCGCTTGACCTCGCAGATGACGGTCACACCCTCGCCGCGCAGGGCGGCGACTCCGTCCTTGGCCTGGGGAGCGCGCGCGGCGCGTTCCTTGAGCTCGTCGAGGCTGACACGCGCCTGCCGCTCCGCGAGGTCGGCGCGAACGCCGTCAATGATCTCGTCGAGCACACTCACGCGAGCGGCCCCCTTCCGAAGCGGTGGTGGGAACAGGATCAGCCATCTCGATGGTATCCGCAGGAAGGCTCAGGGCTCGCATCCGGCGGCCTCGCGTCCCACTCCCTGGTCATTCACGGCGCCAGCGCCGAGCCGAACGGAAGGTTCCTGACCACGGAGAACACCAGCAGAACCGCGCCGACGGCCCACCAGTGGACCGGCGCGAGACCGATCCGCATCGGCCTGCCCCGGCTCGCGCGGACCGTCCACAGCAGCCAGACCGCGGCGAAGACGGCGTAGCCGACGACGGCCAGGGCGTTGGCGCCGAGCGCGGTGGTGAGGTCGCCGTGGGCGAAGGCGTACGCGCTGCGGAGGCCGCCGCAGCCGGGGCAGAACACCCCGGTGAACCGGAGCATGGGGCAGACCGGGTAGTGACCGGGCTCGTTCGGGTCGACCGCGGCGACGTAGCCGAAGGCTCCGACGACGGCGGCCATGACCCCGGCGGGGACGGCGAGCCGGCGGAACAGGGAGGCCCGGGCGGGGGCCGGCGGAGGCCCGGGCACGGGGCCGGGGGCGGGGGCTGCGGGAGAGGCTGAGGCGTCCACGCGGTGATTGTCCCCGCTGACGCGGAGAGGCGCAGCCCGGTCCGGGCTGCGCCTCGCGTCGTGTCCTGGGGCCGGCACCTGCCGGCGGACCGCCTCAGGCCGTGATCTGGGCCTGGGAGGCGCGGGCCCTGGCGGCCGCCATCTCGTCGGACTCCTTCGGCATGCCGAGACCGGCCACCTTCATGGCGAGACCGACGACACCTCCGAGGAGGACGACGACGATGCCGGCCCAGAAGCCGAGCGTGTTCGCCGCGACCATGAAGAGGCCCGCGATGCAGAAGCCGATGAAGGAGATGATGACACCGGTCCAGGCGGCCGGGGTGTGTCCGTGGCTGCTGCCCGCCATGAGTTGCTCCTTGTTGGTGTTGCGCTGAGGGTGTCGCTGTGGGGAAGGCCCGCTGCCATTGTCCCGTACGCGCCGGTGGACGTGAGGCTGGGGGTCACGCGTCGCGCGTCGGGTCCTCGCCGCGGTCCAGGGCCTTCCACAGTTCCTCGGGCCGCTCGGGGTCCGGGGCGGTGCGGGGGGCCTTGCGGGGGCGCGGGGTGCCGTCGCGTTCGTACCGCCCCGACATCGCGGGCCAGCGCCTGCCGTAGCGCAGGGCGAGCAGCCCGGCGAGCAGGATCAGCAGGCCGCCGGCCGCGGTGACGTAGGGCCACGCGGTGTGGGTGAGGGCGTCGACGGTGGCCGAGGTGTTGCCCGTGGTCTGCGCGGCCTGTTCGTCCAGGGCCGCGCTGTCCGAGGCGCCCGCCCAGGCGCTCAGTCCGGCGCCGAGGCCGCTGAGGGCCAGCAGGCCTGCGACGACCAGCCGTCCGCCGCCGCGGACGGCGAAGACGGCGACGAGGGCGGCCAGGCCGACGACGGCCAGGGCCGCCGGGAGGCCGGTGACGTCCTCGCCGTCGGCGCTGAGCGGCAGGATGCCGCCGCCGACGGCCGCCTTGCCCTGGGCCCAGGTCTGTCCCGAGGCGAGGAGTACGACGGTGGCACCGGCCGCCCCGAGGAGCAGGCCGGCGGCCAGACTTCGGCGGCTCCCCGCGCTGTCGGGCGCGGTGGCGGCTCGGGAACGGGGCTGGGGTACGGGTACGGCGCTCACGGACCCCACTATCCCCTACCGGCCAGGACCGGCCGGCGAAAGGGGGCGGTCGGGAGGCCCCCGAGGCGCCGGGACCGGCGTGAGACCCGTCTCAGTGGGCCCCGAGGCGGTTCGCCGTGTGCACGGCGCGCAGGACCGCGGCGGCCTTGTTGCGGCACTCGGTGTCCTCGGCGACCGGGTCGGAGTCCGCGACGATGCCCGCGCCCGCCTGGACGTAGGCCGTGCCGTCGCGGAGCAGGGCGGTCCGGATGGCGATGGCGGTGTCGGAGTCCCCGGCGAAGTCGAGGTAGCCGACGCATCCGCCGTACAGGCCGCGGCGGGTGGGTTCGAGCTCCTCGATGATCTGCAGGGCGCGGGGCTTGGGCGCCCCCGACAGGGTGCCCGCGGGGAAGCACGCGGTGAGGACGTCGAAGGCGCTGCGGCCCTCGGCGACGCGTCCGGTGACGGTGGAGACGATGTGCATCACGTGCGAGTACCGCTCGACCGACATGAAGTCGACGACCTCGACGCTGCCGGGCGCGCAGACCCGACCCAGGTCGTTGCGGCCGAGGTCGACGAGCATCAGGTGCTCGGCGCGTTCCTTCGGGTCGGCGAGGAGCTCGTCGGCGAGCGCCTGGTCCTCCTGCGGGGTGGCGCCGCGGTGCCGGGTGCCGGCGATCGGGTGGACCATCGCCCGGCCGTCCTCGACCTTGACGAGCGCCTCGGGGCTGGAGCCGACGACGTCGAACCCGTCGAAGCGGAAGAGGTACATGTACGGCGACGGGTTGGTGGCCCGCAGGACCCGGTAGACGTCCAGCGCACTCGCCGTGCACGGCGTCTCGAAGCGCTGGGAGGGGACGACCTGGAAGGCCTCGCCTGCCCTGATGCGCTCCTTGACGTCCTCGACGGCGTCCATGAAGGCCTGGCCGCCCCAGAGGGCGGTGTAGGGCGGGAGCTCGGAGGGCGGCAGCGCGGCGGGGGCGTTCTCCACCGGGCGGGACAGGTCGCGCTCCATGGCGTCGAGCCGGGCGACCGCGTCCGCGTACGCCTCGTCGACCCCGGTGTCCAGGTCGTTGTGGTTGATCGCGTTGGCGATCAGCAGGACGGTGCCGTTCCCGTGGTCGAGCACGGCGAGGTCCGAGGTGAGCAGCATCGTCAGCTCGGGGAGCTTCAGGTCGTCGCCGCCGTGCTCGGTGATCCGCTCCAGCCGGCGCACGACGTCGTAGCCGAGATAGCCGACCATGCCGCCGGTGAACGGGGGCAGGCCGTCGTCGGCGACGAGGTCGCGGGGGGTGTGCAGGGTCTCGACCGTGGCCCGCAGCGCCTGCAGCGGGTCCCCGTCCACGGGGACGCCGACGGGCGGGGTGCCGAGCCAGTGGGCCTGTCCGTCGAGGGCGGTCAGGGTGGCGGCGCTGCGCACCCCGATGAAGGAGTAGCGGGACCAGGTGCGGCCGTTCTCCGCGGATTCGAGGAGGAACGTGCCGGTGCGTTCGGCCGCGAGCTTGCGGTAGAGGCCGACCGGGGTGTCGCCGTCCGCGAGGAGCCGGCGGCTGACGGGGATGACGCGCCGGTCGACGGCGAGCTTGCGGAAGGTCTCGAGATCCATGGCGGCTGACCTTATCGGGGCGCGGTGAGCGGGAGGACGTCCTTGTCGAAGCAGGTGCGGGCCCCGGTGTGGCAGGCGGCACCCGTCTGGTCGACCTTCACCAGGACGGTGTCGGCGTCGCAGTCCAGGGCGACGGACCTGACGTGCTGGACGTGGCCGGAGGTGTCGCCCTTGACCCAGTACTCCTGGCGGCTGCGGGACCAGTAGGTGCAGCGGCCGGTGGTGAGGGTGCGGTGCAGCGCCTCGTCGTCCATCCAGCCGAGCATGAGCACCTCGCCCGTGTCGTACTGCTGGGCGATGGCCGGGACGAGTCCGTCGGGGCCGCGCTTGAGGCGGGCGGCGAGTGCCGGGTCGAGATTGCTGGCGGGCGTGGAGCCGGGCGTGCTGGTCATGAGCCCCATTGTGCCGCGCCGGGCCGTGCCGTCCGGTCGTGCGTCCACTGGGCGGACCGGGGGCGGCGGTCGTACGCTGGCGGGCATGTCGACCCATGCGAAGCGTGAACGTCTTCTGCTCGCCGACCTGTTGGAAGCGGCGGGCCCCGAGGCCCAGACCCTGTGCAACGGCTGGAAGACCCGTGACCTGGCCGCCCATGTCGTGGTGCGTGAACGCCGTGCGGACGCCGCGGGCGGGATCATGCTGGGCGTGCTGAAGAACCGGCTGGAGCGGGTGCAGGCCGAATTCGCCGCCAAGCCGTACGAGGAGCTGATCCAGCTCATCCGTACGGGGCCGCCGCGGATGTCGCCCTTCGGGCTGAAGCAGCTGGACGAGGCGGCGAACACCGTCGAGTTCTTCATCCACGCGGAGGACGTGCGCCGGGCCCAGCCCGACTGGTCGCAGCGTGACCTCGATCCGGTCTTCGCCGATGTGCTGTGGTCGCGCACCGAGAAGACGGCCCGGATGCTGGGCCGCCGGGCTCCGGTGGGTCTGGTGCTGCGGCGCCCGGACGGCCAGACGGCGGTGGCCCACAAGGGCACCCCGGTGGTGACGGTCACCGGGGAGCCGGGCGAGCTGCTGCTGTTCGCGGCGGGGCGGCAGGACGCGGCGCGGGTGGAGCTGGACGGCGACAAGGACGCGCTGGCCAGGCTGCACACGGCGGAGCTCGGCCTGTAGCCGGCGCGCCGCGGCCCGTGGCGCGCCCGGGGCGGGCCGAACGCGCCCGGCCTTTCGGCCGGCCCGTTCAGGCGCCGTCGCGGGCGCGTACGGGCGCCCAGCGGGCCCGGTGGCGGTGCCGCTCGTCCGGTGCGGCGTCCCGGTGCCGGCCGGATCCCAGTACGCCGAGGAGGAAGCCGGCCGGGATCGTGACGATGCCCGGGGTCTGGAGCGGGAACACATCGAAGTCCCACTCCGGGAAGAGGGCGACGGGCGTGCCGGAGAACGCCGGTGACAGGACCATCAGGATCCCGATCAGCGGCAGCGTCCCGTACACGGTCCACCGCACCCCGCGGGCGTCGAAACGCGTGCGGAACAGGGCGTACAGCAGGACGGGCGGCAGGATCGAGGCCGCGGCGGCGAACGACAGGGAGAGCAGCACCTGGGGGTTGCGGTCGTGCGTGTACGCCGAGAGGAGCACGGCGAGCGCCCCGATCCCGGCGACGGCCCAGCGGGCGTGCCGGATCTCCCTGCTGGAGGCCTTGCCCTCGCCCTGTGCGCCCGACTTCAGCGTGAAGTCGCGGGCCACGGACGATGCGGCGGCCAGGGTGATCCCGGCGACCGCGGCCAGTGTCGTCGCGAACGCGGCGCAGGCGACGAGTGCGAACAGCGGACTGTCCCGCGGCCCGGCCGCGGCGGGGTCCAGGGCGCTGGTCACCATCAGGAGGGCGGTGCCGCCGGCCGGATCCGCGGCGTGCAGCAGGTCCCGGCCGATCAGGGCGGACGCGCCGAGTCCGACGACGACGATGCCGACGCACAGCAGGGCGACGGGGGTCACGGCCCAGACACCGGCCCGGCGGGCGGTCCAGGCGTCGCGGATCGGGTGGAGCCGCATCATGATGTGGGGCATGCACGCGGCACCAAGGACGAGGGTGATCTGGAAGCCGATCAGGTCGAGCCCGCCGGCGAGTCCGTGGCCGAACTGCAGGCCGGGACGGGCGTAGTCGCCGCCGGCCTTGCTCCCCGCCTGCGCGGCGTCGAAGAGGGCGAAGGGCGACCAGTCGAAACGGGCGAGGACCAGCCCCGCCAGCAGGGTGACGGCCCCGAGGACGACGGCCACCTTGAGGATCTGGATGTAGCCGGTGCCGCGCATCCCGCCGAACGCCGAGTAGCAGACCATCAGCGCGCCGCTGGCGACGGTGCAGCCGGTGAGCGCGCCGTCGGGCAGTCCGAACATAGCGGTCATGACGCGGCCCGCGGTGGTGAGCTGCACGAGCAGCAGCGGGGCCAGCACGACGAGGGTCGCCACACCCAGCGCCCGGCGTACGGACCCGTCGCCGAGGCGGTCGGCGAGGAAGTCGCCCAGGGTGAACACACCCTTGCGGCGCAGGCGTTCGGCGAACAGGCGCATGACCAGGGCCAGTGAGACGACCGTGGCCAGGGCGAACAGCAGGCCGTCGAAGCCGGCCAGCGCGACGGAGCCGGTGGTGGAGAGCAGCGTGGCGGCGGAGACGTAGTCCCCGGCGATGGCCAGTCCGCCGCCGACGGGGCCGAGGGTGGCTCCGCCCGCGTAGAAGTGCTCCGGATCGTCCTGGTCGGCCGCGGCGAGTCCGCACAGCAGCAGGGACACGGCGACGAAGCCGAGGAAGATGACCACGGCCAGGGACCGGGCGTCGATCGCGCCGCTCACCGGGTTCGCTCCGCCGGTACGGCTCCGCAAGGGGCAGCTGAAGACATGCGCGTCATGGCACCAGCCGGGACGTGCGCGGCACAGGGGGCCGGGGCGGGGCGCGGCGCGGGTACAGCCCTCCCGGCGCAGAACTGTGCCCCCGCACAACAGCCTTCGGCCGGGGGGGGGGGACGGAACGTCCGCGGTGCCTTCGGGCGCCGGGCACGCGGGGCCCGTCCCCTCGCGCCTCGGGCCCGGCCGTGAGCAGCCGGATCTCCTCGGCGGCCACGGAAGCCGGGCCCCTCCGGGCGGGGCCGCCGTCCGGAGGGGGCCCCGTCCGGAGCGGGCCGCCGGACGGAGGGGGCCGCCGGACGGAGGGGGCCGCCGGACGGTCGGCGGCCGGGCAGGGCTCAGCCCGTCAGCAGCCGCCGCGCCGCGAGTGCCAGGGACACCTCGACCGCGTCCGACGGCCGCGTCAGGCAACGTCCCGTCAGCTGTTCGAAACGCCGCAGCCGGTTCAGGACCGTGTTGCGGTGGCAGTACAGCTTCGCCCCCGCCCGCTGGGCCGAGCCGTCCGAGTCGAGCCATGCGGTCAGCGTCTCGATGAGCACGTCCCGGTCCGCCGGGTCGAGCCGGTCCAGCGGCCCGAGGACGCGGTCGGCGAGCGCCGTCCCGAGGCCGGGCGAGGACACGACGAGCGCGGCGGGCAGGTGCTCGTCGAGCAGGACGGTGCCGCCGGAGGCGGGGCAGGCCTTCAGTGCCGTCTCGGCGAGGCGGCGCGCGTCCCCGACCGAGGCAAGCCCGTCGACCACGGAGCTGACGCCGACCCGGGTTCCCGGAGAGGCCGTCAGTTCCGCTGCGAGCGTACGGAGTTCACCGTCCGAGGTGGCCGATCCGGGGACGGCGGCCCCGTCCTCGCCCTCGCACCGCGGGTCCTCCTCGAGCGCGGCCGTCCCCAGCGGAAGGATCGCCAGCTCGACGTCGCCCGCCGAGTGCCAGAGCGCGGGCGTCCCCTCGGCCAGGTCCAGGGGCGGGCGCCCCGTCCCGTGCGGGGCGCGGCGGGCGCCGGCGACCGCGAGGACCGCGTACCGCCCGTGGACCGGCAGCCCCAGCATCGCCGCGGCGTCCGGCAGGTCCGCGATCCGGGCGGTGCCGTCCAGCAGGGCCGAGGTCATCAGGCGCTGCTGGTTCTCGCGGCGCCAGGAGAGCCGCCGCTCGGCCTGCCGGTACGCCTCGGCCACCACCGCGCAGTGCTCGTCGACGAAGTTCCAGACGTCCGCGGCGACATGGACGAGCAGCCGGGTGTCCTCGGGGTGCCGCCGGGCCGTGTCGTCGACCAGGTCCTGCCAGACCATCGCGCCGCCCATCCGGAAGGCGTGCATGACCGCGTCGAGGGGTACGCCCTGTTCGGCCCGGCTCTCGCCGATCCACCGGGAGGTGCGGTGGGCGGCCTCCCGGAACTCCCGGGGCTGGATGAGGGAGGCGACGTTGTGCCGCAGGGAGTGGTGGACCTCCTGCCAGATCTCCGCAGGCTCCTTCTCCATCGCGGCGCGGTAGGCGGGCTCCTGCTCCCGCAGCGCCTCGACCAGCCGGTCCGTGAGCTCCGGCAGCGCCTCCAGCAGCACACGGGCCGCCCGGTGGAGCACCGCAACGGCCTCGCGGTCGGCCAGGGAGCGGGCGCGGTGCGGCAACGGTGCTACGGGGGGCGGTCCGTGCAGCGCCCTGATCCGTGAACGTACGACCTGTGGCATGGCGGCCTCCACCGGGAATCGGCCGGCTGCGGTTGGGCCGGCCCCGGTGTGTGCCCGGCCCGGCATTGGGCGGGCGCACACCGATTGATCCTGACGGACGCAGAATGGCATACCGCCCGGTCGGTACCTAGAGGTCTGCGCGGTTCTTCTCATCACGGTCCTGCAACCTCGCCCCGCCCCCGCGGTCCAGCAGCCTGGCGAGCTCGGTCCGGGACCGTACGCCGAGCGCGGCGAAGACGTTGCGGAGATGGTGGTCCACGGTCCGCGGGCTCACCGAGAGACGCACCGCCACCTCGCGGTTGGTGGCCCCCTCGGCGACGCACCGGGCGATCCGCTGCTGCTGCGGTGTCAGTCCGGCAAGCGGGCCGGGACCGCTGCGGTCGGGCACGTCCACCGCCTCACCGGCGGCCCGCAGCTCCCCTCCCGCCCGGCCGGCCCAGACGCGGGCGGAGCAGCGCTCGAAGGCGACCAGGGCGTCGCGCAGCGGGCCGCGGGCCTCGCGGGTGCGGCGCAGACGGCGCAGCAGCTGGCCGTGGAGCAGCTGGGTGCGGGCACGCTCGAAGTCGCCGCCCGCACGGTCGTGGTGGGCCAGCGCCTCCTCGTACCACGCGGCCGCCTCCTCCGGCGGCGCGAGCAGGGCGCGGCAGCGGGCCAGCTGGGCGGGGACCTGGGGATCGGTCGTCCTGGCCGTCCACAGCGCGAACTCCTCCACGGCCACGGCGAGTTCGGCCGCAGCCTCCTCCGCGCGGCCGGAGAGCACCGCGGCCTCGACGTAGCACGGCACGGCGAGCATCCGGGTGGCGAAGTGCCCGGTTCCGGGGCCCGGCCTGACCAGCGGTCCGAGCCGGGCCGCCGCCTCACCGGGCCGTCCGGCCGCCAGGTCGGCTCGGGCGACCGCCCAGGTGGCGAGCATGGCCGCCTGGGCCAGGCCGTGCGGCCCCGCCCCGGCCAGCGCGGCGTCCGCGTGGGCGGCGCACGCCTCGGCGGGCCCCTCCACGGAGGCGGCCAGCGCGAGCACGGCGTGCAGATGGGTGGCGGAGTTCTGCTGCCCGGTGCGCCGGGCCGCGTGCAGCCCTTCCAGCGCGTGGGCCCGGGCCCTCGCGTGCTGCCCGGCGCGCAGTTCGGCGTACGCGAGCTGCTCCAGGGCGTGCGGCAGCAGGGCCTCGGGGCCCCGGGTGCGTACGACGGCGAGGGCGCGGGCGCCCGCGCGGCGGGCCGCGTCGACCTCACCGAGCACCAGGGCCGAGGCACCCGCCCGCAGGAGCTCGCCCGCGTCCTCGGCGCGGTCGGCGGAGTCGAGACAGCACCGCAGGAGGGCGTGGCCACGGTCGGGGTGCCCGGCGAGCACGGCGCACATCCCGGCGCGGTACTGCGCCATGGACCGGTCGGCCGCCTCGACGGGGATGCGGTTCATGGCGTCCAGGTACGCGATGGCGTCCCCCATGTCCCACGCCGCCTCCGCCGCGCCGAACAGGGCGTCCAGGGTGCGGCGCGGGTCGTGCGGGGCGAGCAGCTCCGCCGCGGTCAGGAGCGCCTCACGGGCGTCGGCCGCCGGTCCGTCGCGCAGGGCGAGCATGCCGCGTACGTAGGGCGCGGCGCCGCCGGCGAGGTGGGGCCCGACCCGGGCGAGCATGGCGCGGGCCCGGCCGGTGTCGCCCGCCAGCCGCGCCTGCTCGGCGGCGGCGGTGAACCGTGCGGCGCGCAGGGCGTCGTCGGTGGAGAGCGCGGCGGCGCGGGCCAGCGCGGCCGAGCGTTCGCCGTGGGGCCGGGGGGCGGTGGCCGCGGCTTCCAGCTGTCCGGCGAGGCCGGCGTCCGGCCCCGGCGCGGCGCAGGCTCGCTGGACGAGCGCGGCCAGGGGCGCCGGACCCGGACCTGTGAGGAGTCCGGCGAGCAGTTCGTGCACGGCCCTGCGGCGGCCCGGCGGCGCCCGGTGCAGGACCGCGCGGCGCAGCAGCGGATGGCTGAAGTGCACCCGGCTGCCGGCGCGCTGAAGGGCTCCGGCGGTGCCGGCGGGGGCGAACAGCACCCGGTCGAGATGGGCGGTGGCCAGCCCGGCCCGGGCCCCGGCCCGGAGCAGCAGGGCCGCGTCCGCCCCTGCACCGTCGGGTTCGTGCTCCTCCGCGGCCGCGGCCAGCAGGAGCAGGGTGTGGGTGTCGGGCGACAGCCCGTCCAGGTGCTCGGCGTGGGCGTCGAGGACGCTCTCGGCACCGGGCAGCGGATACGGCAGCGCGCTGCGTCCGGCGAGTTGCCCGGGGGTGAGCCGGCTGGCGAGTCCGGCCATGAGGCGCGGGTTCCCGGCCGCTTCGCGCAGGAGTTCGCTGCGTACGACGGGGTCGACGTCGGCCGTGCCGTCGGTGAGCCGGTCCAGCAGGGCGGTCGCCGCGTCGTCGTCGAGCGGGCCGAGGCGCAGGGCGGGCAGTCCGGCGAAGGCGGTCTCGTCGGCCGCGCCGATCACCACCGCGACCCGGCTGCCCGCGCCGAGTCTGCGGGCCGCGAAGCCGAGCGCGGCGCGGGAGTCGGGGTCCCAGGCGTGCGCGTCGTCCACGCAGACCAGCAGGGGCTGTTCGGCGCCCAGGCCCCGCAGCAGGCCGAGCAGCCCGCCCGGGGTGATCCCCGAGCGCAGGACGGTGTCGGGCGCCAGGGGCAGCGGGCCGGGCGCGGAGCAGAGCAGGGCGTGCAGCCCGCTGTAGGGCAGTCGCTGTTCGGTGGGGGCCGCGGCGGCGAACAGCACGGGACCGCCGTGTCCTCCGCGGTAGTGGGCGGCGGTCTGCCGCAGCAGGGCGCTGCGGCCGAGGCCGGGCGGCGAGGTCAGCACGAGCGCTCCGCCGTCCCCTGCCCGCAGCCGCCCCAACAGAGTTTCCAGGATGGCCAGTTCACCGCTGCGGCCGTACAGCCGGAGCGGACTGTGCACGGTCGTCGATGGGGTCACGCTCTCACGTTACTTCCGCGTAAACAGCGTCGGAAGGTTCGCGTCCGCTCCCTGTTCCAGGTCGGCCCGGAGCGGTGCGGGCTCCCAACGGAACGGCCTGCGCGCTGTGCGGAGGCACAGTCCCGGCCCGGTCGGCGGCGGCCGCCCGTAACGTCGGCGCATGACTGACGAATTGCGTACACACGACGGTTTGACCCTGCGTTACCGGTCCTGGTCGCGGAAGCCGGACACCTCCCTTCCCCCGGTGGTGCTGCTGCACGGCTTCGCGGCGAACGCCCGGCTGAACTGGGAGGGCCCCGGTGTCGTCGAGGCGCTCGTGGCGCGGGGGCGCCGGGTGTACGCCCTGGACGCGCGCGGCCACGGCGAGTCGGACCGGCCGCACGACGACACGCACTACGGCGAGTCGCTGATGGCCCGTGACGTCCGTCTGCTCATCGACCGGATCGGCGAGGAGCGGGTGCATGTCGCGGGCTACTCCATGGGCGCCGTGGTGGCGCTACTCGCCGCGGCGCGGGACAGCAGGATCAGCCGCCTGGTGGCCGGAGGGATCGGTGCGGGCGCGGTGGAGGTGGGCGGCCTGGACACCCGGGTGATGCCTCCCGAGCTGGTGTCGGCGGCGCTGACGGCCCAGGACGCGGCGGACGCCCCCGAGCGGACCCGCGCCTTCAGGGTCCTGGCCGACACGGCGGGCGGGGACCTGCTCGCGCTGGCCGCTCAGATACGGGCGGTGCACCGGGACGCGCTGCCGCTGGACCGGATCGTGGTCCCGACGCTGATCCTGGCCGGTGGGAGCGACCCCCTCGCGACCCGGCCCGAGGTGCTGGCCTCGGCGATCACGGGAGCGGAGCTGACCGTGCTCCCCGGGGATCACCTGACGGCTGTACGCGATCCCGGATTCGCCGAGGCCATCGCCTCGTTCCTCGCGAGGGACTGAGCGTCGGGCTCCGGCTGGGGGAGAGGACCGGACCGCGGTACGCGCGGTCCGGCCGTCGGCTCGGCTCCGTCGGCGGACCGGAACCGCCCGTTCATCGAGGGCCCCGGCCGGGGCGGCACTCAGTCGCGTACCGGACAGTCCCCCTTCGCCGGCCGGTGTGCGGCCTCCACGGCCGGCCCCAGGGGGGCGGGGAAGATGAACTCCGTGCACGACGCGGGCTCGCCGGCCAGAGCCGGAACCGTCGTGATGACGACGCGTACGGCACCGTCGTCCGGCCGGTCCACCCGCCAGGGGTCGGCCCGCGCGATGCCGGCGATCTCGGCGTCCGTGAGTTCCCCGTCGTGCGCCGCGTCCGCCAGTTGCCGGGCGAGGCCGGCCACCTGGAGGCGCTGGTTCTCCGTGCGGGTGCGGTCGGCCCCCTCGGGCAGCCGGTCCCCCAGCCACCACAGGAGCGTTCCCACGAACGCCAGGGCGAGCGCCGCCAGGGCGAGCAGTATGAGGACACCGGCACCTGCCGACCGGCGCGCCTTCGCGCGTCCGGTCGGCAGGCCCGTCGGAGGGTGTTCCGTGTGATCGGTCATGTCACCGACGGTCGTACCGCATCACGAGCCCGTATATCCGAGTGCCGTCAGTCTCGACTTCATCACGTTCGCGTACCCCGTGGTGCCGTCGGACTTCGGGTGGAAGGACTCGCGGCTGAGGCATTCCTCGGGCAGCCAGTCGGCCGTGCAGGAACCGGTGACCTTGGTGACCGGGTCGCCCTGGTGGAAGTCGCCGTCGCCGTTGGGGCCGATGACGACCTTGTTGATCCACTCGGGGTCGTCGCAGCCCGCGTGACCGACGAAGGCGTCGACCGGGTTCGCGTACGCGATCTTCATGCCGCCGGTCTTCAGCCGGCCGACCAGCTTCTCCTGTTCGGTGTCGGCGTGGTTGACCAGCTCGGCCAGCGCCGCGACCTCGGGCATCATGTAGTAGAGCGAACCGGCGCACTTGACCGTGCGGCTGAGCAGTTCCGGATAGCCCATGAGCATGATCTGCGCGTTCGGCGCCTTGAGCGCGATGTCGCTCAGGGTGCTCGACAGGTTGGGGATCATCGTCTGGTCGACGATGCCCTTGTACTTGGTCAGGAAGCCCGGGTCCTCGTTGCAGTTGGTCCCGATGCCCGCGCAGTCCATCATGGCGTTGGTGAACCCGCCGCCGTCGTTGCCGCCGAGCGTGAGCATCACCAGGGTGGTCTCCGGGGTGAGCACCCCGGAGTTGACCTGGTTGATCTCCTTGAACTGCCCTTCGCCGAAGCTCTGCGACTCCGCGTCGAACGGACCGTTCCAGACGTTCCTGGTCATCGCCCCCGAGCAGGCCACGAAGCCGAGTTCGGCGGTGGAGCTCCAGTCGTCCGAGAGCTGTCCCAGCGGGGTCGAGGTGCCCGGCAGGACGACCTTCCGGGACCATGCGTTGTCGCTGCGCCGGCAGGCGTTCCACCGGTCCGTGCCGTGGTCCGCGTCGGACTCGGGGCTGTAGTCGCCGGCCCCCTCCCCCGAGGTGTACGAATCGCCGAGGACGGCCACGATGTGCTTCGGCTTGGCCGCCAGCGGCTGGAAGGCCACCGCGTCCCAGGCCACGTCCTCGCTGCCGTCCCCGTCCTCGGTCTGGCTGCCGAGGCGGACACGGGGCGTGCCGCTCATGTTGTACACGCCCAGCGAGACCCAGGTGTTGGCCTTGATCTTCTGGTTGACGTACCGGGTACGGGTGAACGAGCCGGAGCCGGTGTCGATCTCGTACTTGGCCTGCTGGGTGTGCGCCCCGTGGTCGGGGATGTGCACCATCACCCGGGACCAGCCGTTGAGTGCCTTGCCCAGCTTCCAGGTGCCCGTGGTGCTGAGGCGGTTGGCATCGGTGGTGCCGGTCTCGCGGCTGTGGGTGAACCAGAAGTGGTTGCTGTAGCCGGCCCCGATCTGGTGCAGGTCGATCTTGCCCGGGTAGAAGCCTCCCGAGGCGGCGAAGGTGAACTCGAAGCTGCCCGCGGAGGACACCGCCGACGGGCAGCGGTTGGCCGACCCGGACGGCCTGACGCCGTTGGGCACGTCGTCGATGACCAGGGCGTCGCTCGGAACGCCGCCCGAGCAGCGCGGCGCGTAGGAGGTCTCGTCCGGCTGTTCGGGATAGGTGTTGTCGAACCGGTGGATCGCGTTGCCGCACACCCCGGAGGCACAGTTCTTCCAGGTGGTCGCCGGGATCGACTTGTTCCACCAGCAGTACAGGTCGCTGCGGGTGCAGGCGCCCATGCCGGGGTCGTTGGAGTCGTTCGGGCCGATCTTGCTCGGGTCGCACTCGTTGGCGCTGGTGCAGAACAGCGACTCCGGCGGCTTCATCGCCGTGCGGTCGAGGACGGTCGTCCACCAGGCGGGGCGGTATCCGGCCTGCATGTCACCGGGCTTGAAGAGCGCCGAGAGGGGACGGGCGGCCCAGCCGAGGACCTTCTCCTGGTACGGCCAGTCCTGCGGGTGCGCGGCGTGCGAGTAGTCGTCGGTGCCGCTCGCGTTCTCCAGGAACGGGGTGCGGTTGGCCTTCCACAGCGGGTTGGCCGGGTTGTTGGTGAAGCCGAGACCCCACTTGCCCTTGTTCTTGCTCGCGTCGGCCTCGGCGTAGTAGCCCGAGTTGTACGCCCACAGCGCGAAGAACCAGCTCTCCAGGTACTTCGGGTCGCCGTTGGCGATGGTCATCCCGCCGGCCTTGGTCTGGTTCCACTTCTCGACCAGGATGTTGACGCCGGCCGCGATGTTCGCGGTGTAGTCGACGGCCACGGCCTTCTGCTGGAGTGAGGACCACCCGGTGTCGCTCTTGCGCATGTTGTCGGTGACCTGCGTGATGCCGTAGCCGCAGTCCGACTCGGCCCAGTCGATCGCCCACGGATCGGGGATCTGGCCGTCGGAGTTGTACGTCGTGCCGTAGTAGTTGCCGATCAGGGAGTTGGCGGTCACCCCGGGGACGGCGTAACGAGTGGCCTGCCACATGTTGGATTCCTGCGCGGTGATCCCAAGCATGACCTGCGCCGGTATCTGGCCGCCGCCGGTCAGCGACTTCAGCGGGAACAGCTGCTGGGGCGAGTAGGAACCGACGCCCGTGTCCTTCCAGTTGGCCGGGCGGGTCACCAGCTTGTTCAGGTTGTTGCTGATCGCCTGGTCGACCGCCCACTCCACCTGACGGGGCGTCGGCTGGAATGCCTGCTGCCGGACGTCACCCCGGGCGACGGCGCAGGTGCGCTCGTCCTCGACCGGGTTGTGCGGGTCGGCCGCGGCCGCGAGCGACGCGGAGCGGCTACCGGGCGCCTTGGTGGCGACCCCTTCCAGCGCCGGGGAGAGCTTCTGGCCGGCGTCCTCGTGCGGGGCACCGCCGGGCCGGGTCTCCAGGGCGATCGTCCTACCGGTGCCCAGATCCTCGAGGTCGATCAGCGCGGTGCGCTCGGCACCGGTCTCCCCGGCGCGGGCCGGGTTCTCGCCGTCGCCGCTCCAGCCGGAGGCGGTCACCAGGACCTTGCCGTCGGTGGAGGCGTGCGCGTCCTTGAGGGCGCCCGCGGGCCGGCGCACGACCGCGGGCAGGGCGGAGACCGCCTGCCGGGTCTCACCGGTCACCAGCACGGTGCCGTCGGCGCTCGACGTGAGGTCCATCTTCGTGAGGGTGCCGGTGGCGAGCTTGCTCGGGGCACCCTTTCCGGTCCTCACGGCGGCCGCGTCGACCCGCATGACGGCACCGTCCTCGGCGGCGGCCACCCCGGCCTTCGCCGGAGCCGCGGGCCGGTCGAGGTAGACGAGGCCCCCGTCGCGGTCCGCCTTCAGCTGGAGGGGGATGCGCCGGGTGAGGGCGACGGTGCTGCGCGCGCCCTTCCCGTCGATCCGGACGAGCCGGTTCCCGTCGGCCGCGACGACATCGTCGCCGTACGGCACGGCCGATGTCACCTGACCGGCCAGCGCCAGCGGTTCGGAGGCCTTGCCGGTCGCCGCGTCCACCCGGACGATCCGGGTCTCGTTGCGCGCGGAACGGTCGTCGGCGAACTGTGAGAACACCGCCGTCTCGTCCGTGCCGCATCCCGGCGAGAAGTAGGCCAGGGAAGCCTGGAAGGGGAGTTTGGTGACCTTCCCCGTGGCCAGCTCCACGACGGCGGTGAACGCGCCGCGCGACATGAGCTGCTGGTCGTTGGTGAAGGTGCGGGGTGCGTACGCGACCACGGCGCGCTCGCCGGAACCGGTGACGCAGACGTTGCCGATCCAGCTGTCGGCCTCGAAGCCCGGCTCGGCCAGAGTGGCCGCCGTGCGCCAGGCGTAACCGTCCTCGCGCGCGGCGGTCAGCAGGTGGAACCCGGTGGCGTCACCGGAGGTGCTCCACGCGACGTCGTCGGACGCGGTGTACGCCTTGCCGAGCACGGCGGCGCGTCGTTCCTCCGGTACGGCGGCCGGCCGCTCGGAGGCGCCGGTCCCGGAGTTCCCGCCGGTCCGGCCCTGGACCGCCCCTGGGGGCGCCTTCGGCTCCGGTGCGGCGTCGGCCCCCGCGGGGAGCGCGGCGATCAGTGCTGCGGCGGTGGCGAGTACGACGGTGGTGCGGACGGCTTTGCCGCGGTGCCTGCGGCCCGTCTGCGGCCTGGGTCTCATGCTTGCGGCCTCCCGTAACGGAACGTGGTGTGCGCGCAGATGATGACTCATGGGCATCTCGCGCCACTCTCGACGCACGTGTCACGAAACGGCGGCTCCAACTCCGCTTCTCCCCGCGGGCGGCACGGGGGCCGGCACCCCGACGGCGAAGGGCCGGACCGCGGTACGCGCGGTCCGGCCCCTGCTCCCCCGCGGTCAGGAGGTGTGCGGGCAGGTGCCCCTGTACTCGGCGATGGTCAGGCTGGTCGAGGGCAGCGGGCAGAGGAACTGCTCGTAGCGGGTGTCGTTGTCGATGAAGCGCTTCAGCCAGGAAATGCTGTACTTCGCGATCGTCGTGTTGGAGCTGTTCGGAGTGAAGTGCGTGGCACCCCGCAGCTCCAGATACGCCTTGTCCAGCGAGCCCGGCAGGGAGTTGTAGAAGGGGCTGGAGTGCGTGGCGACCGGTGCCACGGTGTCGCCGTCGGCACCGATGACCAGGGTCGGGGTCTTTACCTCGGGCCACGTCTTGTCGGTGTTCCACCCCGTCAGCGGGATCGCCGCCTGGAGCGAAGGCCGGTCCTTCGCCGCCTCCAGCGTGCCGCCACCGCCCATGGAATGCCCCATCACACCCAGCCGGGAGGAGTCGACCCGGCTCCGCACCGAACTGCTGCCCGTGAGGTAGTCCAGCGCGGCGAGCAGCTGGTCGCCCCGGCTGGCCGGCTGGTCCAGTGTGGTGTTGGTGTCGATGGTGAACACCACGAAGCCCTGCGAGGCCAGACGAGGACCGAGCCACGCGATGCTCGACTCGTAGGCGGTGAAACCGGGCGCGATGACGACCGCGCCGAACGTGCCGTCCGAGGTGGACGTCGGGTAGTAGATCGTGCCGCCGCCGAAACCGCGGACGCTCAGCGAGGACACAGAGGTCTGGGAGGTGGCGTAGGAGCCTCGGAGCGCCTCGATGCTCGAACTGCTCGGCGCCGGACCCCGCTCGTACGGATTGTCCGCGGCCTGGGCTCCGCCGGGGACGAGCGCGGTGAGCAGACCGGCGGTCGCCGCCGCGGCCGCCAGGGCGCCCTTGACGGTGCGGGAGCGGCTCTTCGACGTCCGGTGGCGGCGCGGGGAGGTGTCGCCGGAGGGGAGGTGCTGCTGCACGGGGATTCCTCTCGGTTGTGGCGCGCCGTACGGCGGCGGCCGGGGCCCCGTCGTCCTGAGGCCTTCGGGGGTGCCGCGTCGGTGGCGCCGTCGTTCGGTGGGCCTGTCGTCACTGTCGCGGCACGCCCACGCGCGGACATCGGCGAGATCGCCGGTCTTCGCGGTCGGCCGGTCCTGACGACGGCACAGGGGCCGGACCGCGCGCGCGGTCCGGCCCCTGTGACCTCATGGTCAGGAGGTGTGAGGGGCAGGTGCCCCGGTACTCGGCGATCGTCAGGAGGTGTGCGGGCAGGTGCCCCTGTACTCGGCGATGGTCAGGCTGGTCGAGGGCAGCGGGCAGAGGAACTGCTCGTAGCGGGTGTCGTTGTCGATGAAGCGCTTCAGCCAGGAAATGCTGTACTTCGCGATCGTCGTGTTGGAGCTGTTCGGAGTGAAGTGCGTGGCACCCCGCAGCTCCAGATACGCCTTGTCCAGCGAGCCCGGCAGCGAGTTGTAGAACGGCTCCGAGTGCGTGGCGACCGGTGCCACGGTGTCGCCGTCGGCACCGATGACCAGGGTCGGGGTCTTTACCTCGGGCCACGTCTTGTCGGTGTTCCACCCCGTCAGCGGGATCGCCGCCTGGAGCGAAGGCCGGTCCTTGGCCGCCTCCAGCGTGCCGCCACCGCCCATGGAGTGCCCCATCACACCCAGCCGGGAGGAGTCGATGCGGGTGCGCACCGAGCTGCTCCCGGTGAGGTAGTCGAGCGCTGAGAGCAGCTGGTCACCGCGGCTGGCCGGCTGGTCCGACGTGGTGTTGGTGTCGATGGTGAACACCACGAAGCCCTGCGAGGCCAGGCGAGGGCCGAGCCACGCGATGCTCGACTGGTAGGCGGTGAAGCCGGGCGCGATGACGACCGCGCCGAACGTGCCGTCCGAGGTGGACGTCGGGTAGTAGATCGTGCCGCCGCCGAAACCGCGGACGCTCAGCGAGGAGACCGTCGTCTGGGAGGTCGCGTACGAGCCTCGGCTCGCCTCGATGCTCGAACTGCTCGGTGCCGGGCCGCGCTCGTACGGATTGTCCGCGGCCTGGGCGCCCGGCATCAGCGCCGTGACCAGACCGGCGGTAGCGGCCGCCGCGGCGACGGCCAGCTTCACGGTGCGGGATCGGCTCTTCGACATCCGGTGGCGGCGCGGGGAGGTGTCGCCGGAGGGGAGGTGCTGCTGCACGAGGGGGGATCCTCTCGGTTGAGGCGGACCACACCGCGGCAGCCGGAGAGGCCTCGTCGTCCGGAGGCCTTCGGGGGAGCACCGCGCAGTGGCGCCGTCATTCGTTGACGGCGCCACTCTGGCGGTGCTCGCTCCCTGCGGACATCGGCGAGATCGCCGGTCCCGGGGACCGGCCCGCTCCCCGGCCGGGGTCAGCGAACCGGGTGCCCGGCCTCGCGCAGAGCGCCCTTGACCTCGGAGATCCGCAGGTCACCGAAGTGGAAGACGGACGCGGCGAGCACCGCGTCGGCGCCCGCGCCGACGGCGGGCGGGAAGTCCTCCAGCCTGCCGGCACCGCCGGACGCGATGACCGGGACGGTGACGTGGGCCCGTACCGCCTTGATCATCTCGGTGTCGTAGCCGTCCTTCGTGCCGTCGGCGTCCATCGAGTTGAGCAGGATCTCGCCGGCGCCGAGCTCGGCCGCCCGGTGCGCCCATTCGACGGCGTCTATGCCGGTGCCCCTGCGGCCGCCGTGGGTCGTCACCTCGAAGGTGCCCTCGGGGGTGCGGCGGGCGTCGACGGAGAGCACGAGCACCTGGCGCCCGAACCGCTCCGCGATCTCGCGGATGAGGTCGGGGCGGGCGATGGCCGCGGTGTTGACGCCGACCTTGTCGGCCCCGGCGCGCAGCAGCTTGTCGACGTCGTCGGGGGTGCGGACCCCGCCGCCGACGGTGAGCGGGATGAAGACCTGCTCGGCGGTGCGGCGCACCACGTCGTACGTCGTCTCGCGGTCACCGCTGGAGGCGGTGATGTCGAGGAAGGTCAGCTCGTCGGCGCCCTCGGCGTCGTACAGCTTCGCCATCTCGACGGGGTCGCCCGCGTCGCGCAGGTTCTGGAAGTTGACGCCCTTGACGACGCGGCCCTTGTCGACGTCCAGGCAGGGGATGACGCGTACGGCGAGGGTCATCGCTCACCTGCCCGGTAGGCCTCGACCTCGACCTCGACGACCAGGGAGGGGTCGACGAAGCCGGACACGATGATCATGGAGGCGGCGGGCCGCACGTCGTCGAACAGCTCCTTGTGGGCGCGGCCCACCTCGTCGACGTCCCGGGCGTGCGTGATGTACATCCGGGTGCGGACGACGTCCTCACGGCCGAGCCCGACCTGCTTCAGCGCGTCGAACGCGACCTGGAAGGAGGCGACGGCCTGCTCGTACGGACTGCCCGCGGAGATCTGCCCGTTGATGACGGAGGTGCAGCCGGCCACCAGCACGAGCCCGTTGGGGAGTTCGACCGCACGGGAGTAGCCGAACTTCTCCTCGAAGGGTACGTCCGAGGAGACGCGGCGCACGGAGTCCGTCATGCGGCCACCGCCTTGAGGGCCTCCTCGAGGGTGAACTCCTTCGCGTACAGCGCCTTGCCGACGATCGCGCCCTCGACGCCTTCGGGGACGAGGAGGGAGATCGCGCGCAGGTCGGCGAGGGAGGAGACACCGCCGGAGGCCACGACCGGCTTGTCGGTGGCGGCGCAGACGTCCCGCAGCAGTCCCAGGTTGGGGCCCTGCAACGTGCCGTCCTTGGCGATGTCGGTCACGACGTAGCGGGCGCAGCCCTCGGAGTCGAGGCGGGCGAGCGTCTCGTAGAGGTCGCCGCCGTCGCGGGTCCAGCCGCGGCCGCGGAGCGTGGTGCCGCGGACGTCGAGGCCGACGGCGATCTTGTCGCCGTGCTCGGCGATGACCTTGGCGACCCACTCGGGGGTCTCCAGGGCGGCGGTGCCGAGGTTGACGCGGCGACAGCCGGTCGCGAGGGCGGCCTCCAGCGAGGCGTCGTCGCGGATGCCTCCGGAGAGCTCGACCTTGATGTCCATGGCGCCGGCCACCTCGGCGATCAACGCACGGTTGTCGCCGGTGCCGAAGGCGGCGTCCAGGTCGACGAGGTGCAGCCACTCGGCGCCGGAGCTCTGCCAGGCCAGGGCCGCCTCCAGGGGCGAGCCGTAGGAGGTCTCGGAGCCGGATTCGCCGTGCACGAGGCGGACGGCCTGTCCGTCGCGGACGTCTACGGCGGGGAGCAGTTCAAGCTTCGGCATTACAGCGTCTCGATCCAGTTGGTCAGCAGCTGGGCGCCGGCATCGCCGGACTTCTCGGGGTGGAACTGGGTGGCCCACAGCGCGCCGTTCTCCACGGCGGCCACGAACCGCTCTCCGTGCGTGGCCCAGGTGACCTTGGGCGCGCGGATCTTGGCGTTGGTCACTTCGAGGGACCAGTCGTGCGCCGCGTAGGAGTGCACGAAGTAGTAGCGCGACTCGGGGTCCAGGCCCGCGAAGAGCTGGGAGCCCTCCGGGGACTCGACGGTGTTCCAGCCCATGTGGGGGACGACGTCCGCCTTCAGCGGTCCGACGGTGCCGGGCCACTCGTCGAGGCCCTCCGTCTCGACGCCGTGCTCGATGCCGCGTTCGAACAGGATCTGCATGCCCACGCAGATGCCCATGACGGGGCGGCCGCCGGACAGCCTGCGGCCGATGATCCACTCGCCGCGTGCCTCCCTCAGGCCGGTCATGCAGGCCGAGAAGGCACCGACGCCGGGGACGAGCAGCCCGTCGGCGTTCATCGCGGTGTCGAAGTCGCGGGTGATCTCCACGTCGCCGCCGACGTGGGCGAGGGCCCGCTCGGCGGAACGGACGTTGCCGAAGCCGTAGTCGAAGACGACGATCTTCTTCTTGTCGCTCACAGATTCCTCAGTCCCAGAGTCCCTGGATCCGCATGACGCCTGCCACCAGGCACATCACGGAGCCGATCCCGAGGAGCACGACGACGCCCTTGGGCATGCCCTGCTTCCAGAAGGAGTAGACGCCGCCGGCCAGGAAGAGGCCGACGAGGATCAGTACGGTGTTGAGGCCGGTCACAGGGCGCCCTTCGTGGAGGGCAGGATGCCGGCGGCGCGCGGGTCGTGCTCGCTGGCGTAGCGCAGGGCGCGGGCCAGGGCCTTGAACTGGCACTCCACGATGTGGTGGGCGTTGCGGCCGTACGGGACGTGGACGTGCAGGGCGATCTGCGCCTGGGCGACGAAGGACTCCAGGATGTGCCGCGTCATCGTCGTGTCGTACTCGCCGATCATCGGCGCCATCTTCTCCGGCTCGGTGTGCACCAGGTACGGGCGGCCGGAGAGGTCGACGGTGACCTGGGCGAGCGACTCGTCCAGCGGGACGGTGCAGTTGCCGAAGCGGTAGATGCCGACCTTGTCGCCGAGTGCCTGCTTGAAGGCGGCGCCGAGCGCGAGGGCGGTGTCCTCGATGGTGTGGTGCGAGTCGATGTGCAGGTCGCCCTCGGTCTTGACCGTGAGGTCGAAGAGACCGTGGCGGCCGAGCTGGTCGAGCATGTGGTCGTAGAAGCCGACCCCGGTCGCGACATCGACCTTGCCGGTGCCGTCGAGGTTGATCTCGACGAGCACGGAGGTCTCCTTGGTGGTCCGCTCCACCCTGCCTACGCGGCTCATGCGTCGTGCTCCTTCTTCAGTTCGCGCACCGCATCGAGGAACGCGTCGTTCTCTGCCGGGGTTCCCGCGGAGACCCGCAGCCACCCCGGTACGCCGTTGTCCCGGACCAGGACGCCCCGGTCGAGGATCTGCTGCCAGGCGGTGCGGCTGTCGGCGAAGCGGCCGAACTGGACGAAGTTGGCGTCCGAGTCGGTGACGGCGAAGCCGAGCTCCCGCAGTCCGTCGACCAGCCGGTCGCGCTCGCTCTTGAGCTGGGCGACGTACCCGAGCAGCGTATCGGTGTGCTCCAGGGCGGCGAGCGCGGTGGCCTGCGTGACGGAGGACAGGTGGTACGGCAGCCGCACCAGCTGGACCGCGTCGACGACGGCGGGGGCCGCCGCGAGGTAGCCGAGGCGCAGGCCCGCGGCGCCGAACGCCTTGGACATGGTGCGCGAGAGCACCAGGTGCGGGCGGCCCTCGATGAGCGGCAGCAGGGAGGGGTGGTGGCTGAACTCGCCGTAGGCCTCGTCCACGACGACCATCGAGGGCCGAGCGGCCTGGGCGGCGTCGTACAGCGCGAGGACGGTCCCGGCGTCCACGGCGGTGCCGGTGGGGTTGTTGGGCGAGGTGATGAAGACGACCTCGGGCCGGTGGTCGGCGATGGCCTTCTTCGCCGCCTCGACGTCGATGGTGAAGTCCGCGTTGCGCGGTCCCGAGATCCAGCCGGTGCCGGTGCCGCGTGCGATGAGGGCGTGCATCGAGTACGAGGGCTCGAAGCCGATCGCGGTGCGTCCGGGGCCGCCGAAGGTCTGCAGCAGCTGCTGGAGGACCTCGTTGGACCCGTTGGCGGCCCAGACGTTGGCGGTGGCGACCTCGTGACCGGCGGTGCGGGTGAGGTAGCGGGCGAGCTCGGTGCGGAGCTCCACCGCGTCACGGTCGGGGTAGCGGTTGAGGTCGCGCGCGGCCTCGCGGACCCGCTCGGCGATGCGGTCGACGAGCGCGTCGGGCAGCGGGTACGGGTTCTCGTTGGTGTTCAGCCGGACCGGTACGTCGAGCTGGGGCGCCCCGTACGGGGACTGGCCGCGCAGTTCGTCGCGGATCGGGAGGTCGTCCCAGGCGTTGCCGGTGGTGCGGTCGTTCGTCACGCTTGCGGAACCTTCCAGCCGAACCTGGCCTTGAGTGCGGCGCCGTGGGCGGGGAGGTCCTCCGCCTCGGCCAGGGCCACGACGTGGTGGGTGACCTCGGCGAGCGCGTCGCGGGTGTAGTCGACGATGTGGATGCCGCGCAGGAAGGACTGCACGGACAGACCCGAGGAGTGGCAGGCGCAGCCACCGGTCGGCAGGACGTGGTTGGAGCCGGCGCAGTAGTCGCCGAGGGAGACGGGCGACCAGGGGCCGACGAAGACCGCTCCGGCGTTGCGGACCCGGCCGGCGACGGCGGCGGCGTTCTCCGTCTGGATCTCCAGGTGCTCGGCGGCGTACGCGTCGACGACCTTGAGGCCGTCCTCCAGGTCGTCGACCAGGACGATCGCGGACTGGCGGCCGGCCAGCGCGGGCTCGATCCGGTCGGTGACGTGCCTGGTCGCGGCGATCTGGGGCTTCAGCTCGGCCTCGGTGGCGGCGGCGAGCTCCTCCGAGTCGGTGACGAGGACCGCGGCGGCCATCGGGTCGTGCTCGGCCTGGCTGATCAGGTCGGCGGCGACATGCACCGGGTCGGCGCTCGCGTCGGCGAGGATCGCGATCTCGGTGGGGCCCGCCTCGGCGTCGATGCCGATGCGGCCCTTGAGGAGGCGCTTGGCGGCGGCGACGTAGATGTTGCCGGGGCCGGTGACGAGGTTCACGGGGAGGCAGTCCTCGGTGCCGTACGCGAACATCGCGACGGCCTGTGAGCCGCCGGCCGCGTACACCTCGTCGACGCCGAGGAGGGCGCAGGCGGCGAGGATCGTGGGGTGCGGCAGACCGCCGAACTCCTTCTGCGGCGGGGACGCCACGGCGATGCCCTCGACACCCGCCTCCTGGGCCGGGACGACGTTCATGACGACGGAGGAGGGGTAGACCGAGCGGCCGCCCGGGACGTAGAGCCCGACGCGCTCGACGGGCACCCACTTCTCGGTGACCGTACCGCCGGGGACGACCTGGGTCGTGTGGGTGGAGCGGCGCTGCTCACGGTGGACGAGGCGGGCGCGGCGCGTGGACTCCTCGAGCGCGGCACGCACGGTGGGGTCGAGGTTCTCCAGCGCACCGGTGATCGCCTCGGCGGGGACCCGGATCGAGTCGAGGCGCACGCCGTCGAGTTTCTCCCCCCACTCGATCACTGCCGCCGAGCCACGATGGCGTACGTCCTCACAGATGGGCTGCACCGTCTCCAGGGCGGCTTCCACGTCGAACTCGGCACGGGGCAGCAGGTCGCGCAGGGCGCCACCCTCGGGGAGGGCGGCACCGCGCAGATCGATTCGAGAGATCACACCGCAATTCTCTCAGACCGGTTCAGACGTCCGGTCGCCCGTATCACTGGCTGATACATGTCCCGGCTGTCACTGCTGACCGTTAGCGTTCACGTCGTCACGCAGAGGGAAGAACGACTGTACGAAGCGCGGGACGAACCGCGCGTCCGGAGGTGATGCAGTGACCGAACCGCACGACGGCGAGATCCCCGACGGGCTCAGCGCCGCGGAGCTGGGCATGTGGCAGTCGTTCCGGAACGGCACCACCTACGATCTCCGCTCGCACGACCCGGTGCGCGACGATCCGTTCGCCCCGCACAGCTGGGGGCCGGAGCGCAGCGTGGGCGCCCGGACGGTGGCGCGGCTGCTGCTGAGCGGGCCGGCCGCGCGGCCGGGGCGGGTGGCCGCGCTGAAGCTCCGGGGCGTCCGCATCACGGGGAAGCTGGATCTGGCGGGCGGCCGCGTCTCGCCCTACGTGGAGATGACGGGGTGCCGCTTCGAGCAGGAGGTGGTGCTGCCCGAGTGCCATTTCACGACGCTGCGGATGGTGGGGTGCGCGGTGCCGAGGCTGGACGCGGCCCGGCTGCACACGGAGGGAGACCTGCATCTGCCGCGCTGCCGGATCGAGCGCGGCATCCGGCTGACCGACGCGCAGATCGGCACGGACCTGCTGATCAACCAGATCTACATCGGGCCCGACCGGCGCGGCCGCTCCTTCGTGGGCGACGGGATGTCGGTGGCCCAGGACCTGCAGGCCGAGATGATCGACACGCGCGGCGAGCTGAGCCTGCGCGGGGCGAAGGTCGGCGGCTCGCTGAGCCTGCGCGGCAGCCGGCTGCGCGCCTCCGACGGGCGGCGGGCGCTGAACGCCCCGCAGCTGAGCGTGGAGCGCACGCTGTACATGACGGAGGCCTGGGTGAGCATCGACACGGGGAACCAGGGCACCACTCCCCCGTTCGGTGTCGCGCGTGGCGGGGGTCCGGCGCGCGGCACGCGTGCGCAGGCCTTCCAGTGCCGGGGCGCGGTGCGGCTCGACGACGGGCGGTTCGGGGACGCGGTGGATCTGCACAAGGCCCGGTTCGTGCTGGCCGACCGCGAGGAGCTGTCGCTGCGCCGGATCGTCACCCCCGAACTGCGGTTCAACGCGGAGCGCCCCCGGGAGGGCCGGGTCGTGCTGAACGGCGCGAAGGTCGTCACGCTGATCGACGTGTCGACCAGCTGGCCGGGCCCGGGCGGGCTGGCGATGGGCGGCTTCGTGTACGAGAACCTCGTGCCGTACGGCCACTTCCCGCTCTCCCGGCGCCTGGAGTGGGTGCTGGCCGCGACCCCGGAGTACGTCCCGGAGCCGTACGAGCGCCTCGCGACGGTGCTCCGCAGCTGCGGGGAGGACGCCGACGCCCGTGAGGTCCTGCTGGCCAAGCAGCGGCGGCGGCGCGAGACGCTGCCGCCCGCGGGGAGGATCTGGGGCTACCTGCAGGACTGGACGGTGGCGTACGGCTACCGGCCCGGTCGGGCCCTGGTCTGGATGGCCGTGCTGTGGGCGGCGGGGGCGGTGGCCTTCTCGCAGTACCGGCCGGAGTCGATCAAGGGGAGCGAGCATCCGCAGTGGAACCCCGCGCTGTACGCCCTGGATCTGCTGGTGCCGGTGATCGATCTCGGGCAGGACGGGTACTGGCTGCTGGAGGGCGGCTGGCAGTGGACGGCCGCGGCCCTCGTGCTGCTGGGGTGGATATTGGCCACGACGGTGGCGGCGGGCGCGTCCCGGCTTCTGCGGCGAGGCTGACCGGGGGCGGCGCCCGTCCTGCCGGATCCCTGTCGGCGCGGTGGTCGAAAGGCCGGTCGAGGCCCGGCAGGACAGGCGGAAATCGGCAGGGGAAGGTCGGAATCGAGCCAGCCGCGGGCGTTTCCTTTGCCTTTTCTTGACCTCGCCCGGGGCAACCCTCCCACTCGCTACAGAAGCTTCACAGAGCTCCTCTGGCGCCGCCCCCACCAGGGCTTTTCAATGGTCTGCACCATGTCTTTCCTCCGCGCACTGCTGAGTACCGCGCGCACGTTCCGGTACGGCCCCGGGCTGTCGGCCGGGCTGCCGGCGGACGACGCGGTGATGCTCGACGCCCCCGACGAGCGGCTCTCCCCCGCGCTGGTGGCGGCGGCCCTGGGCGATTTCGAACCCGCGGCCAAACTCCTCGCCACCACCCGGGACGCCGCCGACTGGGAGTCCCGCGACCGGACCCTGGCCCGGCTTGTCGCCTTCGCCCGCAACCGCGACGGCTGGCTCACCGGCTGGCTCGACGCCGCGCCCCGCGACCCGGACGCCCTGCTCGTCAAGGCCGCGCTTGCGGTGCGCCGCGCGTGGGAGTCGCCCGCCCACGCCGAGCTGCTGCGCGAGGTGGGACCGCTCATCACGGCGGCGGCGCAGGCCGACGCCCGCGACCCCGTGCCGTGGCGCCTCGCGCTCGACCATGCCCGCGGCACGCATGCCCCGCACACGGTCTTCGAGTCGCTGTGGGAGCAGGCGGTGCGCCGCTCCCCCCACCACTACGGCAGCCACGTCTCGGCGCTCCGCTACCTCTCGGCCGAGTGGTACGGCTCCCACCGCGAGTGCTTCGACTTCGCGGAGCGGGCCGCCGAGGACGCCGCCGGGGACTCCCTGGTGCAGGCGCTCCCGGTACGGGCGGCCTTCGCCCTGCTGCGGGACGAGAAGGCGGCTCCACGGGTGACCTCCGTGCAGGAGGACCGGATCGACGCGGCGGCCGACCTCGCGATCAGGCTCTCCGCCGGATTCCCCGCGGGTGATCCCTGGCCGGCGGAGGTCCGCAACCTTCTCGCCTACGTCCTGGTCGCACGGGGCCGCGCGGCCGAGGCGCTGGAGCAGTTCCGGCTGATCGGCCCGTACGCGACCTCGTTCCCGTGGGCGTCCGTGACCGGCGAGGCGCTGGGAGGATTCCTCGACGCGCGGGCGGATGTCCGGCTCCGGGTGGCCTCTTCCACCCCCCTGTGCGGGAGGCCGGAACACAGCGGGCCCCGCGCCCATTAGGCTTGGCCGCTGTGACCACCGCTCGCCTGCCACTCTTCCCGCTGAACGCGGTGCTGTTCCCCGGCCTCGTGCTGCCGCTCAACGTCTTCGAGGAGCGCTATCGCGCCATGATGCGCGAGCTGCTCGAGATCGACGAGGACGAACCGCGCCGCTTCGTGGTGGTCGCGATCCGCGACGGCCGCGAGACCGCCCCGACCGCCACCGGGATGCCGGACACGGTCGCCGCCGCACCTCCCGCGGAGCGTGCGCCGGGCGACGGTTTCGGCCCCGATCCCCTCCAGACCTTCCACCGGGTCGGCTGCGTCGCGGACGCGGCGAAGATCCGTGAACGTGCCGACGGCAGCTACGAGGTCCTGGCGACCGGCACCACACGGGTCCGGCTGCTCTCCGTCGACGCGAGCGGTCCCCACCTGACGGCGGAGGTCGAGGAGCTGCCCGAGGACCCCGGGGCCGCCGAGGACGGCGACACCTCCCCCACCGACGAGGCGGGGGCCCTCGCGGAGGGTGTCCTGCGGGCCTTCCGCAGCTATCAGAAGCGACTGGCCGGAGCGAGCGAGCGCTCCCTGACGACCGGTGCGGACCTGCCGGATGACCCGTCCGTCGTCTCGTACCTCGTGGCCGCCGCCGCCGTGCTCGACATCCCGACTAAGCAGCGGCTGCTCCAGGCCCCGGACACCGCGACCCGGCTGCGTGAGGAACTGGCGCTCCTGCGCAAGGAGACCGCCGTCATCAGGCACCTCCCGTCCCTGCCGGCCGCCGACCTGACCCGCGACCCGACGTACCCCAACTGACCCGAGGACCTGCCAGGTGGCCAAGAAGTCCAGGAAGCAGCAGCCCGGCGGCACCCCGGCGACGGTCGCCCTGACCGCCGCCGGCACGGCGTTCACGGTCCACTCGTACGACCACGACCCCTCGTCCCCGTCCTACGGCGAGGAGGCGGCCGAGGCCCTCGGGGTCTCCGCGGACCGGGTGTTCAAGACCCTGGTGACGGACGTCGACGGCGAGCTGGTCGTCGCCGTCGTCCCCGTCGCGGGATCGCTGGACCTGAAGGCCCTGGCATCGGCGGTGGGCGGCAAGCGTGCGGCCATGGCGGACCCGGCCGCAGCGGAACGGACCACGGGCTACGTGCGGGGCGGAATCTCCCCCCTGGGGCAGCGCAAGCGCCTGCGTACGGTGCTGGACGCGTCTGCCGGGTCCCACGCGACGGTCTGCGTCTCGGCGGGCCGCCGCGGCCTGGAGGTGGAGCTCTCCCCCACCGACCTGGCCGCCCTGACGGAGGCCTCGCTCGCGCCGATCGGCCGCACCTGAATCCGGTCCGGCCAGGGCGCGGCTAGGACCGCTCGGGCCACTCCCCGGCGCGCTTGCCGTCCTCGGGCACCGGCCCGGGCCCGAACGCCGACTCCGGCTCCGGCTCCGGCTCCGGCCCGGAGGACGAGGCACCCGGCTGTCCCGTACCGTACGGCGCCCCGTACGGGACGTCCCACTCCGGCTCAGGATCCCGCGGCCCGAACAGAGCCGTCAGCCCCAGGTGGACGATCATCGCCGCGATGGGCCAGGCGAGCATCGCCGCGCCCACCGCGTGCAGCTCCAGCGGCGCGTCGAAGGTGACGCCCTTGCCGGCCTCCTTGGCATGGGCCACCACATCGGACGTGGGCCCGAACCAGGTGCCGATGCCCCACGCCAGCAGGGAGCCGAGCAGCCCGCCCAGGGCGAGTCCCACCACCAGGGGGATGCCCCCGCGCCGGCGGAAGAGGAAGACGGCGATCCCCGAGACGAGGCCGAAGGCCAGGCCCAGGAGCACGAAGGTGCCGTCGGCCCCGATGGCCTCCTCGCCCTCGCTGTTCTTGAGGAAGACGGCGGTGTCGTCGGAGACGAGCGGCACCCGCGGCGCCAGCCAGAGCCAGAGCACCCCGAGGACGAGACCCGCCACCGTCAGGACCGCGGCGATCACCGCGCCCTGCCTGAGCTCCGTACGCCGCTCGTCCGCGCCCGGCTGGTCGCCGGGCACGGCGTGCGACCCGGACGGCGGGGCCTGCCAGGGGTCGTTCGGCTGGGGCTGGTGCGGCGGCGTCAACGGTGCGGTCACGGTGCCATCGTGCCAGGCCCGGACACGCACCGCCTCACCGGACCGCCGCGCGGCGGTAGGCCCAGGTGGCCACGGCCAGCGACAGCACACCGACGGCCGCGCACACCGCGAGGTCGAGGGCGACGACCGCCCAGTCGGGGTGGGCGTCGAACGACCGGGACAGCGCCTCGACGCCGTACGTCGAGGGAAGGAGGTCGCGGGCCCAGCCGACCGGGCCCGGCAGCCGCTCGGCCGGCAGCACGCCCAGCAGCAGCGCGGCCGACATGCCCAGCTGCCCGAGGAGTGTCGCCAGCTCCTGCCGCGGCGCCAGCAGTCCCAGCGCGGCGCCCAGGCCGGAGAGCGCGGCCCCCGAGAGCGGGATGACCGCGACGAGCACCCACAGATGTGTCATGGGCAGCCCGAACAGCGCGCTGCCCGCCACCGCCGTGACGATGGTGCCGGGCACGGTGAACGAGGCGTAGGCCCCCGCCGCACCCAGCACCACCGCCGCGGGCGGCACCGGCAGCGTCGCGTAGTGGTCGAGGCCGCCGCCCGCCCTCAGCTGGCCGAAGTACTGGGCGAGCAGGTTGAGCGCGACGAAGGCCACGACCAGCACGCTGGAGCCGGCCACGACGGCCCGTGCCTCCCCGCCGCCGTCGACGACCCCGCGCATCAGCACCATGATCCCGACGGACTGGAAGGTCGCGACGAACAGCAGCGGAATCCGCGCGACCCTCGCCCGCGACAGCTGCGCCCGGTAGACGGCCGCCATCGACGGCAGCAGTCCGGCCCGCGGCGCGAGGGCCGCGGGAGCGGTACGGGCGGGCGGGCCGTTGCGCACGGCGGAGGTCCGCACCTTCGGCCCGGACACCTTCGCGGACTCCGTGGGAACGATGCTCGTCACCTGGCAGTGCTCCCGTTCGACTCCGACACGCATCCCGACACGTTCACCGTCCTGATCACGCCTTCACCAGTCCCTCGGTGGCCCTCGCCGCGTCCCCGCCGAGTGCCAGATAGACGTCCTCCAGGCTTGGCGTGGCCAGCGTGAAGTCGTCGAGCGAGGAGAACGCGGCCCCGCCGGTCACCGCGGCCACCGCGGCCCGCGCCTCGTCGGGCCCGAGCCGCAGCACCCACTTGCGCCCCGACTCCTGGGCGGACCCGCGGAGCGCGGCGACCTCCGGGACGTCCAGCGGCGCGCGCTCGCGCCACACCAGCTCGACCCGGACCTCGCCGGCCACCTGCTCCTTGAGACCGGAAGGGGTGTCGCAGGCGATGACCTTGCCCCGTTCCATGACGGCCACCCGGTCCAGGACCGTCTCGGCCTCGATGACGTTGTGGGTCACGAGGAGCACCGTCGCGCCGTGCTCGGCCCGCCGTCGGTCGACCGCGGACCAGACGGACCGCCGGGCGACGGGGTCCATCCCGGTCGTGGGCTCGTCCAGCACCAGGACGGGGCGCTCGCCGACCAGCGTCGCGGCGAAGCAGGCGAGCCGGCGCTGCCCGCCGGAGAGCTTCTTCAGCGGGCGCCCGGCGAGCCCGGTCAGCCCGAGCTCCTCCAGTACGTCGTCGCGCGCGGCCCGCGCGGCGCGCACCGGCAGGCCCCTGAGCCGCCCGGTGGTCTCCGCCGCGAGCGACACGGTCAGTTCGTCGAGGGCGGTGGACTCCTGCCCGAGGTAGCCGATGAGCCGGGAGGCCCGCTCGGGATGGCGCACGAGATCGTGCCCCAGCACCTCGACGCTTCCCGAGTCGGGGCGCATCAGTCCGGTGAGCTGGCGCACGAGTGTGGACTTGCCCGCGCCGTTGGGGCCGAGCAGCCCGAAGATCTCCCCTCGCCGGACGTCGACGCAGATCCCGTCGGTGGCGCGCACCTCGGGAGTGGCGGCCCGGCCGCGTCGGCCGCGGACGGCGGGGTAGGTCTTGACCAGATCACGCACCGCGCACACGGTCTGCGCCTCTGATGTGCCCGTAGCCTGTGCTGTGCCCGTACTCACGAGGTATGAGACTACGGGGTCGGATGCCCCGTATTGCGTCCGGGGCCGGGCAGGGACGCCCCGGTCACTCCCCGACGGGAACGTGCTCGGCGGCGGCCCGTACGTCGATCTCGCGCCAGAACCCCGCCCGGATGGCATAGCGGTCGTGCTCGTCGATCTGGTCGTCCTTGTGCGCGAGCAGCCCGAAGCGGGCGGCGTACCTCAGGAGTTCGCCGTCGATGCGGTGCGGGATGCGGGGGTACATGGTGGACAGCTTCTGCAGGTGGACGGTCTCCGGCAGGCGTTCCATCCAGCGCCGGGCGAAGACCTGACCGACCTCGAAGGGGTCGCCGCCGACGGTGGTGATGTCCTCCTCCCGGTCCGCCCAGCGCTGTTCCGCGCTGGTGACCTGCGCCAGGGTCGGCAGCGACGCGGTCTCGGCCGGTTCGCCCAGCGGCCCGCCGCGCTCGACCCAGCCCTTGTCGGACGACCAGCGCAGCGTCGCGTTGGCGACGGGCGGCTGCGCGGTGTGCTGCGTGACCTGGGCGCCGGGTGCGCGCAGGCTCGCCAGGTCCTTGGGGGTGGGGACGCCCTTGTGCCCGGGTGCCGGCGGGGCGCCCGGTGTGTCCTCCGCGGCCTGCGCGCCGGTGCCGTTGCGTGCCGCGGCGGCCTGGGCCTCCGACGCGCGCTCGGCCGAGGCGGCGAGGGCTGCCTCGGGCAGCGGGGCGGAGAGGATCGCGGCGATCTCGGGGCGCGGCACGGGCGGGGGCGCGCACACTCCGCCCGTCTCCTTGGCCCGTACGGCCTTGGTGATCCAGGCCCGGTCGAGCACCCGCCGCTCGTCGGCCTCGGCGACCAGGTCCTCGGACTGGTTGTAGTCGCCGTCGGCGGCCTGGACCGCCCAGAGGTGGACGGCGACACCGTGTTCCTTGGCGGACATCAGCCCCGGCAGCAGATCGCCGTCGCCGGTCACGAGCACCACGTCGGAGCAGGCGCGGTTCCTGGCCAGCTCGGTCAGTTCGGCGTGCATGGCCGCGTCGACGCCCTTCTGCGCCCACCGTCCGTCACTGCGTGTGAGGGCGCCGAGCCGAACGGTCACCCTGGGCATGACCCTGAGCCTGCGGTGCTCGGGCTGCGGCACGCGGTCGGGGGCGCCGTCGAACCAGTAGATGCGGAGCAGGGGCTGTTCCGTGTCGGCCTCGGCGCGCTCGCGCAGGCCCTGGATCAGGGCCGCGTGGTCCACGGTGATGCGGGAACGGGCGGGCTCTCCGGCCAGCAGACTCGCGGCTGCGCCCAGCAAGTAGCCGGCGTCCACCAGGACGACGCAACGGTCCACGCGTTCCACCCTCTTCCAACTCGGGAGCGGATCGGCGGACCCGGACACGGGGGGGGTGGGTCCGCCGACCCGGGTTCGCTTACTCAGGGTTTCCTTCGAGTCTGCCCGACGGCACGGTCGTTAAGGTCCGGAACTCGATCATCGGCGTGGCGGATCCGAGAACGGCGCATGATACCCCGCCTACTACGCTCGGTAATGATCCAACATGCGGCCTTTGCGGTGCTATGTGAATCTGACAGCGGTTCTGGACCCCCAGATCTCCTACAGGAGGCATCACGATGGCGAAGAACAAGAACCGCAAGCAGGGCAGCCAGCACGACCGCTCCTCGGCCGCCGAGCGCGGCGCGGAGGAGGCGAAGTCGACGGCGTACGAGTCGCAGACCCAGCCGCAGTCGCAGGCTCAGGGCAGCCCGTCCGACGTCGCGCGCAAGCACCAGAAGCGTTTCGGCCACAACTGACGGATCAGGGCCGACAGGCCGAGAGGGGCGCCCCGCCAGTGGCGGGGCGCCCCTCTCGCGGGTTCGGGGGCGGTCGTCAGCCGGCCAGGCAGGACGGGCCGAGCAGCACCTTCAGGTCGCCGAAGAGGGCGGGGTCCGGCTTGACCCGGTGCCGGTCGAGCCGGAGCACGGTGGTCTTGCGGGGGCCCTGGAGCCTGATGCGCACCTCGGTGTCGCCCCGGTGGTTGCTGAGGACCTCACCGAGCCGGCTGACCATGGGCGGGGTGACCCTGACCGTGGGGATGGTCAGGACGACGGGCGCGTTGGTCCCGGCGTTGGAGATGTCGGGGACCTGCATCTCCATGGCGACCAGGCGGGGCACGTCCTCGCGCTTGTCGAGGCGTCCCTTCACGAAGACGACGGTGTCCTCGACGAGCTGGGTGGAGACCAGCTGGTAGGTCGCGGGGAAGAACATGCACTCGATGGCGCCGGCGAGGTCCTCCACGGTGGCGATGGCCCAGGCGTTGCCCTGCTTGGTCATCTTGCGCTGGAGGCCGGAGATGATGCCGCCCACGGTGACGATCGCGCCGTCGGAGTGCTCCCCGCTCGTGAGCTGGGAGATCGCTGCGTCCGACTTGTCGGACAGGACGTGCTCCAGGCCGAAGAGCGGGTGGTCGGAGACGTACAGGCCGAGCATCTCGCGTTCCTGCGCGAGCAGGTAGGACTTCTCCCACTCGATGTCGGAGAACTCCACGTCGAGGCCGAAGCCCGGCTCGTCGCTCGCGTCGTCGCCGCCGCCGAAGAGGTCGAACTGTCCCTCGGCCTCCTTGCGCTTGACCTGCACCACGTTGTCGATCATCGGCTCGTGGTGGGCGACGAGTCCCTTGCGGGTGTGTCCCATCTCGTCGAAGGCGCCGGCCTTGATGAGCGACTCGACGGTGCGCTTGTTGCAGACGACGGCCTCGACCTTGTCGAGGAAGTCGGGGAACGTGGAGTACTTCCCCTTGGCCTTGCGGCACCTGATGATCGAGTCGACCACGTTCGTCCCGACGTTCCGGATCGCGGTCAGCCCGAAGAGGATCACGTCGTCACCCTGGGCGGCGAAGTTCGGCTCGGACTCGTTGACGTTCGGCGGGAGCACCTTGATGCCCATGCGCCGGCACTCGTTGAGGTAGACCGCGGACTTGTCCTTGTCGTCCTTGACGGACGTCAGGAGGGCCGCCATGTACTCGGCGGGGTAGTTCGCCTTGAGGTAGGCGGTCCAGTAGGTGACCAGGCCGTACGCGGAGGAGTGCGCCTTGTTGAAGGCGTATCCGGCGAAGGGCACCAGGACGTCCCACAGGGCCTTGATCGCCGCGTCGGAGAAGCCGTTCTTCTTGGCTCCGGCCTCGAAGAGGACGAAGTTCTTCGCCAGCTCGTCGGCCTTCTTCTTGCCCATCACGCGGCGCAGGATGTCGGCCTCGCCGAGCGAGTAGCCGGCGACGATCTGGGCGGCCTTCTGCACCTGCTCCTGGTACACGATCAGGCCGTAGGTGAGGCCGAGCACCTCCTTGAGGGGCTCCTCCAGCTCCGGGTGGATCGGGGTGATCTCCTGCCGGGCGTTCTTGCGCTCGGCGTAGTTCGTGTGCGAGTTCATGCCCATCGGGCCCGGCCGGTAGAGGGCCGAGACGGCGGAGATGTCCTCGAAGTTGTCGGGCTGCATCTGGCGCAGCAGCGACCGCATGGGGCCGCCGTCGAACTGGAACACCCCGAGCGTGTCACCGCGGCAGAGCAGCTCGTACGTCTTGGGATCGTCCAGCGGCAGGGCGAGCATCTCCAGCTCGACGCCCTTGTTGGCCTTCACCATCTTGATGGCGTCGTCCATGATCGTCAGGTTGCGCAGGCCCAGGAAGTCCATCTTGAGCAGGCCGAGCGACTCGCACTGGGGGTAGTCCCACTGCGTGATCGTCACGCCGTCGGTGTGCCGCACCCAGATCGGGGCGTGGTCGACGATCGGCTCGCTGGACATGATCACGCCGGCGGCGTGCACGCCCATCTGCCGGACGAGGCCCTCCACGCCCTTGGCGGTGTCGATGACCTTCTGGACGTCGGGCTCGTTCTCGTACATCCCCCGGATCTCGCCCGCCTCGCTGTAGCGCGGGTGCTTCGGGTCGGTGATGCCGTTGAGGTCGATGCCCTTGCCGAGGACGTCGGCGGGCATGGCCTTGGTGAGCCGGTCGCCCATCGCGTAGGGGTAGCCCAGGACGCGCGCGGAGTCCTTGATCGCGTTCTTGGCCTTGATCTTGCCGTAGGTGCCGATCATGGCGACCTTGTCGGCGCCGTACTTCTCGGTCACGTACCGGATCACCTCGACGCGCCGGCGCTCGTCGAAGTCGATGTCGACGTCGGGCATGGAGACGCGCTCGGGGTTGAGGAAGCGCTCGAAGATCAGCCCGTGGGTGATCGGGTCGAGGTCGGTGATGCCCATGGCGTACGCGACGATCGAGCCGGCCGCGGAACCGCGGCCGGGGCCCACGGCGATGCCGTTGTTCTTGGCCCACATGATGAAGTCGGCGACGACGAGGAAGTACCCCGGGAACCCCATCTGGATGA
Organism: Streptomyces sp. NPDC057287; assembly: GCF_042667905.1. Taxonomy (NCBI): domain Bacteria; kingdom Bacillati; phylum Actinomycetota; class Actinomycetes; order Kitasatosporales; family Streptomycetaceae; genus Streptomyces; species Streptomyces sp. NPDC057287. Next base: position 338,427 of record NZ_JBHUYV010000007.1, on the reverse strand, counting down.
TGATGTCCATCTCGTACTCGGCCTGCTTCTGCCGGTCCTCGGGGACGCCTCCGGGGTAGCGGCGGTCCATGCCGACCCGGACCTCCTCCTGGAACCAGGTGATCTCCGTGAAGCCGTCCGGGATGTCGAACTTCGGCATCAGGTCGCGCTTCTCGAACATGCCGGTCGTGTCGATCTGCTGCGCGACCAGGAGGGTGTTGGCACAGCCCTCCTGCCAGGCGTCGGAGGAGTCGACGCCGTACATCTCGTCCGTCGTCTTGAGGTAGTAGCCCGTGCCGTCGAAGCGGAAGCGGTCGGGGTCGGAGAGGTTCTTCCCGGTCTGGATGCAGAGCAGGGCGTCGTGCGCGGTCGCCTCGTTGGCGTAGGTGTAGTGCGAGTCGTTCGTGACGAGCGGCGGGATGTTCAGCTTCCGGCCGATCTCCAGGAGCCCGTCCCGGACCCGGCGCTCGATCTCGATGCCGTGGTCCATCAGCTCCAGGAAGTACTTGCCCTCGCCGAAGATGTCCTTGTAGTCGGACGCCGCCTGGACCGCCTCGTCGAACTGTCCGAGCCGCAGCCGGGTCTGCACCTCCCCGGAGGGGCACCCGGTGGAGGCGATCAGCCCCTCGGACCACCGGGAGATGGTCTCCTTGTCCATACGGGGCCACTTCTGCAGCCAGCCCTCCGCGTACGCGTCCGAGGAGAGCTTGAAGAGGTTGTGCAGACCGGTGCTGTTGGACGCCCAGATCGTCTTGTGGGTGTAACCGCCGGAACCCGAGACGTCGTCGCGCTTCTGGTGCGGCTGGCCCCACTGGATCTTGCGCTTGTGCTTGCGCGACTCGGGGGCGACGTACGCCTCGATCCCGATGATCGGCGTCACCCCGGCCTTCTGCGCCGAGTGGAAGAAGTCGTACGCCCCGTGGAGGTTGCCGTGGTCGGTCATCGCGATGTGCGACATGCCCATGTCGTTGCACGCGTCGAACATGTCCTTGAGCCGCGCGGCACCGTCCAGCAGGGAGTACTGGGTGTGGACGTGCAGGTGCGTGAAGGGCGGCTTGCTCACGGCGCTGTGCCTCCGGAATTCGGGAACTGGTGGGGCGCGGAGCGCCTCGGCGGGGAGTGGTGACCGGGCGACGGCCGGGGAGATGACGGCTTGGGGGGACAGCGTGGAAGTCTACGTCTCCGAAGTGACGAGCGGCGGGCACTCCGGGGTACGGTCGCGCGTTGGAAGAGCGGGGACGCCCGTCCCATTTGTCATGAACGCCATGTACCCAGGAGGCACCCAGCGATGTCGGACACGCAGACCGGCGCAGAACAGCGCGGGGAGCAGATTCTCGCCGTTTTCGACACCGCGTTCGGGCAGCTCCTGGCCGCCGACCCCGCAGCCTTCCGGGTGAAGTTCCGCAAGATGGCGGGCTCCGCCTTCGCCTTCTACCGGGGCTCGGCCGGTCTGTTCTACGCCGACCTGGACCGCGAGCAGCACACCGGCGCCTACCTGGACGAGCGCACGAGCAGGGTCTGGATCCACGGCGACCTGCACGCCGAGAATTTCGGCACGTACATGGACGCCAACGGGCGGCTCGTGTTCAACGTCAACGACTTCGACGAGGCGTACGTCGGCCCCTTCACCTGGGACCTCAAGCGCTTCGCCGCCTCCGTCGCCCTGATCGGCTACGCCAAGGCGTTGGGCGACGACCAGATCACCGAGCTCGTCCGCGTCTACGCCGCCGCCTACCGGGAGCGGATCCACGCCCTGGCGACGGGCGCCAAGAACGACGAGGTGCCGCCCTTCACCCTGGACACCGCCGACGGCCCGCTGCTCGGCGCGCTCCGCGTCGCCCGCTCGCTGACCCGGTTCGGGCTGCTCGACTCGATGACGGAGATCCGGGACTTCGAACGCAGGTTCGCCGCCGACGGTGGTGCGATCGACCTGGACGCGGCGACGCGCTACAAGGTGCTCGCGGCGTTCGACGGCTACCTGGAGACGCTGCCGGAGTCGAGCCTGACGCGGCCCGACTCGTACCGGGTGAAGGACGTCGTCGGCCGCCGGGGCATCGGCATCGGATCGGCGGGGCTGCCCTCGTACAACATCCTCCTGGAGGGCAACAGCGACGCCCTGGAGAACGACGTGGTGATCTACCTCAAGCAGGCGCAGACCCCGGCGGTGTCCCGGCACATCACCGACGCCGCCGTGCGGGACTACTTCCAGCACGAGGGGCACCGCACGGTGATCTCCCAGCGGGCGCTGCAGGCGCACGCCGACCCGTGGCTGGGCTGGACCGAGCTGGACGGGTCCGGGCAGCTGGTGGCCGAGGTCTCCCCGTACGCGGTCGACCTGGACTGGTCCGACATCGACGAGCCGGAGGAGATCGCGGCGGTGGTCGCCGACCTCGGCCGGGCCACGGCGACGATGCACTCGGCCGCGGACGACGAGAGCGGGCACTCGCTGGTGCCGTTCTCGACGGAGCGCGCGATCGACGCGGCCATCGCGGCCGACGAGGAGGGCTTCGCGGAGCTGCTGACCGACTTCGCGCACAGCTACGGCGCGCGCGCCCGGGCCGACCACCAGATCTTCGTGGACCTCTTCCGCAACGGCCGTATCCCGGGCCTGTAGCCCGGGCCCCGCAGGTCCTTAGGGGCCACTTACAGGAACGCATGGCACACTCTCCGGCGATGGACGTATCAGGGACGCAGATGAGAGCGGTACGCGCGGCGCTGTTCACCGCGCTCGTCGTCACGCTCTCGTCCGCGTCCCATGTGCTGCTCTCCCGGGTCCCGCTGCCCCTGGCCGCTGTCGCGCTGCTGGCCGGCGCGGTCTTCGCCGTGGCGTTCGCGCTGGCGGGCCGGGAGCGCGGCTTCGGGGCGATCGCCGGGCTGCTCGTTCCGCTGGAGCTGGCCGCCGACACGGTGTTCACCACCGGCCAGCACCTCTGTTACGGAGCGGCGGGCGGTCCCATCGCGGGTCCGCTGCGCTCCGTGGGCGTCGACGTCCTCTGCGGCGGAGAGGCCGGGCGCGGTCCCGACGGGCTCTCCGGCGTGGCGGCGGTCGGCACACCCCTGGCCGGGGTGGCCGGTGGCGGGGACCACGCCACCGCCCTGCTGGCCTCACCGGGGCCCGCCGTCCCGTGGCTGCTGCTCGCCGCACACGTGACGGTGGGTCTGCTCGCCGCGGCCTGGCTGCGGCGCGGTGAGTCCGCGCTCGCGGGGCTGCTGCGCGCGGCGGCCGCCTTCGCATTCCGGCCCCTGCTCACCGCGGTCGCCGTGGTGGGTACGGCGCGGCCCCACGCACCGGCCCGTGCCCGGCGCGCGGGGCGCCCGCACCCGCTCGCCCCGGCCCGCTTCCTCGTGCACTCCGTGGGACGGAGGGGCCCCCCGCGCTCGGCGTTCACCCCTGCCTGAGCAAGCGGTACGACCCCCCTGAGCCATCTCACGTCTACGGAGCACCCCCATGAGCAGTCGCAACACCCAGGCCAACAAGTCCGCCGCCCGTGAGCGGCTGCGCGTGGAGCGCGAGCGCCAGGCCAAGAAGGACAAGGCGCGCAAGCAGATCGTCGTCGGCGTCTCGGTCGTCGCCGTGCTGGCGATCGCCGGCGGTGTCAGCTACGGCGTGATGCAGCTGAGCAAGCCCTCCGCCTGGGAGGCCGCGGCGGACGCGAAGAACGTCACCGCCCCCAAGAACACCTCGGGTGACAACGGCACGACCGTCGTGATCGGTGAGTCGAGCGCCAAGAAGACCCTGGAGCTCTACGAGGACTCGCGCTGCCCGATCTGCGCCACGTTCGAGCAGACGGTCGGCGAGACCGTTGCCAAGGACGTCGACGCCGGCAAGTACAAGATCAAGTACGTCGGCGCCACCTTCATCGACAACTCCGACAGCGGCGAGGGCTCGAAGAACGCCCTGAGCGCCCTGGGTGCGGCGCTCGACGTGAGCCCGGACGCCTTCCTGGAGTACAAGACCGCCCTGTACTCGGCGAAGTACCACCCCGAGGAGACGAACGACAAGTTCGCCAAGGACAGCTACCTGATCGAGGTGGCGGACACGGTGGACGCGCTCAAGGGCAACAAGGCGTTCCAGAAGGCCGTCGAGGACGGTACGTACGACGCCTGGGCGATCAAGATGTCCAAGACGTTCGACAAGAGCGGGGTGCAGGGCACGCCGACCCTCAAGATGGACGGCAAGACGCTCACCGCCGAGGGCAGCGAGAACGCCCCCATGACCGTGGCCGACTTCAACGCGGCGGTCACCAAGGCGCTGAAGGGCTGAGACCCGCCTCCGGCCCTCCTGCCGTAGGGGGCGGGCGGACGGACGGGAAAAGCCACGGCCCGGCGGGGCCTGTCGGCGTAACACCAGGCGTCATCCGGCCAACAGGCGGGCGAACTTCCTTTGTTCGCCCGCCTGTTCGTCGTACCCGCCAGTAGGGTGATCGCCCGTGACCAGACGACACCTCTCCGCCACGCCCACCCGCCGCACGGTCGTCAAGGCCGCCGCAGCCACCGCGGTCGCCGGCTCCGTGCTGACGTCCACCAGTGCCCGGGCCGCCGACGGCCCGGTCTTCCTGCACGGCGTCGCCTCGGGCGACCCGCTGCCCGACGGCATGCTCCTGTGGACCCGCGTCACCCCCTCCGCCGAGGCCATGCCCGGCTCAGGCCTGGGCGCCGACACACCGGTGACCTGGGAGATCGCCGAGGACAAGGCCTTCGCCCGGATCGCGGCCCGGGGCACGTCCGTCGCACGGGCCGGCTCCGACCACACGGTCAAGGCCGACGTCCGGGGGCTTCGCCCCGCCACGGACTACTGGTTCCGCTTCTCCGCGGCCGGCGGCGGGGCGGAGGGCGGGCAGGCCGTCCTCTCCCCCGTGGGCCGCACCCGCACGGCGCCCGCCACCGGGGCCACCGTCGCCGGGATCCGGTTCGGCGTGGTGTCCTGCGCCAACTGGGAGGCGGGCTGGTTCTCCCCGTACCGCCACCTCGCGGCCCGCGCCGACCTGGACGCCGTCCTGCACCTGGGCGACTACATCTACGAGTACGCGTCGGGCAGCTATCCGACCCAGGACACCGTCGTCCGCCCCCACGCCCCGCTCCACGAGATCCTGTCGCTCGCCGACTACCGCCTGCGGCACGCCACGTACAAGACGGACACCGATCTCCAGGCGCTGCACGCCGCCCACCCGGTGATCGCCATCTGGGACGACCACGAGTTCGCCAACGACGCGTGGTCCGGGGGAGCCGAGAACCACACCCCCGGCACCGAGGGCCCCTGGGCCGCCCGGATGGCCGCCGCGAAGCAGGCGTACTTCGAGTGGATGCCGGTCCGCGCCTCCACCGAGGGCACCGTCTACCGGCGTCTGAGCTTCGGCGACCTGGCCGAGCTGCACCTCCTCGACCTGCGCAGCTTCCGCTCCGAGCAGGCGTCGATCGGCAACGGCGCGGTCGACGACCCGGAGCGCTCGATCACGGGACGGGCGCAGCTGGACTGGCTGAAGGCCGGGCTGACGGCTTCGGATGCCCGCTGGAAGCTGGTCGGCACCTCGGTGATGATCTCGCCGGTCGCCTTCGGGGCGCTGCCGGCCCATCTGCTGGCGCCGCTGGCGGAGCTGCTGGGGCTCCCCGCGGAAGGGCTCGCGGTCAACGTCGACCAGTGGGACGGCTACACCGACGACCGCAAGGAGCTGATCTCGCACCTGCGGGACCGCGCCGTCACCGACACGGTCTTCCTGACCGGCGACATCCACATGGCGTGGGCCAACGACGTACCCGTCAGGGCGGCGACGTATCCGCTGTCCGCGTCGGCGGCCACCGAGTTCGTCGTGACCTCGGTCACCTCGGACAACCTCGACGACATCCTGCGGGTCGCTCCCGGGACGGTCTCGGTGGTCGCGGCGACCGCGGTCAGGGCAGCCAACCGCCACGTGAAGTGGGTCGACATGGACGCGCACGGCTACGGCGTCCTCGATGTGACGGCCGAGCGCTCGCAGATGGACTACTACGTGGTCTCCGACAAGACGGACCGGGACGCGACGTCGTCCTGGGTCCGCTCGTACCGCACGCGCAGCGGCACGCAGAAGGTGGAGAGGGCCGACGCCCCGGTGCGCTGACCCGCACGGAACGCGGAGGGGCCGCGCACAGGGGTGCGCGGCCCCTCCCCCGCGCTACAGCGTGGCGAGGAAGCCCAGCGAGACCTTCCAGGTCAGCTGGGCCGCGTCCCCGTCGTGGTCGGGCAGGTCGGGGTCGGTGAAGAGGTGACCGGCTCCCGGGTAGCGGTAGACCTCGACGTCCGCGCCGGTCCTCTGCATCTGGAGGTACCAGCTGTTCAGCCAGTCGTGCGACTCGAACGGGTCGGGGTCGGCCACGTGGAGCTGGACGGGCAGTTCGTCCACCGTGGCGTTCTCCGCGATGTCCGACGTGCCGTGGAGCAGCAGCAGCCCGCGCGCCTTCGCGTCGCCGAGCGCGAGGGTCTGCGCGACCGACGCCCCGAAGGAGAATCCCGCGTACACGAGGCCCTGGTCGGAGTAGGGCGCGGCGGCCAGGACGGCGCGCTTGAGCAGCTCGTCCTTGCCCACCTCTTCCTTGAAGGCCATTCCCTCCTCGACGGTGTCGAAGGTGTGCCCCTCGAAGAGATCGGGCACGCGCACCTCGTGCCCGGCCGCACGCAGCCGGTCGGCAGCCGCGTGCACAGCGGGCCGCAGACCAAAGGTCGAGTGGAAAAGCATGATGTTCATGAGGCCCATGTTGCCAGCTGTGCCCCGACGCTTGGAGGACGAGGGAATGGAGAACATACTGCCGCTGGTACTGGTGGTGGGTGGATCACTGGTGATCACGCTGGCGGTGGGGTGGCTGGTCGACCTGCTGCTGCGCCGCGCCGACAGCCGCCACCACGAGACTCCGCTGTGGGGTCTGCTGCGGCGCTGCCGCCCGCCTCTGCAGGTGGTGCTCTGCACCGCGCTGCTGCGGGGCTCCTTCACCCAGATACGTTTCGAGCCCGTCCGTGACCACCGCGCCGTCATCGGCCAGGCCCTGACCCTGACCCTGATCGCGGCTTCGGCCTGGCTGGTCATCCGCGTCGCGGCCACGGTCGTGGAGTCCTCGTACGCCCGCTACGCGTCGGCCTCGCGCGACGCCGCCCGTGTGCGCAGGGTACGCACCCAGGTGGCGCTGATACAGCGCGTGGTCACCGCGGTGGTGGCGACCGTGGCGATCGCCGCGATGCTGCTGACCTTCCCGGCGATGCGTACGGTCGGCACCTCGATGCTGGCCTCGGCCGGTGTGATCGGCATCGTCGCCGGTGTCGCCGCCCAGTCGACGCTCGGCAACCTCTTCGCCGGGTTCCAGATCGCCTTCGGGGACATGGTGCGGATCGGCGACACCGTCGTGGTGGACGGGGAATGGGGCACGGTCGAGGAGATCACCCTCACCTTCCTCGCCGTACGCACCTGGGACGAGCGGCGGATCACGATGCCTGTGTCCTACTTCACCAGCAAGCCGTTCGAGAACTGGTCGCGCGGCGGGGCGCAGATGACCGGCACGGTCTACTTCCAGCTCGACCACTCGGCGCCGATCGCGGCGATGCGTGACCGGCTCAGGGACGTCCTCGGCGACTGCGCGGCGTGGGACGGCCGCGACTGGTCGCTGGCGGTCACGGACACCACCCCGACGACGATCGAGGTGCGCGCCGTGGTCACGGCGAAGGACGCCGACGACATCTGGACGGCGCGCTGCGCGGTGCGGGAGCAGATGATCGGCTGGCTGCGGGACAACCACCCGTACGCGCTCCCGCGGGTCCTGACGGCTCCCGCCTCGCTGACCCCCGGCGACCACTGGCCGGAGCTGACGGGCGCCGCCGACAGGCGGAGCCGGCCGGGCAACGGCGCGGCGGCGGACCTGGACCTGGACAAGACCCCCCGCACGGGCCGCGGCTGACGCCGCCTCGCGGGCGCGCCGTGCGCGTCGTCAGTGCAGGCTGCGTACGTCCAGATACCGCAGCACCCGGTCCACGACCTCCGGGTCCGAGCCGGGCTCGCTGCGGGCGGAGAGCACCTCGTGGCGGGCGGCCGAGAGCAGCTCACGCTGCACCCGGCCGAACGCCCTGAGCCGCTCGGCGCGCTGGGCGTAGGCCTCACGGCGCTCCTCGTCGACCATGTCCGGGCTGATCCGCGCCCCGATGTCGTACGCCGCGCGCTGCAGCCGCTCCTGGACGTCCTCGGGAAAGTCCTCGACCTCCTGGATCTCCTTGAGCCGGCGCTTCGCCGCCCGGGCGGCACGGATCGCGAGATCCCGCTCCAGAGTCTGCTCCACCTCGGTGTCGGCCCGTACGCCGAGCTTCCGCACGAGCCACGGCAGGGTCAGCCCTTGGAAGACGAGGGTGGCCATGACGACGGCGAAGGCGATGAAGACGATCTCGTCCCGTCCGGGGAACGGCTTCCCGTCGTCCGTCTCCAGCGGGATGGCCAGGGCCAGTGCCACCGAGGCCACCCCGCGCATTCCGGCCCACCACATGACGACGGTCTCCCGACGGCTCGTGGGGATCTCCTCGCTGTAGTCGCGGCGGGTGTGCAGCCGGTTGGTGAGCCAGGTCGCGGGGAGCAGCCAGAGGAGCCGCACGCCGACGACGACCGCGACGACCGCCAGCCCCCAGCCCAGGAGCTGCAGCTCACGGCCGTCGGCGGTGCCGAAGACGCTGTGGAGTTCGAGCCCGATGAGGCCGAAGGCGACGCCGGTCACGAGGGTGTCGACGATCTCCCAGAAGGACCGGCCGGTGAGCCGCCCGAGGACGTCGTCGGCGTCCGCCGTGTGCTCGGCGAGGAAGAGCGCGGTGGTGAGGACCGCGAGCACACCGGAGCCCATCAGTTCCTCGGCGAGCACGTAGCTGATGAAGGGCACCAGCAAGGACAGACCGACCTGAAGGGTGGCGTCGCCCAGCAGGTCCATCAGCTTGATGGTCAGCCAGCCGAGCACCAGGCCCACCACCACGGCCACCACCGCGGAGAGGACGAGGAGCCCGAACGCCTCCGGGAGCGAGAAGGTGCCGCTGACGGCCGCGGCGATCGCCACGTGGTAGAGCACGATGGCCGTGACGTCGTTGAACAGTCCCTCCCCCTCCAGGATCGAGACGAGCCTGCGCGGCAGACCGAGCGACCCCGCGACCGCCGTGGCGGCGACGGGGTCGGGCGGGGCGACGAGCGCGCCCAGGGCCACGGCGGCGGCGATGGGCAGGCCGGGGACGATCGCGTCGGCCACGGCCGCGACCGCCGCTGTCGTGACGAAGACGAGGGCGACGGCCAGCAGGAAGATCGGCCGCTTGTTGGCCGCGAACTGCCGCCAGGAGGTGCGCTGCACCGAGGCGTAGAGCAGCGGGGGCAGCAGGGCTGGGAGAATGATCTCCGGCGGGATGTCCACGTCGGGGACGAAGCTGGCGAAAGCCATGCCGATCCCGGCGAGCGTCATCAGCACCGGCGCGGGCAGCCGGAGCCGCTCCCCCAGTGGGACCGTGACCAGCGCTCCGAGAAGAAGCAGGAGCAGCAGTGCCATCTGGTCCACGTGGTGCCTTTCACAGCGCTCCGGGCACCGTGGCCCGTTGATCAGCCGGTCAGGGCTCCCAGCGTGCCATGCGGGGCCGGCGGACCTGCGGCAACCCCCGTGGGATCAGAGAGCGCGGCGCATGGCCCGGTGCGGCATCCCGGCGTCCGGGAACTCGGGGCCGTACGCCCGGTAGCCGAGCCTCTCGTAGAAGCCGAGGGCGTGGGTCTGGGCGTGCAGGTCCACGGCGGCCAGGCCCAGCGTGCGGGCCTCCTCCTCTATGGCCCGCACCAGTGCGGCGCCGACACCGAGGCCGCGGGCCTCACGGGTCACCGCGAGCCGTCCGAGCGAGCCGACCGCGGGGTCGCCACCGGTCCGGTCCGCCGCCGCCTCGCCGTGCAGCAGCCGCCCCGTGCCGAGCGTGGAGCCGTCCGCGGCCACGGCGACGACGTGCACGGCCGTGGCGTCGTGGGCGTCGTACTCGATCTCCTCGGGGACCTGCTGCTCGCCGACGAAGACGTCCTTGCGGACCTGGAAGCAGGCCGCGAGGTCGCTCTCACCGAGGGCCCTGCGGGTGCTGTACGGGGTGGTGCCGGAGGTCATTCGCTCTCCGCGGCGATCGTGTCGAGGGCGTGGCGCAGGTCGTCGGGGTAGCCGCTCTCGAATTCGACCCAGCGGCCGTCGGACGGGTGCTCGAAGCCGAGCCGGACCGCGTGCAGCCACTGTCGGGTCAGGCCGAGGCGCTTGGCCAGCGTGGGGTCGGCGCCGTAGGTCAGGTCACCGACGCAGGGATGGCGGTGCGCGGACATGTGCACCCGGATCTGGTGGGTGCGCCCGGTCTCCAGCTTGATGTCGAGCAGGCTGGCCGCGCGGTAGGCCTCGATGAGGTCGTAGTGCGTCACGGAGGGCTTGCCCTCGGCGGTGACGGCCCACTTGTAGTCGTGCTGCGGGTGGCGGCCGATGGGGGCGTCGATGGTGCCGCTCATCGGGTCGGGGTGGCCCTGCACCAGCGCGTGGTACTTCTTCTCGACGACCCGGTCGCGGAACTGCGCCTTCAGCAGGGTGTAGGCCCGCTCGGACTTGGCCACGACCATCAGCCCCGAGGTGCCGACGTCCAGCCGGTGCACGATGCCCTGGCGCTCGGCGGCGCCCGACGTGGAGATGCGGTAGCCCGCCGCGGCGAGACCGCCGATGACAGTGGTACCGGTCCAGCCGGGGCTCGGGTGCGCGGCGACGCCGACCGGCTTCATGATGACGACTATGTCGTCGTCGTCGTGGACGATCTCCATGCCCTCGACGGGCTCGGCGACGATCTGGACGGGAGCGGGTGCCTGGGGCATCTCCACTTCCAGCCAGGCACCGCCGTGCACCCGCTCGGACTTCCCGGCGACCGCGCCGTCCACCTGGACCTTCCCGGCAGCGGCCAGCTCGGCGGCCTTGGTGCGGGAGAAACCGAACATCCGGGAGATGGCGGCGTCGACACGCTCGCCCTCCAGGCCGTCGGGTACGGGCAGGGTGCGGACCTCGGGATACGTACTCACCAGTCGAGTATGCCTTGCGCCCGCTAGTCCTTGTGCACGGTGCCGTCGGGGTCCAGGCCCTTGAAGGAAAGGATCACGATGAGGATTCCGCCGCACACGATCGCCGAATCGGCGAGGTTGAAGACGGCGAAGTGGGCGGGAGCGATGAAGTCCACGACCGCGCCCTCGAAGACGCCGGGCGCGCGGAAGATGCGGTCGGTGAGGTTGCCGAGCGCTCCGCCGAGCAGCAGCCCCAGGGCGATGGCCCAGGGCAGGCTGTAGAGCTTGCGGGCGAGCCGGACGATGACGATGATCACGACGGTCGCGATGGCCGTGAAGATCACGGTGAACGCCTCGCCGATCCCGAAGGCGGCGCCCGCGTTGCGGATCGCGTCGAACTTCAGCCAGTCGCCGAAGATCTCGATGGGCTCCTCGTGCTCCAGCTTCGCGACCACGAGCATCTTGCTGCCCAGGTCCAGGAGGTAGGCCAGGACGGTCACGACGAGGAGGACCAGGATCTTCTTCCCGCCCCGTCCGCCCGGCCGGTCGCCGCCGACCGGGTCCGAGCCCTCGGCGTGCCGGGGCTCCGCCCCGTCCGTCCCCTCGGCATCAGGGATATCCGGCGTACCGATGATGCGCTCCGCCTCTGCCACGTGAGTCCCTCAACCTAGGTGCCTGACTGAGGACGAGGGTACGACACACCCGGGCGGACAGGGGCTTCAGGCCCCTGCCCGTCTCGGGCTCGCGCCGCCGGGACCTCCCGTCCGGACGGGGTCCGGATCCGGCATGATCCAGCCGGGAGCCCTACCCGCGCCGCTCCTGCTTCTGCTTGTCCTCCACACAGAGCGTGGCCCGCGGGAACGCCTGCATCCGCGCCTTGCCGATCGGCTTGCCGCAGACCTCGCAGAGTCCGTAGGTCCCCGCGTCGAGGCGGGCGAGGGCGCGCTCGGTCTGGTCCAGGGTCTCCTGGGCGTGGGCGGCCAGGGACAGCTCGTGCTCGCGGGTGATGTTCTTCGTGCCGGTGTCCGCGTCGTCGTCGCCGGCCCCGTCACCGGAGTCGCGCATCAGACCGGCCAGAGCGGCGCCCGACGCCTCCAGCTCGGTGCGCAGTCTGAGGACCTCCCCGGTCAGCTCGGTCCTGGCCTCGTCGACCTCCTGCGGGGTCCAGGGGTCCTCCCCCGGCCTCACCGCGAGGTCACCGGGCGCTGTCGCTGTCGCGGTGCCCTCTCCTGCTGCCGTGGTCCGGGCCGCGCTCTTCTTGGCTGCCACCGTGTGGGCTCCTGTCTGCTCGGCGGCCTGGGCCGCCCCCGTGGCCTTCTTCGACGCCTTCTTGGCTGCGCTCTTCTTCGCCGTGCTCTTCTTCGCCGGCCCGTGGTGCGCCGGTTCCCCGCCGGTCTCCTCCGGCTCCGCCTGACCTGCTGCCGCCTTCTTTCCGCCGGCGGTACTCCGCGCGGTCTTCTTCGCCGCCTTCTTCGCGGTCTTCTTCGCCGCTTCCTTCTCCGGACCGGCCTCCTCGCCCGCGCTCCCGGTCCCTTCCTCGGCAGCCGCAGCCGTGGATCTCTCGGACGCCGTTCTCGATACGGCGGTCTTCTTCGCCACCATGGCCGCGGCCCCTTCACATATTGTGATCTTGCACGCGAATCGTGCTGGGACGATAAATCGACCCCGGCTCCGCGGCAACGGGGCACGCCGCCGGTTCGCCCCTCACCGCGGCGGGGCAGTGGCGCGCCTGCAACCGTTGTGCCCAGCTCCCCGCGCGGTAATCCGCCCGCGCACGCTCTCCGGGACTCCGTGCGTCCCGACTGGCCATTCGGGTCAAGCCCCGCGCCGCGGATAAACCGGTCGGCCGTCGCCCGTACGGGCCCGTACACTGGCCGCAGCGAGAGGCATGGATGGGACGAGTAGCGTCGTACGCAGCCAGGAGCGACCCGGGGACGGTGGGAGCCCGGGGGCGAGCGCGCCGTGAAGATCACCCCGGAGCCGTCGGAAGAAAGCTCTGGGCACGTGGGCCCTGTCCACGGGCACAGAGCCGTTAGACCCGGCATCGCGACCCCAATGAGGGGGCCCGGGGCGTATGCCCGGGGCCAAGGAGGGTGGTACCGCGGGAGCTGATACGGCTCTCGTCCCTCCGACGGAAGTGGAAGACGTCCGCCGGAGGAAGCCCGCACATGACATCGCCGCAGTACCGCCAGGTACCCGCCCAGGTCGACCTGCCCGCCCTCGAGCACGCCGTGCTCGACTTCTGGCGCGACAGCAAGGTCTTCGCCAAGAGCCTCGAACAGTCCGAGGGCCGCCCCGAGTGGGTCTTCTACGAGGGCCCGCCGACGGCCAACGGCATGCCCGGCGCCCACCACATCGAGGCCCGCGTCTTCAAGGACGTCTTCCCGCGCTTCCGCACCATGCAGGGCTACCACGTGGGCCGCAAGGCCGGCTGGGACTGCCACGGGCTGCCGGTCGAGCTCGCGGTGGAGAAGGAGCTGGGCTTCAACGGCAAGAAGGACATCGAGGCGTACGGCATCGCCGAGTTCAACGCCAGGTGCCGCGAGTCCGTGACCCGCCACACCGACGCGTTCACCGAGCTCACGACCCGCATGGGGTACTGGGTCGACCTCGACGACGCCTACCGCACGATGGACCCGGAGTACGTCGACTCCGTGTGGTGGTCGCTGAAGGAGATCTTCAACAAGGACCTGCTGGTCCAGGACCACCGTGTCGCCCCCTGGTGCCCCCGCTGCGGCACCGGTCTCTCGGACCACGAGCTCGCCCAGGGCTACGAGACGGTCGTCGACCCCTCGGTCTTCGTACGCTTCCCGCTGACGAGCGGACCTCTGGCCGGCGAGGCCGCGCTGCTCGTCTGGACGACGACCCCCTGGACCCTCGTCTCCAACACCGCCGTCGCCGCGCACCCCGACGTCGACTACGTGGTCGCGACGGACGGCGCCGAGAAGCTCGTGGTGGCCCGGCCGCTGGTCGAGAAGGCCCTCGGCGAGGGCTGGGAGCTCACCGGTGAGACCTTCACCGGCCGCGAGATGGAGCGCTGGACGTACGAGCGCCCCTTCCAGCTCGTCGAGTTCCCGAGCGAGGCGCACTTCGTCGTCAACGCCGAGTACGTCACGACCGAGGACGGCACGGGTCTGGTCCACCAGTCCCCCGCGTTCGGCGCCGACGACCTCCTGGTCTGCAAGGCGTACGGCCTGCCGGTGGTGAACCCGGTGCGCCCCGACGGCACCTTCGAGGAGGATCTCCCGCTGGTCGGCGGCGTCTTCTTCAAGAAGGCCGACGAGGCCCTCACCGAGGACCTGGACGCACGCGGCAAGCTCTTCCGCCACGTCCCGTACGAGCACAGCTACCCGCACTGCTGGCGCTGCCACACGGCCCTGCTGTACTACGCGCAGCCGTCCTGGTACATCCGCACCACCGCGGTCAAGGACCGGCTCCTCCAGGAGAACGAGAAGACCAACTGGTTCCCGGAGTCGGTCAAGAACGGCCGCTTCGGCGACTGGCTGAACAACAACGTCGACTGGGCGCTGTCCCGCAACCGCTACTGGGGCACCCCGCTGCCCATCTGGCGCTGCGAGGACGGCCACCTGACCTGCGTCGGCTCCCGCGCCGAGCTCTCCGGGCTGACCGGCCGCGACCAGTCGGAGCTGGACCCGCACCGCCCCTTCATCGACGAGATCACCTTCACCTGCTCGCACGAGAGCTGCCAGCTGGCGGCGTACCGCGTCCCGGAGGTCATCGACGCCTGGTACGACTCGGGTTCGATGCCGTTCGCGCAGTGGGGCTACCCGTACAAGAACAAGGAGATCTTCGAGAGCCGCTACCCGGCGCAGTTCATCTCCGAGGCCATCGACCAGACCCGGGGCTGGTTCTACACCCTCATGGCGGTCGGGACCCTGGTCTTCGACAAGTCGTCGTACGAGAACGTGGTCTGCCTGGGCCACATCCTCGCCGAGGACGGCCGGAAGATGTCCAAGCACCTGGGCAACATCCTCCAGCCGATCCCGCTGATGGACCAGCACGGTGCCGACGCGGTGCGCTGGTTCATGGCGGCGGGCGGTTCCCCGTGGGCGGCACGCCGCGTGGGCCACGGGACGATCCAGGAGGTCGTCCGCAAGACGCTCCTCACGTACTGGAACACGGTGGCCTTCCAGGCCCTGTACGCCCGTACGTCGAACTGGGCGCCGTCAGCGGCCGATCCGGCCCCCGCCGACCGCACGGTCCTGGACCGCTGGCTGCTGGGCGAGCTCGGCACCCTGGTGGAGGAGGTCACCACCGCGCTGGAGGGATACGACACCCAGCGGGCCGGCAAACTGCTCTCCGCGTTCGTCGACGACCTGTCCAACTGGTACGTCCGCCGCTCGCGCCGCCGCTTCTGGCAGGGCGACAAGGCGGCGCTGCGCACACTCCACGAGGTCGTGGAGACCGTCACCCGGCTGATGGCGCCGCTGACCCCGTTCATCACGGAGCGGGTCTGGCAGGACCTGATCGTGCCCGTCGTCCCGGACGCCCCGGAGTCGGTGCACCTGTCGTCGTGGCCGAAGGCGGACCCGGCGTCGATCGACCCGGCGCTCTCCTCGCAGATGGCCCTGGTACGCCGCCTCGTGGAGCTCGGCCGGGCCACGCGTGCGGAGTCGGGGGTCAAGACCCGCCAGCCCCTGTCGCGGGCCCTGATCGCGGCCACGGGCTTCGAGACGCTCACGCCGGAGCTGCGCGCCCAGATCACGGAGGAGCTGAACGTCTCCTCCCTGGCCTCGCTCTCCGAGGTCGGCGGCTCGCTGGTCGACACCACGGCCAAGGCGAACTTCCGCGCGCTGGGCAAGCGGTTCGGGAAGGGCGTCCAGGCGGTGGCCAAGGCCGTCGCGGACACCGACGCGGCCGCGCTGTCACTGGCGCTGCGCGAGGGCACGGCCTCGGTCGAGGTCGAAGGCGAGCAGATCACTCTCGCTCCCGACGAGGTCATCATCACGGAGACCCCGCGGGAAGGGTGGTCGGTGGCGTCCGACTCGGGCGCGACGGTCGCCCTGGACCTGGAGATCACCCCGGAGCTGCGGGCCGCCGGACTGGCCCGTGACGCGATCCGGCTGATCCAGGAGGCCCGCAAGAACAGCGGCCTGGACGTGGCGGACCGGATCGCGGTGCGCTGGACATCGGCGTCCACGGAGACGGCCGAGGCTCTGACCACGCACGCGACGCTGATCGCGGACGAGGTCCTGGCCCTGGACTACGCGCAGGGTGAGGCGGACGACACGTACGGCGCCCCGTTCGAGGACGAGGGCCTGGCGCTCACGTTCCGCCTGCGCAAGACGGCGCGGTAACCAGCACGGCCCCAGGGGCCCTTCCGGCAGCACCTGCCTGCCGGAAGGGCCCCTTTCCGTCCGCGCACGACACACCGGCCCCTCCCGAGCCCTTCGGCAACTGGGGAGCGGGGTCCAGCCCGGAGCCCTCCAGCTCGGGCCCCTTTCGCAAGCCCCTCCGGCGATCGAGGAGCGGGGCCCGGGGCGGAGACTCAAGCTCGGGCCCCTCTCAAGCCCCTCCGGCGATTGAGGAGCGGGGCCCGGGGCGGAGCCCCGGTTACGGGAAGGGGCGGGGAGGGGATCAGCCCCGCGCAGCGGCCCCCGCCCACGAACCGGGCACACAGCCACGCCCGCCCCGCGAACAGGGCACGACAGAGGGCCGGGGCCCCCGGGAAAGCCCCCGGCCCCGCCCCCGGCCCTGCCCCGGCGACGCGGCCCGCGGGGGCCACCCGCAAGGCTTGCGGGCAACGCGCAAAGGTAGACCGGGCGAGG